>WSYG01000020.1 GCA_009773735.1 Erysipelotrichaceae bacterium
CAAGGTTTAAACAAACGTTTAGGCAATGATATTACAAGCATATATAAACAACGATTAAAAGATGAATTAGATGTCATCGTATCGATGCATTATGAAGATTATTTCTTGATTGTATGGGACTTTATTTTATACGCCAAGAAAAACGGGATTTATGTAGGACCTGGTAGGGGTAGTGCAGCCGGTTCTTTGGTCGCCTATTGTTTAGGCATCACCCATGTCGATCCCATTAAATTTAACCTGCTGTTTGAACGTTTCCTTAATCCAGAACGAATTTCGATGCCTGATATCGATACTGATTTTCCCGATGATCGAAGAGATGAAGTCATACGTTATGTATTGGCGAAATATGGTCAAGCCCATGTCGCCCATATCTCAACCTTTGGGACATTAGCAGCAAAACAGGTCCTAAGAGACGTAGGGCGTGTTTTAGAGATTTCTGTTAGAGAAATGGATATCTTATCAAAGGCAGTTCCTTTTATGCTCAAAATCACGTTAAAGGATGCGTATGAGACCAGTCCTCGATTTAGAAACCTAATCGATTCTGATTTGCGATATACCAAACTCTATCAATTAGCCAGAGGATTAGAAGGTCTACCAAGACATATATCCACGCATGCGGCAGGTATTGTTTTATCAGGAACGGATCTGAGTGAAGTCGTGCCTTTGATTCAAGTTGAAGCAGATATGGTATCGACTCAATATACGATGGAATATCTGGAAGTTTTAGGACTGATCAAAATGGACTTTTTAGGCTTACGTAATTTGACCATCATCGATCAAGTCGTAAAGATGATCAAAAAACATCTGCAAATCGATCTGGAAATCTTAAAGATCCCGCTTGATGATCAAAAGACCCTAGATTTAGTACGTAAAGTGGATACAGTTGGGATCTTTCAACTGGAATCAGATGGGATGAAGAATTTATTGCGCCAGATGAAAACAACGCGTTTTGATGACATTGTCGCAACCATTGCCTTGTTTAGACCTGGTCCTATGGAAAATATCCCTACCTACATCAAAGCCAAAGACAATGCATCTTCAATTCATTATCTGCATCCTGATCTTAAAGTGATCGTTGAAGATACCTATGGGATCTTGATCTATCAGGAACAAATCATGCAGGTTGCCCAAAAAATGGCAGGATTTACCTTAGGCAGAGCCGATCTTTTACGCAAAGCCATGGGTAAAAAGGATCCTGAACAGTTGATGCGACTTAAACAAGAATTCATTCAGGGTTGTTTAAAAAAAGGTTATACACAAGCATTGGCTGATGAACTCTATGAATTGGTATTTAAGTTTGCCAATTACGGATTCAATAAATCACATTCAGTCGCCTATGCGATGATTTCTTATCAGATGGCTTATCTAAAAGCCAATTATCCAACCATGTTTTATGCAGCTCTATTGAGTTCAGTCATTGGATCTGAACAGAAAACAAGTCAGTATCTGGAAGAATGTAAAGCCCATGAGGTTAGAATATTACCTCCATCCATCAATGAGTCTACAGACATCTATGAATTGAGTTCCAAAGGCATTCGTTTACCTTTACTGTTGATCAAAAGCGTAGGTGGGGCTGCTTGTCGCGAGATCCTCAATGAACGCTCCTTAGGTCCGTTTAAATCTTTCCATGATTTCATTGCGAGAATCAATACACGTCGCTTTAGTCGAAGCAGTGTAGAAGCTTTGATCGATGCAGGAGCATTTGATGATTTTGGCTTCAATCGAAAATCTTTATTGGCATCTTTGGATGAAGCATATCAATATGCAAATTTGGTCAAGATCGAAGGCAAGGATCAGACTCGCATTGATTTAGGTCTCGTTATGACGCCAGACATCATCATCGTCAAAGAAGATCCTTTAGAAAAAGCTGAACGAGAAAAATTGGTTCTGGGTTTCTATTTAAGTGATCATCCACTCTTTCACATCAAACAGCTCTATCAAATCTCATCCAACATCATCTCCCTACAACCCAATAAATCATCTGTAAAGTTGATTTGTATGATCAAAGGAATCAAGCAACATCGTACCAAGAAAGGTGACCTGATGGCTTTCTTGAGTCTTAGTGATGAATCTAGTGAGTGTAATGGAGTACTCATGCCTAATCTATATGCTTCAATCAATGATCGTTTAGTGAAGGGATTATTTGTTATGATAGAAGGGATCTGTGAAGAAGAAGGAAGCATCTTCATAAAGAAGATCGATTTACTGGATAAAATAGAAAAATAAACAAGGATGAATTTAATTTTAACCACAAAAGAGGTAATAAAAATGTCAAGGATCCTTATCGTAGACGATGAAATCAACATCAGAAAAGTCGTAAAAGAATACGCATTGGCCAATAACCATGAAGTGGATGAAGCTGAAAACGGGGCAGAAGCCATTGCGATGATCACTGATCATGATTATGATGTGGTCGTCTTAGACATTATGATGCCTAAGATCGATGGATTCAGCGCTTGTCGAGAAATCAAGAAGATCAAAGATCTTCCCATCATCATTCTTTCTGCCAGACAAGAAGAATATGATAAGCTTTTGGGCTTTGATTTAGGGGTTGATGATTATGTCGTCAAACCTTTTAGCCCAAAAGAACTTATGGCTCGAATTCATGTGGTCATCAGTCGCCATGCCACAAGCAGCAATCAAATCGTTTCTTTTAGTGGATTATCGATCGATGAAGCAGCTCGAAATGTATATATTGATGATGTTAAAATCAATATGACCCCCAAAGAATTTGATTTACTCATTTATCTGATTAAAAACAAGAATATTGCCTTATCTAGAGAAATATTGCTTGAAAAAGTTTGGAATTACACATTCTTTGGGGATGATCGAACTGTCGATACACATATAAAAATGTTAAGACACAGTCTAAAAAACTATCGCGATTTTGTGAAAACAGTCAGAGGGGTAGGCTATAAGTTTGAAATTTAATTCGCATAACATTCGTACCCGAACCTGGATTTATTTCATAACCCTGACTTTGGGTATTTTAGCTATGTTATGGCTATTTCAAATCGTGTTGCTCAGTGCAACTTACCAAGATATGAAAGTCAATCAGGTAAGAGAAGTTGCAGATAAAGTTGAAACTGGGATCAAGCAGGATAATTTTTCCATGTCCATTCAGATCGAAGCTGTTAAAAAGAATGTCTGTGGTTTGATCTATAACAGTAAGAGCGTTTTGTTGTATCAAGTCGATTCTTTAGGCTTAGGCTGTGTTCTTAACGAATCAGCCATGGCTTCTCCAACCAAGATCACTGAATACATCCATATATTAAAAGCATCTGTTAACGGTGAAATGATCATCAAAATCGAGAATTCAATGATCGATCAAAACATGTTGGTTTACGGAAGAGAAGTGGCCAGTGATTTCGGAAACTACTATATTTTCTTAAATACACCATTAGATCCAATCGATTCAACAATTTCAATATTGACCGATCAATTCATCTATGTTACTTTCTTCGTTTTTATGTTGGCGACAGTATTGGCGTTTTATATTGCACGCCGTTTATCTAGTCCAATCGTATTAATGAAGAAAAGTGCCATGAGTTTAGCCAAAGGCAATTATGATGTTCATTTTGAAACCTCAGAGTTTGAAGAAATCACAGAGTTGGCCAATACTTTAAATCATACGGGTCAAGAACTTAAAAAGATGGATGAATTAAGGCGAGATCTGATTGCCAATGTCTCCCATGACATCAAAACACCATTGACCATGATCAAAGCTTACGCTGAAATGATTCGCGATCTAACTGGAGACAATAAAGTCAAACGTGAAGAAAATTTGGAGATCATTTTAGGTGAAGTCGATCATTTGGATGCCTTGGTCAAAGACATGACCCAACTATCTCAACTACAAGCCAATGTCTTAAGTGTCAATCGCGAAGATTTTGATCTTGTGGCTTTAACCAATCATATTTTAAAGTTGATGGAAGCTTTGATTGTTGCCAATGGGGTAGAAATTGAATTTTTGACGCCAGAAATGGTGATGGTCAATGCCGATAAAACAAAGATTCAACAGGTCATCTTTAACTATTTATCCAATGCGATCAAATTTGTTGGGGAAGATAAGACCTTGATCATACAGATCTTACTTGAAGACAGCTTCATTCGTTTTGAAGTCATGGATCATGGGGTAGGCATCAAAGAAGAAGATCTGCCCCATATTTGGGATCGTTACTATAAGATTGATAAACATCATTCTCGTAATATTGGGGGAACAGGTTTAGGTTTATCGATTGCCAGTGCCATATTAAAGAGCCATGGGGTAGAGTATGGCGTAACCAGTACATATAATGAAGGATCGACTTTCTGGTTCAACTTACCTCTTCCAAAGAAATCCAAAAGCACTCATGACTGATTACATACCTAATACCAACTTAAAACTGATCCAAGATGAGGATAGTTTTAAGATGACTTCAGACAGTATTCATTTATCAAACTTTATGGCGATCCGTAAACATGATCGTGTATTGGATGTGGGGTGTAATAATGGGGTCTTAAGTTTGGTTGCAGCTCAGCATACAAAGAACCAAGTCATGGGAATCGACATTAATTCATCTGCAATCGATCTAGCTAAATCCAATGCTAAACTTAACTCTCTGGATAATCTAGAATTTATCCATACAAGACTTCAAGATACCCCTGATGATGTCTTTGATGTGTTGGTCTGTAATCCTCCTTACTTTAAAAAAGAACGAATCATGAGCGTACAACAGGCTCATGCTCGCTTTGATTTAGAGTTAACATTAGAAGATTTAGCGATTCATAGCACGAGATTGTTGAAGGATAAGGGAAGATTGGTTATAATCATACCTGTTGAACGTTTTCATGATTGGCTGATTTTAGCTTATGAGCATAAATTAACAGTCAAGCGCTGTCAATTCATTCATCATGATCAAGATCATAGTGCCAATACGGTTTTAGTAGAAACAGTAAAAAATGGAAAGGGAACCATGAAGGTAGAAGCTCCAATCTTCAACAGGTAAAATATGAACGGAACAATTGTCAACGGCATTGCCATCATCATCGGTGGATTCATAGGACTCTTTCTACAAAAGAGTGTTTTTAAAACAATCAGCGATAAAATCATGATGGCGATAGGATTGATCATCGTCGTGTTGGGTTTAAAAGGTGTCATCAATTATGGAAATCAAGACTCAATCGATATTTTGATCTTGATTGTTTCAGTTGCCTTTGGAACTTTTTTAGGTGAATTATGGGATCTGGATGGTCATATCAATCGTTTTGGGATGGTCATTGAACGTAAATATGCGAAAGGTTCTAATGGGAAATTCGCCCAAGGTTTGGTTTCCGCAAGTCTCTTGTTTGCGGTAGGGGCGATGGCCATCATTGGTTCTATGGAATCAGGCCTTAATCAAAATGAAACGACTTTATATGCGAAATCTCTTTTGGACTTCATCTCATCGATCATCTTTGCCTCAACATTTGGGATCGGAGTCATCTTTTCTGCGATACCGGTTGTTTTATATCAGGGAACATTGACAATCTTATCGGTTTTTATACAACCAATACTTATGGAAATTCCCAGTTTATTATCCGATTTATCGGCCGTAGGGTCGATTTGTATCATGGCACTTGGCTTCAATATGATCGGTTCAACAAAGTTTAAAGTGGCCAATTTACTGCCTGCTTTACTTATTCCAGTTGTGATCCGAGGTCTGTACTATTTCATTGACGGATTGTTGTAGATATGCTAAACTGACTACGTTGTTATCCCTTTTTTGGGATGCAACCGCATGATAAGGGTCTAAGTGTACAGTAGTACCACCCGATTTAGCGAGTCTCACACCAAGAAAAGGAGGAACATTATGTACGCAGTTATCGAAACCGGCGGAAAACAACTCAAAGTAGAAATCGGAATGCCGATCTATGTTGAGAAGTTAGAGGTCGTATCAGGCGATGTCGTTACATTTGACAAGGTGCTCGTTGTCTCAGACAAGACCACCAAAGTAGGTACACCCTATGTCAAAGGTGCCACAGTTACAGCTAAAGTTGAAAAACAAGGCAAAGCCAAGAAAATCATCATCATCAAGTACAAACCTAAAAAAGGTTCGACCCGTCGTAAACAAGGTCACCGTCAACCGTATACCAAGTTGATCATAGAAACCATCGAAGGTTAATCTATGGTCAAAATCTCTGTTTCGTTCAAAGATGAACACATCGTCAGAATGACTGTTACAGGTCACGCACAATCAGCTTCTAAGGGAGAAGATCTTGTGTGTGCTTCGGTCAGCAGCATCACCACAGGTGCTTTAAATGCCTTGGATATTCTGGTCCACGATGCATGTGAACTCAAATTGACGAAAGGGAATGATCCTGTCATTGACATCATTGTCAAAGAAGGAAAGAATAGGGATGTTCAACACATCCTCAAAGCAGTGTTGATCCAATTAAAGACCCTTGAAGAAACTCAAGGCAAGTACGTACACATTCAGGAGGTGCAATTATGAAATTCATCTTAAATATTCAGCTCTTCGCTTCTAAAAAAGGGGTTGGTTCTTCCCGTAACGGCCGTGACTCTCAGTCTAAACGTCTCGGAGCCAAATTAGCAGATGGCCAATATGCAAGCGCAGGTTCTATCATTTATCGTCAAAGAGGGACAAAAATCCATCCGGGTACAAACGTTGGCAGAGGCAAGGATGACACCTTGTTTGCCACCATTTCCGGCGTGGTTAAATTTGAACGCTTAGGAAAAGTCAGAACCAAAGTTTCCGTCTACCCACAAGCATAAAAATCCCTAACGGGATTTTTTTAAAGGAAAAAAATGTTTATAGATCGCGTAAAAATAAAAGTTAAAGCAGGAACAGGCGGCAATGGGATGACCTCATTTCGTCGTGAAAAGTATGAGCCATTAGGTGGACCTTATGGAGGAGACGGAGGAGATGGTGGAAGCATCATTTTTGAAGTCGATACCAATAAATCCACGCTTTTAGACTTGCGATTCAATAAGCTCATTGAAGCACCAAGTGGCGGCAATGGCTCCAATAAGAAGTTTCATGGAGCACAAGGTCAAGACTATGTCGTAAGAGTTCCATTAGGAACCATCATCAAAGACATCAAAAACGATGTTATTGTCGCTGATTTAGTAAGGATCGATCAAAAAGTCGTGGTTGCTCAGGGAGGACGTGGAGGACGAGGTAATTTTCACTTCAAGACCAGTCGTAATCCAGCCCCTGATTATTGTGAAAAGGGTGAACCTGGTGAAGAAAAAGAATTGTCACTAGAACTTAAACTATTGGCTGATGCCGGTTTGATCGGGTATCCTTCAGTTGGTAAATCTACATTTTTATCGGTCGTTTCGAAAGCGACACCAGAAATCGCAGCTTATCCGTTTACGACCTTAGTTCCCAATCTTGGAGTTGTACAAGTGTCAGAAGGAGATTCCTTCGTCTTAGCAGATTTGCCAGGGCTGATCGAAGGTGCACATCAAGGTAAAGGATTAGGTCATATGTTCTTGCGTCATATCGAACGTTGCCGAGTTTTGATCCACATCATCGATATGGGCGCTGAAGATGGAAGAGATCCACTCAACGATTATCAAGTCATCAACGATGAACTCAAGCAGTATCAGCTTCGTTTGACGGAAAGACCTCAAGTTGTGGTCGCCAATAAAATGGATCTGCCCGCAGCCAAAGCTAACCTAAAAAGATTTAAGAAGGCTTATCCAGATTTAGAGATCTTTGAAACAGTCACTCTGATCCAAGAAGGTGTCCAACCTGTATTATACGAAGTGTCTAAGTTGCTTAAAGCCACACCAGAGTTCATTTTAAATGAAACTCAACGTGATGAAATGGTCTATAAGTTTGTTGAACAGGTTCCATTCACCATCCAAAAAATGGATGATCATACTTGGATTTTAAAAGGCGATGACCTTGAAAGAGCATTCGCAATGTCTGACATCAAATCTGATGCAGGCTCAGTTCGATTCGCTCGACGTTTAAAATTACTAGGGGTCGATGTAGCTTTGCGTAAAGCTGGGGCAAAAGATGGCGATCTGGTTTATATCAAAGACTTACAATTTGTATATCTTGACTAACTCTGAGTAAAATCGGAGTTTTTTATTGTGTTATAATGTTGTCATGATTGCATTCATCAAAGGGACTATTTATAGCATCAATCCTGATTTCATCACCATTGACGTATATGGGATCGGATACAAGGTGTATTTTAATCATCCAGAGAAAGTTCATTTAAATGAACCGGTTTTTTTATATACCTATCATCTCATCAGAGAAGATGATCATAATCTATATGGATTTTTAGAATCCAAAGAACTCGATCTGTTTGAAAAACTCATCAGTGTCAAAGGTTTAGGCTGTAAGACTGCCAATGGGATGTTGACTTATTCATCCTATGATCGATTGGTCATGGCCATTGAACAAGCAGATGTGGCAGCCCTCAAACAAAATCCAGGAATAGGCGCCAAAACTGCTTCACAAATCATTTTGGATCTTAAAGGAAAATTAGTGTCAGTTGCCAACAAAGAAGTAGGTATCAATGATAAAATCAAAGATGCTTTAGAAGGTCTTAAAGCTTTGGGGTATAAAAATGCTGAATTACAGGGCATCCTAAAAGAACTCAATACCCAACAGAATCTAGAAACAGAAGACTATATGCGTCAAGCATTACAGCTTTTGGCCCGTAAAGGTAAATAAATGGAAAGAATCATCTCTGCTGAAATCGAACCCGAAGAAGAGGAATTGAGTTTAAGACCCACTACTTTGGATGAATATGTCGGTCAAACCCACATCAAAGAAAATTTGAAAGTGTTTATACAAGCCGCCAATCAACGACATGAAGCTTTAGATCATGTTCTTTTATATGGTCCTCCAGGTCTAGGAAAAACAACCTTAGCCCATATTTTAGCGACCGAACTACACTCACATATCAAAATTACCAGTGGTCCATCCATTGAACGCAGTGGTGATTTAGCCGCCATTTTAAGCACTCTAGAAGCAGGTGATGTCTTGTTTATCGATGAGATCCATCGCTTACCAAAAGTCGTTGAGGAAGTCTTGTATCCAGCCATGGAAGACTATGTGATCGACATCATCGTCGGTAAAGAAGCTTCAGTAAGATCGATTCGTTTGGATCTTCCGCCTTTTACCTTGGTTGGTGCGACCACCAGAGCAGGGGATCTAACTGCACCTTTACGCGATCGTTTCGGAATCGTATCTAAATTAGACTATTACAGTATCGATGAATTGGCTCAAATCATTCGTCGTACTTCTCGTGTTTTACAATCACCGATCGAAGAAGGAGCTGTTCAGGAATTGGCCCAAAGAAGTCGTGGAACACCGCGTGTCGCCAATCGATTGTTCAGACGTGTTCGAGATTTCGCTCAAGTTCAACACCAAGGACAAATAACTTTAGATATCGCAAAAAGTTCACTCGATAAACTAAAAGTCGATGTTTTAGGACTCGATGAAGTCGATCTACGTTATCTAAAAGGCATCATCGAAAGATTCAAAGGCGGACCTGTTGGATTAGAAGCTTTAGCCAGTTCTATCCAAGAAGAAACCATGACTTTAGAAGATGTCTATGAACCTTATTTATTACAAATCGGATTCATCAATCGTACCCCACGAGGTCGAGTGGTCACCGAAAAGGCTTATAAACATTTAGGCATATTCCATCAAGACTCACTTTTCGAAAAGTAGATAAAACAAACCTCCATGTGTTAAAATGGTTTGGACATTTAACAAATGTGGAGGTTTTTATGTCTAATTATCAATCTAGTAGTGTTAACTTAAGTCAAGATCAAGCTTACAACCAAATAAAAAATGATCCTTCAATCCTCGTCATCGATGTTAGATCCAAAGAAGAATTCGATGACGCACACATTATTGGAAGCATCAATGTGGATATCTATGGAGAGTTTCTCCAAGACATTCAACAAGTTTGTCCTAATCAGGATCACCTTATTTTTATCGTTTGTGCCAGTGGTTCAAGAGCTTCCTCGGCGGTCAGTATGATGCGTAAAATCGGTTATACGAATGTATTTAATATCGGTGGCATGGGTTCATGGAAGTACGAAACAAATATCCAATAATTACCTAAAAATGATCTTAACTAAATCTTCCACATTTTCTAAGTAGACTGGGGAAGATTTTTTCATGTCGTTATGGATTCTCTCATTACGATGAGCCCAAGCTGCACAGACAAAATCTACATTTAATGTATCAGCCATCTCTTTTCCTAAACGCATGTCATCTAAAACCAGACAATCTTCTGGTTTTAGATTTAAAAGTTCAAACGTTTTAAGCAAAGGATAAGCATTTGGTTTACGTTGATCTGAACCCAATTCCCAACCAAATACCAGATCAGGTTCGAAACCAAAATGGGTCAGATAATCTCTTTTGATTTCAGAACTTTCCGAATGTGAGACAACCACGATCTTACCACCCAAGACAACATATTTTTTTAAGATCTCAACGATCCCATCATAAGGTTCTGGGATGGTATTTTTAGTGTATGTCTTCCAGATATCATATTCAATCTTTAATTCTTGATCATCAAAATGATAGATATCATCACATATCTTTTCAAAACCATGGGTATGACACATTTCAATGAATTCATCAAAAGAAAGGTCTTTTTTATCTGGTCTAAGAGCCGTTAATGTTTCGATGAAAGCTGGATAATGAACAGTTCTGGTGGAATCAAAGATGGTATCATCATGGTCCAACACGAGACATTTGTAGTTTATCATAGGTCTATTGTATCATTAAGCCCTCGAAGTTTGAGTTCATTTTTGGTATAATCCCTACAGGAGATCACCATGAAAATTTGTATCGTAACCGGTGGAACCGGTGGACATATTTATCCTGCAGTATCTTTGGTTCATGCCTTACTAGATCAAGATCCAACCCATGAAGTTTTCTTTATTGGGAATAATGATCGTATGGAAGCCACGGAGATTCCCGCCTTGGGCTTTGATTTCATTGGTTTGCCTGCGAAAGGTTTCAATGGATCTTTTTTAGCGAAATTTGCGGCGTTGAATGCCCTCATGAAAAGTCGATCCTTAGCACTTGATCTTTTAAGACAAAGAAAACCAGACATCGTCATTGGATTTGGTGGTTATGTTTGTGTACCTGTCCTACAGGCTGCATTTACCTTAAAAATAAAAACGATGCTTCATGAACAGAACTCTGTGGTTGGAAAAGCCAATCGCGTAGTAATGGGCAAAGTCGATGCAATCGTATGTGCCTATGAGGCCAATCTTTCTGTTTTCCCAAAGGAAAAAACAAGACTCTTAGGCAATCCTAGAACTTATGAAATCAAACATCATCAAACAACTTTAAATATGCATGAAACCTATGGTCTAGATCCACACTTACCGACAGTGCTGATCGTCATGGGATCTCTTGGTTCAGAATCAGTCAATGTGTTAATGCCTGAAGCGCTTGAAATGTTTAGTCAAGCCAATATCCAAGTCATCTATGTCACAGGTAAGAAACATTATGATGAATTCATCAAGGATGTTAAACCACTGAAACATGTGGTAGTCACACCTTATGTCGATCAATTGGCTTTGATGCCTCAAATTGATTTGATGGTATGTCGAGGTGGAGCAACGACTGCTGCTGAACTGACTGTCTTGGAAGTTCCTTCAATCATCATCCCAAGTCCTTATGTTCCAAACAATCACCAATATCACAACGCCAAAGCCTTATTCGATGCCAAGGCAAGTGAATTGATCCAAGAGAAGGATCTAAATGCTGATGCACTGTTTGAACGTGTGAAGAGCCTAATATCGAACCCAGAACGACTTAAAGCCATGAGAAGCAATTCTAAAAACTTGGCTAAAGCGAATGCGGCTGAAGATATGATTCGATGGATCAATGAACTGGTGTATGGGAAAAGATAGACTGACACCTTTTGAACGACTGGATTCACCATCAAGCACCGTGCTAGGTGGTCCTCAAGTCGATTCAGTCGATTCCTTGATTCAACAACGCAAAAAAACTCAAAGAATGTTGCGTAAGAATAAATGGCTCAAACGATTGGGTGTCTTTATGTTGACCTTTGCTTTGGTCTTTTTATCTTATGTATATTTTGTTTCACCCATGAGTACGCTTAATAGGATCGAGATTTCAGGTAATGGTATTTTAGGTAAAAAAGAATTGATCAACATCTTAAAGATAGATGTCAACGATCCTATTTATACCTTAGATTTGGTTCATCTAAATACGATGCTAAATCAGATCGATTTGGTGGATCAAGGCAAGATTACTTTAGAAAGCAGCAATACGCTACATATCGAACTGACTGAGAAAAGGGGAGTCGCATTGGTTATTTTGGAAAGCGGTATGATTCTTTTAACGGATCGTGGTGAATTTATCGAAATGACAGCGGCTCGTTTACTGTTGAATCTGGATTTGCCTTTAGTCGTTGGGATGAGCGATTCAACTGAAATTTCTGCTTTGGCTCACATCTTAAGCACACTAAATGATGAAATTTTGGTGAATATTTCTGAGATACATAAGGAAAAGAATGCCTTCAATGAAGCTCAGATGCGCTTGATGATGCAGGAAGGAAATCAGGTTTTTGCCCCACTTTCAGCCCTAACTGCCCTTGATAAGTACCTCCAAGTCGTTAAAATCACCAATGAAAAGAACAGTTGTTTCTATATCGCAGACATCAGTTTTAGTCTTGTCAAAGCAGATTGCCCAACGCATTGATATTTACATCGTGAGGATTATGCTATATTATACATAAGGCTAAGGAGCGTTATTATGTCCATACACAAAGAAACTGAGTTGGGGAATATTAAAATATCCGAAGATGCCATCGCTACATTAGCGGGCGGTATTGTGACGGAAAGCTACGGCGTTGTCGGAATGGCCTCACAAAAGTTATTGAAAGACGGTTTGGCTGAACTCTTACGTAAAGAAAATTACGCAAAAGGGATCGTTGTCAAAGATGCCCCTGATAAACAACTTGAATTGGATCTATACATCATCGTAGGCTACGGCGTAAAAATCACCGAAGTCGTTTATGAAGTTCAAAAGAAAGTTAAATACCAACTGGAAAAGACACTTGAAGTTAAATTCAAAGCGGTCAATGTTTATGTCCAAGGAGTACGAGTTATCTCATAAACCATGGAAAAACTAAACGGTAATAAATTCAAAGCAATGTTGGTCAGCGGGGCCAACAATCTTAGTAATCATCATCGAGAAATTGATGCTTTAAATGTATTCCCTGTACCTGATGGAGACACAGGCACCAATATGAACCTGACCTTTAGTTCAGGGGTCAAAGAAGCTCAAGCACATCCAAGTACGCATATCGGAGAAATCGCGAAGACCTTATCCAAAGGTCTTTTAATGGGAGCCAGAGGTAATTCTGGAGTCATCCTATCGCAGATCTTTAGAGGATTCTATCAAAGCGTAGAAGGCAAGAATGACCTGGATGCCAAGGATATCGCATTGGCATTTGTTAGAGGCACAGAAGTTGCCTACAAAGCTGTTATGCGTCCTGTTGAAGGAACAATCTTAACGGTCTTGCGGGAAAGTGCCCATGATACCTTGGCTTTTGTTGAAGAACAACATTCAAAAAACATCATCGCAGTATTAGATTTCATGATCAAAAGAGCGAAGATTTCTTTAGAAAATACACCTAATTTATTACCAGTACTGAAAGAAGTCGGTGTCGTCGATAGTGGCGGTGCAGGCTTTGTTGTTATTTTAGAGGGATTTTTCTCAGAATTAAGTGGCATTCCAATCGAGTTGGTTGAAGACACAGGTGAAATCGCTGGTGTTCAATCACAACTTGAAAACGATGAATTTGGTTATTGTACAGAACTCATCATAAAGCTCAATGCTGAAGTCATCCCAGATTTTTCAGAAAATCACTTACGCGAACAATTATCCGATTTGGGTAATTCTATCGTCGTTGTTCAAGATGAAGAAATCGTCAAGATCCATGTTCATACTTTAAGTCCTGGGGATGTCTTGAATTTAGGTCAAGCTTATGGAGAACTCTTAAAAATCAAATCTGATAACATGCAGCTTCAGCATGAACATGCCGCAACTTTTGTTGCAGAACCACAACAGAAGAAAAAATATGCTTTGATCGCTGTAGCATCTGGTGAAGGATTAACTCGACTCTTTAAAGATGATTATAGGGTTGATTTGGTCATCAGTGGCGGTCAGACAATGAATCCAGCTACCGAAGATTTTGTTGAAGCCATCAAATCCTTAAATGCTGAACATATCTTTATCTTACCTAACAATTCCAACATCATCCTTGCTGCTCAACAAGCAGAATCATTAATGGATGAAGTCGATGTCCATGTCATCCCTACCAAGAGTATCCCTCAAGGCCTCAGTGCTTGTGTCATGTTTAATCCACAAGTTGATGTCCAAGAAAACTTGTCTGAAATGACAGAAGCCTTTAAACATGTTAAAACTGGACTGGTTACATATGCCATTAAAGACAGTACGATTGATGGAATGAACATCAATGAGAATGATTATATGGGCATTCATGATAAAACCATCGTTGTATCCGTACCATCAAGAATGCAGGCAGTTCAAGCTTTACTTGAAAACTTAGTGACGGCAGAAGATGGTCTGATCACATTGATCGTCGGTGAAGATGTCGATGAAGATGAGCAAGCAGATTTGGAAACCTACATAACGGAGCATTTCGATGCCTGCGAAGTGGATGTCCACAAAGGACATCAACCGGTGTACTCCTATATTATCGGTGTTGAATAAGGGCTTTAGCCCTTTTCTTTTATGGGAAATCTAAATGTTCTTCGTTTAAGCTCTAAAATGATCGAGAAACTTCATATGGCCCAACTGGATTCGTTGGAAGATTTATTGCGTCATTATCCTTCGCGTTATGAAACCATTGAAGATCTTCCTTTTGATCAATGGAAAAAAGGCGAAAGAATTTCGATTGAAGGACAAATCATATACCCCGTTAGAACCAATCGAATCAAAGGAAAGCTGAGTGTTTCAAGATTTATGTTTCAAAGTCGAAATGGATTATTCAATGTGACCATCTTCAATCGACCTTGGATCTCTAATATGAAAGGCATCATCACCATCTTTGGACGTTATGATGGAGAACACTCGATCACTGCTTTACAGTATAAAGGTCAACCCTTATCTACCTTGATTGGGATTCATCCTGTTTATCGGATAACACGTGATTTGACGCAGTTGGATTTACAGAAAGTGATCGATAAAGCACTCCCTTTACGTGATCTTGCATTCATCGAAGAATTTCCTATCGATTTAAAAACCAAATATAAACTCTTATCGATCAAACAAGCTTTAAAATGGATCCATCAACCCAGTGGCTTTGAAGAACTCAAACAAGCTGTTCGTACTTTAAAGTATGAAGAATTTTTAAGATTTCAAACCAAACTTCAATTTGATCGACATGAAAATAGTGAAGTTCAAGCCGGAAAAATGAAGTTGTTTGATCGTAGGACAATTGAACACTGGATGCCTCATCTACCTTTTACATTGACCGATGCTCAATCTAAAGTACTAAACGAGATCCTTAATGACTTACAATCGACTAAGCGTATGTATCGTTTACTACAAGGGGATGTCGGTAGTGGAAAGACAGTCATCGCTGCCTTAGCCATTTATGCGACCCATTTGGCTCATTTTCAAAGTGCAGTCTTAGTTCCAACTGAAATCTTAGCTAAGCAACATTACGTCACTTTAAAAACGTATTTGCCAGAATCGATTCGTATTGAGCTGTTGACCGCATCTATGCCGGCAAAGATCAAAAAGGACATCCTAGAAAAATTGGCTCATCATGAGATCGATGTTTTAGTGGGAACCCATGCGTTGATATCTGAAGATGTGAAATTTGCTAATTGTGGGTTGGTGGTTGCGGATGAACAACATCGCTTTGGGGTCAATCAAAGACGCTTGTTGAGCTCAAAAGGGGAGAAGGTCGATTTCTTATTGATGAGTGCGACACCCATCCCAAGAACCATGGCCAATGTCTTGTTTGGAGATCTTGAAATCTCAACCATCGATCAATACCATCAATCTCGACAGAAAATACATACACAATTGATCAATGATCTAGATCTGAAAGGCTTGATTCCACAACTAAAGAGTTTCCTACAAAAGGATCAACAGATCTATGTGGTCTGTCCTGCGATAGATTCTGACAATGAACTAGAACTAAACGATGTCAATAGCGTATACAAGACCCTCAGAAAGCTTTTAAGTCCAGAAATAGTCATAGATACCCTACATGGTAAACTAAGCACTGAAGCCAAAGAAACGGTTCTAAAGCGATTTACCTCAGGACAAACTCAAGTCTTAGTAACGACGACCGTCATTGAAGTTGGGGTCAATGTATTAAAAGCCAATGTGATGGTCATCTATGATGCAGATCGTTTTGGTTTGAGTCAACTTCATCAGTTGCGTGGAAGAGTAGGGCGTGGAAAAGATGAAGGATATTGTTTCTTATTGACGGAAAGTGAAGAAGAAACAGCCCTTGCAAGAATGCAAGTGTTACTAGAAACCACAGATGGGTTTATTATTGCTGAAAAAGATCTTGAATTAAGAGGCCCTGGAGAAATCTTTGGATTGAAACAAAGCGGGATTCCCAGTTTCTTAATTGCCAATGTCGTCTTAGATCAAAACATCCTTTTAACGGCGTTAGGAGATGCTAAAATGATGATTGCTCATCAAGCAGATTCCCTGTATAAAGCCTGGATCGAAGACTGTCTGCTTGAACACAGCACCCAACTGTTAGATTAAAATGATATAATGAATGACATGAAAAACCTTCACGATTGGCTACTGGCCCACCACATCGAACTGAATGATTTTACCTTGATTCAAAGGGCTTTTATCCATAGTTCTTACCTAAATGAGAACCCCAATGAAGATTTTGAAGACAACCAACGCCTTGAATTCATCGGAGATGCGGTCTTACAGTTGTGGAGTGCTAAATATCTTTATGATCGTAAACCTGCTTTAACTGAAGGCCAAATGACCAAGATGAGAGCGTCTTTGGTCAATGAGGCAAGTTTATGTAATATGGCCATTGTTTTAGGTTTAAATCAATTCTTACGTTTAGGTCAAGGTGAGATCAGAGAAAATGGGACTGAGAAAGCATCGATCGTAGCAGATATGTTTGAATCTTTCTTAGGAGCGCTTTATTTAGATTCTGGATTTGAACCGATTGATTCCTTGCTTAAAAGCATCATCGATCAGATTGAACTCTCTGAGAAACATCAAAATGATGACTATAAGACACGACTACAAGAATTTGTGCAAGCAGATGATAAACGTTCAATCGAATATATCTTGGTTTCTGAAAGTGGACCTTCACATGAACGTCGCTTTGAGATGGCAGTTTATATCGATAAGATGATGTTTGGGAAAGGTTATGGCAATTCTAAGAAAAGAGCGGAACAAGCTGCTGCGAAAGTAGCCTTAGAAAAGTTGGTTCGTTGATGAGCGATTCTCATTTCCCTGAACAACAAGGTTATACCCATGATGAAGCTGTGCTTGAAGCACGTCGTTGTTTGAATTGTAAACACCAACCCTGTGTCGATGGCTGTGTAGCCCATATGAACATACCTGGCATGATCCAAGCCTTCTTACAAGGCAATGGAGATGCTGCAAAAGGCATCTCATCTTCTTTCAATGATTTCTCTGAAATCTGTGGAAGAGTGTGCTACCAAGAAATACAGTGTCAAGGCAGTTGTGTCTTCAATAAACTAGGTAAACCTATTCAAATCGGTAAACTCGAACGTTATATTTCGGATACGTATGAATTGCCAGCTGAAGTTCACCCCCAAGCTCAAGGACATATCGCCATCATCGGCAGTGGTCCAGCTGGTTTGGCATGTGCCCTAGATTGCGCAAAAGCCGGTTTAAAAGTAACGGTGTTTGATAAAAATGATGAGATAGGAGGTGTCTTAAGATATGGGATACCAACCTATAGATTGCCTAGAAAAGTTTTAGATCGACGTGTCAATGAATTAAAACAACTGGGCGTAGAATTTTTATTGAATCAAACCATTAAAGATGAAGTCGAATATGAACAATTGTTGATTAAGTATGATGCCTTGATGATCGCAGTTGGATCACCTGACATCAATACGATAAATACCGTTGGGGCAGAGCATCCTAAAGTCATTGGTTGGGAATATTTCCTTAAGATCGTCAATGATGGGACCGATGTCTTTGAATCCACCTTTAAAAATGTAAAAGATATTTTGATCATTGGGGGTGGCAATGTTGCGATGGATGTCGCCAAAAGTGCAGCGCTGATGAATCGTAATGTTGATCTTATTTATCGTAGAACAATTCCTTTGATGCCCGCTCGAAGAGTTGAAATCGAAGAATTGCATAACTATAGTGTTCGAGTTCATGAACTTAGAGACCCTATAAAAATAACCCCATTCTATGATCAAGTTATCGTTTATTGTAAGAAAACAAAGCTTGAAGTTTCAAAAGAATATCCTCGCGGCATCATCGTTGATGATGAAGGCACAGAAGCTTTCTTAGCCGATCTCTTTGTTTTGGCGATTGGTTCAGGTAATCAAGCACAAGCCATCCAAGATTTAAACATGGATGAAAACAACAAGATCATCGTTGATGATCAACAAGCAACATCCGTACCTTTTGTTTATGCTGCAGGTGATGCCGTCACCGGTCCCAAAACAGTCGTCCATGCCTTGTCTTCAGGAAAGCGCGCAGCCAAATCCATCATTGCTGCATTGTCACATGAATAAACAACCTTTTATTACGATTGCCGATAAGTTAGATTTCAACACGTTTGAACGTGAGTTTTTTATTGACTCGCTTTATACACCCCCTGTACTCAATTTAAAAACCAATACGCTAGAACTAAAGCTTTCATTAAAAAGGACTTTGCCTTTCGCCCTATTTACTCGTTTGAATAAAAAAATAACTGAGAGACTTAAATCAAAAGTAACTTTGATCATTGAAGTAGAAGAAATTGATCTAGAGACAAAAGATCAGATTCAATACATTAGATATGTATTGATGCATCATCTAAGTGAAGAGTTTATTAAAGATATTTTGATGTCGGTGGAAAATGATGCGATCTTATTTATGATCGATAATGCTTCTCTAGAAGACCAATTGCTGGCGATCATCTCTAAATTCCAAAAAGAACTTAAAGACTGTGGTCTTGATTTAAAGTGCTTAGTAAAACAACGCGAGAAACAAAATATCATAAGTGTAGAGGATGTTGAAGTCATAATTGAAAAGAAGAAAGAACCTGTTCAAACAAACTATAAACGCAAATCCATGGTTGAGGCTCAGATCCATTCCATCAGTGATCTTTATGAAGGACAACGTGAAGTCAAGATTCGAGGTCGAATTTTTAATATTGAAAGTCAAATGGTCAAAGGCAATACTGTCCAACGAATGACCATATATATTCACGATGAAACAGATGCGATTACCTTTATCGTGTTTAATGAAAAAAATGAAGATCGGATTAAATACGGGAAACTAAACATTGGTCAGCATCTTCTGTTGTTTGGAGATGTTAAGTCAGATACCAAAAGTGAACTTATTTTTAGTCTTCGTCAGTTTGAAGAGATCGATGATTGGATGTTTATCGAAGATATTGCTGATCAAAAACGTGTAGAACTCCATTCGCATACCAAAATGTCTGAAATGGATGGGGTTGCTGATGTTGAATCTTACCTAGATAAAGCCTTTAAATGGGGTCATGAAGCTTTTGCGGTAACCGATCACTTTACAGTTCAATCCTTCCCAAAAGCCCAGCGTAAAGTCAAAGCACTGCTTAAACAATATCCCAATCGTAAATTTAAAATGATCTATGGATGTGAAATGAGCATGTCGGAAGATGTTTTAACAGCAGTTTCTAGTCCCAATCAACAGAATCTACAAGACTCTGAATATGTACTGTTTGATTTGGAAACCACAGGTTTATCCAATCAATATGACCGTATCATAGAATTCGGGGCTGTAAAGGTCAAACAAGGATTGATTTTGGAAAGAATGCAGATGTTTGTTAAAGCACATGTCAAACTAAGTCCATTCATTCTTGATAAGACAGGGATCAAACAAAGTGATGTCGATCAAGCCCAAGAAGAAGAAACTTATCTTGAGGCGTGGACAAACTTTTTTGGTAATGCGATCTTGGTTGCGCATAATGCAAACTTCGATATAGGTTTCATCAACGAAGCAATGGTTAGAGCGAACAAACCACGATTGACCAATACAGTCATAGATACTTTAGCATTATCAAAATTATTACTGGATGATAAACGAACCTATCGTTTAGGTTCAATCGCCAAGCATTATAAGATCAACTATGATGATGCGACAGCACATCGGGCCGATTATGATGCGGAGATCTTAAAAGATGTCTTTGCGAAACTCTTGGATGATGCACAAAGTAGATCTTGCTTGGTTACCGATGATCTAAATGGTTTAAACAAAGAAAGCAGTTTCACCAAAGCCATTGGTAAACATGTCATTTTAATTGCCAAAAATGCAGATGGACTAAAAGATCTCTTTAAGTTGGTCACGATTGCCCATACGGAAAGAATGAGTGCCGATGCTAAAAATGAAGAATCAACGGTAGAACCGCGATTGACCAGAACGGATCTGCAGCGTTATCGCGATAATTTGTTGATTGGTTCAGCCTGTTTTAATGGTGAGATATTTGAGATCGCCATGAATCGAAATCAAAATGAACTCAATGAAGCGTTAAAATTCTATGACTATGTTGAAATACAGCCGTTAAGCAATTATCAACCTATGATTGAAAATGGGGTCGTGCCTTCAACAGAACGCTTAAAAACGATATTACAAAACATCATAGAAAGCGCACAAGCATTAAACATTCCTGTAGTCGCAACAGGAGATGCCCATTATCTTAATCCCAGCGATAAGATCTTTAGAGACATTTGTATCAACTCAAAAGGGACAGGGAAGAGTAGACATCCTTTATATCTATACAATTCAGAACGTAGGCTAAAATCCTCATCTCCCCATCAGCATTTTCGTTCAACAGATGATATGTTGGATCAGTTTTCATATCTTGGGGCAAAGAAAGCTTTCGAATTGGTCGTATTGAATACGAATCTAATCGCCAATCGGTGTGAACCTGTTTATCCCATCAAAGATGAACTCTATACCCCAAGCATCGAACATGCAGAAGAAAACTTACTAAAAGTCGTTTATTCGAATGCCACTCAAATGTATGGCAATCCTTTACCTAAAATCGTATCTGATCGCGTCGAAAAAGAACTACAGTCGATCAATACCCATGGCTTTGCGGTTATTTACTATATCGCACATCTTTTAGTTAAGAAATCTTTAGATGATGGTTATATCGTAGGATCTCGCGGTTCGGTTGGCTCATCACTCGTTGCGACCTTAAGTAAGATCACTGAAGTCAATCCTTTGCCTGCGCATTATGTGTGTGCATCCTGTAACCATTCTGAATTCTTTACAGATGGCTCGATCGATAGTGGTTATGACTTACCTGAGAAACTTTGCCCAAAATGCAACGCTATGATGAAACATGATGGACAAGACATACCTTTTGAAACCTTCTTAGGATTTGAAGGCGATAAAGTACCAGACATCGATCTAAATTTCTCTTCAGAGTATCAAGAATTTGCCCATGCGTATACCAAAGTATTGTTTGGTGATAAACATGTCTTTCGAGCAGGAACCATATCTACCATCGCTGAAAAGACAGCCTTTGGTTACGTCAAAGGATACATGGAAGAGATGAACATCACGACACCTTTTAAGAGTGCCTATCGTGCTTATTTAGCCAAAGGTTGCGAAGGGGTCAAACGTACATCTGGTCAACATCCAGGTGGGATCATCGTCATTCCGCAAGATATGGACGTTCATGATTTTACACCTGTCAATTATCCAGCCAATAAGTTAAATGCGGATTGGTTGACTACCCATTTTGAATTTGGAGATATTCATGATAATGTCTTGAAATTAGATATTTTAGGACATGTTGATCCTTCTGCGATGAAAATGCTTGAACGAATCACTGGGGTTCTAGTGGATTCAATTCCTATGAATGATCCTGAAACGATATCTTTGTTTAATTCGATCCATGCACTACATGCGGATGAAACATATGATGAGAAAACGGGAGCTGTTGGATTACCAGAATTTGGAACCGGTTTTGTCAGGCAAATCCTTGGTTCAACAAGACCTACCAAATTTTCTGACTTGGTCAAGATTTCAGGTTTGTCACATGGAACAGATGTTTGGCTCAACAATGCGAAAAATTCGATAGAAAGTCGAGTTACGACGTTTGATGATGTCATTGGTTGTCGCGATGATATCATGCTTTATCTGATCCACAAAGGCTTACCTTCAAAAACTGCCTTTGACATCATGGAAGCTGTTCGTAAAGGAAAAGGCCTTAAAGATGAACAGAAATCCGTCTTATATGATCATAAAGTACCCCAATGGTATATTGATTCATGTCAGCGTATCAAATATTTATTTCCTAAGGCACATGCGGTAGCCTATGTCATCATGGCTGTCCGTGTCGCATGGTTCAAAGTTCACTATCCGATGCATTATTATGCCGTTTACTTTACCTTAAGGTGTTCAGCCTATGAATATGAAACCATGGTCAAACCAACCCGTGTCATACGCAGTCGTTTGCTTAACATTCAACAACGTCTCAATGATCCTAATCTTAAGAAAGATGTCAGTTCTAAAGAAAATGATCTGGTTTCAACGTTAGAAGTTGTGTATGAAATGAATTGTCGAGGCTATAAGATCGCACCACTGGATCTAGAACTTTCTCAAGCCTCGGAATTTACGATCCATCCTCAAGATCCAACAAAGTTGATTCCACCATTTATCATCTTAGATGGATTAGGCGAAAACGTGGCCAAATCGATCGTTGAAGCTCGTCAAACAAAAGCCTTTATTTCAAAGGAAGATCTGCAGAAAAGAACCTTGATCAACAATACCCAAATCAACCGTTTTATTGAATTGGGCTTGCTTGAAAACCTTGATGACAAAAATCAGATGTCTTTCTTTTAAACTTGATTATTTCAAATAAATTGTGTATAGTTATGGCGTATCTTAATTGAGGAGTGGTTCTGGCCACTCCTTCATTATTGTTTAAGGAGCTTTATGGAACTTCGAAACATCGAAAATCTGATTTCACCTCTTCTGCTTGAAGAAAAAGTCCGTTTGGTAGAACTCAAATGGATCACGGATCAAAAGACTCGTATTCTTCAAATTGCCATCATGCATCCAGATGGATCCATGGATCTTGAGACTTGTTCAAGGGTATCTGAAAAGATATCTGAAATCTTGGATACGACAGATCTGTTGAATATCGATTATTATCTGGAAGTATGTTCACCTGGCGCTGAAAGAGTGCTTAAAAACAGCGAAGACATACAGATGTCGATTGGGGGCAATGTTCATTTGACACTGATCCATCCGATTGAAAAGAGCCTTGAACATGAAGGCATCTTAATCGATTATGATGGCACAAAAGGTCATCTTGAAATCAGTCATAAAACGCGTAAAAAAATCATTGAATTTACTGCAGACAACATTCTCAAACTACGCTTAGCCGTAAAGTTATAAGGAGCAACCCATGAATGTAAAAGAATTTATCGAAGCCTTAGCTGGCATCGAAAACAGAAAACTACCTAAAGAAATCGTCATTGAAGCTTTAAAAGAAGCCCTAAGTAAGGCTTATAAAAAGCACATTGAGATTCCTGATGCGTTAGTCAGAGTCGATATCGATGAAAAAACGGGCGAATTGAACGTTTATCAACAATACAACGTCGTTGAAGAAGTCGACGATGATGAATTGGAGATTTCACTTGCCGATGCGGTTCAAACCAAAGCAGACATTCAAGTCGGAGATCTTTTCAATGTTAAGAAATCGATCGATGATTTAGGTCGGGCGGCAGCTATATTGGCCAAGAATGTTTTGAAACAAAAAATCAGGGAAGCTGAAAAACAATCCGTTTATGATGAATACATCGATAAGAAAGATGAGATGGTCATAGGGATCATTGAATCTGTTGAAGAAAAATTCGTCGTTGTTAATTTGGGTAAGACTTTGGCGATGATGCCAAAAGCTGCTCAGATTCCTGGAGAGAATTATAAAGATGGCCAAAAGATTCGTTTGGTCATCACTGAAGTCACCAAAGAAACCAAAGGCGCTCAAGTTTTGGTATCCAGAGCGGATGCGAAGTTGGTTAAACGTTTATTCGAAAAAGAAGTTCCTGAAATCTATCAGGGAATCGTAGAAATCAAAGCCATCGCTCGTGAAGCAGGTGAACGTACCAAGATGGCTGTTCATTCAAAACGCGAAGACGTCGATGCGATTGGAGCCTGTATCGGTCCTCGTGGTTCACGTGTTCAAGTGGTCATCCAAGAATTAGGCAATGAAAAAATCGATATCTTCGAATGGAGTGAAAACACCGTCGAACTGATCAAAAACTCCTTAAGTCCAGCTCAAATCATCGGTGTCTTACAGACCCGTGAAAGAAAAGGTCTATTGGTCGTCGTTGAAGACAATCAATTGTCTTTAGCGATCGGTAAAAAGGGTAAGAATGCTCGATTGGCCGTACGATTGACTGGTCAAAGAATCGATATCAAATCTCGCACCGAGATGGATAAACTGGATTATGATTGGAAACAAGCGATTCAAGATTATGCCTTTGAAGTTCAAGCCGCGATCTTAGAAAAAGCTGCCAAAAAAGCCGAAGATGAACGTGCGAAATTACGCGCTGAAGCCGATGCCATCGCCGCAGAAAAAGCCCTTAGAGAGCCTGAACCGATCGTTGAGGTCATTCATGAACCTAAAGATAAGCCAGTCGTTAAAGCTGAACCTGTCAAAGTTAAAAAGGTCAAGAAACCTTTGGAACGCAAGACAGAGTATGTTTCTAAGTATGAAACATTAGCCGAAGCTGCAAAACCTGCTCCTAAGGTAGAAGCAGTCATTAAACGTAGACCTTCTAAGAAGGAAGAGGAAGAACGTAAACTACGTTCGGCTGATATTCGTAAAGATAAGGATTATGAAATCAAGATCGAATATACACCAGAAGAACTAGCTGAAATCGAAAAATTGAATCAACAAGTAGAACCCGTGTTTGATGAGGACATCGATTACGATCAGTACGATGAATTCTACGAAGACGAGGAATAAGCGAAAGAAGGTGGCGTGTGAAAAAGATCCCCATGCGGCGCTGTGTGGCTACATTAGTCCAAGTGCCTAAGAAGGAACTGCTGAGAATCGTGCGAAGCCCAGAAGGGATCGTCAAAGTCGATCTTAGCGGTAAAGCCAACGGCAGAGGTGCTTATTTGGCCAAAACCAAAGAAGCGCTAGAAATCGCCATGAAGAAAGGCGCATTAGCCCGTGCTTTGGAATGTGAGATCCCGTTGAGTGTTTATGATGAGATCCAAAGGCTGATCGGTGAATAGTAGTTCACTGCAATTTTTAGGCCTGGTTAAAAAAGCTGGTGCCGTCGTTTATGGAGACGCTCTGATGGAGTCGATCCGAAATAAAAAAGTTTATGTTGTCCTTTTGAGTGATCGCGCATCAGAACGGACTAAAAAGCAAATTAAAGACAAGTGTACTTTCTATCAGATACGATTGTTTGAAGATGTTCCAGGTGAGGTATTTACCGATTTTAGCGGTAAAACAGTTGCAGCATTTGGAATCGACAATCAAAAGATGGCCAGTAAAATTGTGCGTGATGAAAAGAGGTAAACAGTATGGCTAGACCCGTAAGAAGAAATTTTAGAAGTTCTAAAGATAGTAAACCGCAAGTTCGGGTGAAACAAGAAATTGTAAGTTCGATCGTGTATGAAGAGGGGATCACTGTCCATCAATTGGCAGATAAGGTCAACAAGCAATCCAGCGACATCATTAAACTGTTGTTTCTGTTGGGTAAGATCGTTACGATCAATACCAGTTTGGATGAAGAAACGATCCAATTGGTCTGTATGGAATACAACATCGAAGCTAAAAAAGAAGTCATCGTCGATGTTGATTCACTTGAAGAAGATGTTGTAGAAGGTGAAGTTTTAACTGAACGTGCTCCTGTTGTGACCATCATGGGTCATGTTGATCATGGTAAAACAACGCTACTAGATACCATTCGTAAAACAAAAGTCGTTGATGGAGAATTTGGTGGAATAACGCAGCATATTGGAGCCTATCAAGTCATCGTCAATGGCCGAAAAGTCACATTCTTGGATACACCAGGCCATGAAGCTTTTACGTCAATGCGTGCCCGTGGTGCAAAAGTCACAGATATATCAATCATCGTAGTTGCTGCAGATGATGGCGTCATGCCACAAACCAAAGAAGCCGTGGATCATGCGAAAGCAGCCGGTTGTCCAATCATCGTTGCCATCAATAAAGTAGATAAGCCAGGTGCTAATTTTGAACGCATCTACAATCAATTGGCTGATTTAGGTCTAACGCCTGAAGAATGGGGCGGAGAAACGATCTTCGTTAAATGTTCGGCGAAGACAGGAGAAGGCATCCAATTGCTTTTGGAAACGATTCTGATCGTTGCGGATGTCAATGAATTGAAAGCCAATCCAAAGCGCTTAGCCTCTGGAACGGTCATAGAAGCAAAATTAGACAAAGGCCGTGGTCCGGTTACCACCGTTTTGGTTCAAAATGGAACGTTAAGAACAGGCGATATCTTGGTTGCGGGTGCTAGTTTTGGTAAAGTCAGACGTATGGCGGATGATAAAGGCCGTGAAATCAAAGAAGCCTTGCCTTCAACACCGGTTGAAATCATTGGTTTAGGTGATGTGCCTGTCGCAGGTGATATCTTTAAAGCCTTTGACAGTGAAAAGAAAGCCCGTGATGTCGCTGATCACAGATCACAGATTAAGATTGAAAGTGAACGCAGAAGTTCTTCTGCCGTATCGCTTGAAGAACTCTCAAAACGCGTTGAAGATGGACTGATCCAAGAGATTCAAGTCATCGTCAAAGCAGACGTACAAGGTTCTGCTGAAGCCGTTAGACAAGCTCTAGAAAGAATGGAAGTCGGTAATGTTAAGATCAATGTCATTCGTTCTACCGTTGGCGGAATCACTGAAAGTGATGTTATGTTGGCCTCTGCTTCGCATGCGATCATCATTGGTTTCAATGTCAGACCTAATGCTGATATCCGCAAGAAAGCTGAAGAAGAAGGCATAGAAATCCGTCTTCACAACATCATCTATAAAGTCATCGAAGAACTGGAAGCAGCCATGAAAGGCATGCTTGCCCCTGTCTATAAAGAAGAAGTCTTAGGACAAGCGACCGTTAGACAAACCTTCAAAGTCTCTAAAGTCGGTACGATTGCTGGATGTATGGTCACTGATGGTAAAATCACCAGAAGTGCTAAAGTACGTATCATTCGTGATGGTAAAGTTGTTTATACCAGTTCAATCAGTTCCTTGAAGCGTTTCCAAAACGATGCGAAAGAAGTTGCTGCTGGTTATGAATGTGGAATAACCATTGAATCATTCAATGACTTAAAGGAAAACGATTTGATTGAAGCTTACGATGACAAAATCATCGTAGAGGAATAATATGGGCATAAAACACCAAAGAATTGGCGCTCTGATCGTCAAAGAAGTCTCACAGATGATCCAAACAGAAATGGACGATCCTAAAGTAGGATTTGTTACACTCTTGGATTGTGAGGTAACCAATGATTATTCCTATGCTAAGGTGTTTGTCACGTTTTTGGGTTCAGGCAATAATGCTGAACGATTAGAAGCTTTGAGTAAACATGCTAAATACTTTAGAATGGAACTTGGGAAAAGAATTATGATCCGTAAGATTCCTCAAATCGTCTTTGTGATCGATGCGACCTATGAAAAAGGAAAACGCATCGATGATATCCTAAAAGAACTTAAAAAATAAGACTAACCCAGTCTTTTTTTTTTATGTTTTAAATGATAGGTACAGTGCTGACAAAGCGGCTCTATTAACTGAATAGAAGCCAACCCTGAAGTGAATGAGAGATATCTAGGACTTTGTATCAGATCAATGAATGAAGTGGTATGGATGTTGCCTAAGGCGATGTCACCCTCATTGTCCAAACAACAAGGCGTTACTGTTCCATCAACCAAAAACCCCATCATTTTTAATCCACCATAACACGAACCTGCTAAACCAACGAATTCATGGTCTAAACTAGGCCAAGTAAAGACTTTATCGAAATCTAGAGTGATGTTTTTACTGATTTTGATTCTATGTTTGTTGGGTTCATAATGAATCTCTGTGTTAAGAATACTGCTTAACCAATCGATGATTTCAGTGTTATTTTCATTCCAGACCCTTAAAAAGAGGGTAAAATAAAAGGTTTTACTTCGCATAATGATGTTTTCTATGGATTTTAGGTAACTTACGCGTTTTTCAGTATTCATATTTTGAACACTGTGCAATGAAATGGATAACTGTGCCAATGCCGGATGAACCAACAGATCAAAATCCAATTGATCAAGAAGAGTACCATTAGAGACAAGATGGACCTTAAGGTGAACCTGAGCCGCAAGATCCATAAATTGTTTTAATTGGGGATGAAGTGTAGGTTCACCTTTGATGTGTAGATAGATATGTTGCGTATGATCCTTGATTTCTGTGAGTATGTGTTCAAATTCTGACACACTCATGAATTGAGACTTTCGTTGGGTAGGCAAACAAAAAGAGCAGTTCAAGTTACAGACATTCGTGATTTCAATGTAGATTCTTTGGTAAGGCATGTCGATATTGTATCATATAAAAAATAACACCCTAGAGTGTTATTGGATAAAGCGAGATAGGAATTCTTTGGTTCGTGTTTGTGTTGGATGATTAAAGATAATTTCAGGGTTTCCTTCTTCACAGATGATGCCTTGATCCATAAAGATGACGCGATCGGATACTTCTTTTGCGAAGGACATTTCATGAGTAACGATAATCATGGTTCGATGTTCCTTGGCTAAGTTTTTAATAACTTGTAGTACTTCACCAACCATTTCAGGATCTAGGGCACTTGTAGGCTCGTCAAACAGCATCACTTTAGGTTCCATACATAAGGTTCTTGCGATCGCGACACGTTGTTTCTGACCACCGGAAAGGGTTGATACCGAGGCATTGATGAAGTTTCAATGGCTTCTGCTTTGGATTTCTTGAGTACTTTAACTTGGCCGATGACACAATTATCTAGCACTGATAAATTATTGAAGAGATTAAAAGATTGAAAGATCATCCCAACATGTGTACGATACGCATTTAGCCCACCCGGATACTTTAAGATATTATGATCTTCAAACAGGATGTCTCCAGCTTGATAGTGCTCAAGCAGATTGATGCATCTTAAAAGAGTGCTCTTGCCACTGCCAGAAGAACCAATGATACTGACAACTTCACCTTCATTGATGGTCATACTGATGTCTTTTAAAACGGTAGTTTTACCAAACAGTTTCTTTAGGTTTTTGATTTCGATCAGCATAATTAAGCCT
>WSYG01000082.1 GCA_009773735.1 Erysipelotrichaceae bacterium
GATTTGACACCAATATTTTACACGGAGTGCTTCCTCTATTCATAGAAATTTCGTCCTTTTCTACTTTGTACGTTTACACAAGATATTTTATACTACCAATCAACTTGTTGCACACTATAAGTTACGTAAAAATAGTAATAAATTAAGTCAAAAAATCATAATTTCAATATTTTGTTAAAACTATATAATTGAGTTTGAATCAACTAAATCAAGGATCTGTTTGATGACTAATTTTGATTCTGGTAAATTGAAAAACATCCAATCATGGACCATTTCTTCATAGTTAAAGTAATTGATCTCTATGCCTTTTTCTTGAGCGATTTTTCTCAACTTACGAGTATCTGCCTCCAAGATATCATTTGTTCCAATAAAAATACTTATTTTTCCCAATCTTTCAACAGAACCATAAATCGGACTTAATAATGGATTCTGAAGGGAAGAATTACCAGCATACGATTGTCCAGTTCTTCTTAATCCAGTGATACTTAATATTGGATCCTTAGGCTCGATGGTTAGCATGTCAGTGTTTTCCATTGATACATCAAGCCACGGCGACAAAAGTATGATTTGGTTTGCGTTTTCCAGACCCTCATCTCTTATTTTTTGAGCCAGAGCCAACGCAAAACCTCCGCCAGAAGAATCACCCATAAGTATAATATTTTTACCGCCAACTTTTAAGATTAGATCTCGATATATGGGCATCACCATATCGTACGAATCTTTGTATGTATATCTTGGTGCCAAAGGATAGTCTGGTGCGATGACTGTGCAGTTAGTAGAAATAATCATTTTCTCAATAAAATCCCAATGGAATTTTTTAAATCCATGAGTATACGCGCCTCCATGAAGATATAAAATGTGAGAAGCATTTCCTTCATGTTTTGGAGATAATGTGAAGACGTTTCGCCCATTAAATTGACTTTTCTCAACATGTAAGTTGGAATTCAGTTTTTTTGGAACAACCTTTGTTTCTTCAGATTTCGGATTTTTCTGATCTAACACATGATCAAAAGTGTTCTTGATGTTTGATAAACGTAAGATCGTACTTAATGCTTTACTTTCAAAACTGGCCATTAGAAATCCTCTTGTTTTCATAATAATAGCAAATTTAAATCTATAAAATTATAACTTGCCTAGTTCGATCCAGTTTATTGAATTTTGCCTGTTTATTCAATGGAATTTTCATATAAAAGAACAACCATCCAAAAGCACTCAAAAACATTATTCTCTGAAGCAATCCCATGATTTCCGGAACGCTAAACATCGCAAAAGATAAAAATATCGCTAGCATTGCCATGAATATACCGACAATTCTCTGACTTCCATCACTCATAAATCCATGACCTGCAGCTAGCAAAGTAAAGCTAAATCCTGTAATACTAGCAAAAAGTGAATGGAGTATGTCCTGTAAATGATTTACAGGAATAGATGTGATCAAAGGAGCATGCTGGAATATCCCTGTCATCACCAAACTTAAACCAAATATCACGCCAAAAAATTGATGGTAACGGATCTTGGTTTGAAGAGCAATCCAAATTGATTCTATACCAAGACTAACAAAAACGATATTCATAATCCATCCATTCGGTGAACCTTGTGCACCTAAATGACTGGTTGTATTTTTTAAGATTGAATAACCTGGAAAACTAAAAAAAGCTAAACCATTTGAAATCAACAAAAAACCAAAGTAGATAAATAATGAAATCTTTTTATTTCTATTCATATCTATGTCCTTTACTAAATTTTTGAAATCAGGTTCTGAAGCATATCCAACACAATGTTCATACCATCTAATCCATCATTTTTAACAAAACGGCTAGACTAAAACTAGACATTACTTTTTGAATGATAATCCTTCATTTTGTAGAACTTCTTTCAATATTCTAGTGGCTTTTGGACCAATCCCATGAAGTGCTAAAAGTTCTTTCTCTGAAAAGTTGCACAGTTGGTCTAGTGAAACTATACCACTTTCATTTAGTGCTCTTTGAGCTGGCTGACCAATTTTAATGTCTTTTAATTCTTGCATCTTAATTGCACTCCTTTTTACACTGATTCAACATAAACTCAGTTTATCTTGGTTAAAACAAAGCTTAGATTGATCCTTTTCGATTAAACCATGCCTCTAGAATTGCTCCATACACGATTCCAGCAATAAAACTCACGGGATCTTGGAAATTTGTAGAACTGTAGAAAGCAAAGGAAACCATGAGTCCAATCAACGCTCCGCGAAGCAATGCTTGATTTCGGTTGGTCTTTGGCCAAGGAGCACCAATTGCTAGACCGATGATTACTCGGTTATACCATAAAGCAAATATAAAATATGGTGAAGCTGAAAAGTTGGATCGTACTGCAGCACCGATTACACAAACAACTCCTAATAAAGCTCCTCCAATCAGTGATTGGATCATTCGCTTAGTCATTTACCTCTTTCTTGATCAAAAATGATCTTAAATTCTTAAACTACGCAATGATAAATCTTATCGCACTAAACTAAACAACAATATAAGTTCCACGAAGTTCTGCAGATATTGGTTTATGTTTCTTTAAATAAGTTTGCATAGCCTCAACAGCGCGAATGTCTAGTTTCTTTCTATGATTTCCATACTTTATAGCGACTCCTTGATCGGTTACAAATGCAGCAAAGTATGTACGCAATCGATCAATGGGTTCGTTTCCGATAAACACTTCTTGAATACGATGTCCGATTGGGTTT
>WSYG01000021.1 GCA_009773735.1 Erysipelotrichaceae bacterium
ATTGGACTCCTTTCGAATGAGTGTCGTAACTTTATTCTACGGCTTCCAATCCGTCTTTTACTACCCCTTCGAAAGTCTCACATCAATTGTAACTCTACAGAATTTATCAAAATCACACTCATAGTGTGTAGATATTATCTAATTTGAGCCCTATACTTGAATCAAGGATGTTGTTAGGTGAGATCGATGGCAAAAAATATGAAATACGAAAGCGTTAAACCGCTGGCGAATCGAGACTATGAAGCATTAAGGATCCAATTTGGGATCAGGGTCAAATATTTGCGCATCAGTTGTGCTTTGTCTCAAGAAGAATTGGCGGTTAGAAGTCGCCTGCATCGTAATTATATTTCAGATGTTGAACGTGGAAGACGCAATATTTCATTTGAAGCGCTACAGAAATTAGCCGATGGATTTGGGGTCGGTATACAGGATCTATTCTAGAAAGTCATAAAGCGCGATGCGCTTTTTCTTTATGATATAATGAACACGGTAAAAATATGAGAATTCTACAAACTTTCGCACTCTTGATATTAGCTTACTTCCTGTTGACTGCACTATGGCCGTTACTGCTGATACTCTTGGCAATCATCGTCTATCAGTTCATCAAAGCCCGACGGATCATGCGTCAGGATTTTCAGCAAGCTCCCCCTGATCAAAATTTTGAAACGTATCGCCAAGATGAATCCGGTGATGTCATAGATGCTAGTTATACAGAAAGAAGTGAGTCCGATGGATCTAAATGATGCTGACTTTATCCCAGTAACCACCAAAGATATCGCTTTAGTTCAACAATATCTTTTAAAAGCAGATTATGAAGAAAGCAATCATAATATCGTTAATTTCTTTCAATGGATCAAACAATATCCCTTGTGGAAGTTTACCCACGACCATTACTTATTACTGTTAGGGGTCCATAAAGGTAAGTTTTTTACCTATATGCCTTTATGTGAACCACAATATTTTGATGAAGCCATATTGAAAGCACAAAGTATCTTTAGTTACTATCAAACCCCTTTTGAGTTGAGTTGCTTTACACAAAAAGAAAAAGATAAGGCAATTGCCTTACTGCCCAATACAGTCGCCATTATGGAATGTGAAGCTTCTGATTATGTCTATGATGTGGATAAACTTAGAACTTTATCTGGAGGCAAACTTCAAAAAAGGCGTAATCACTACAATGCTTTTCTTAGAGCCAATCATGGCAGAATTACCACCGAAGAAATCACACTAGACAATAAAGATGAAGTCAAAGCTTTCTTGTCCCAATGGAAAACAGATGAAACAGCAGAGTATTTTATATATGAAAAAGAAGGCGTTTTTGGGATACTTGATTTAATTGGACAATTGCCTTGTAAAGGGTTATTGCTAAGAATTGATCATGAGATCAAAGCTTTTTTGATTGGATCAAAGACTTCTTCACGCATGGCTCAAATCAACATTGAAAAAGGAGATCCTTCCATTAGAGGGATCTATCAAGCCATAGAAGTGGCGTATCTTAATGCATTTTATCCTGAGGCAACTTTGGTCAATCGTGAAGATGATATGGGACTAGAGTCCTTAAGACAGGCTAAGCGAGCTTTAGATCCATTGACCATGATCGAAAAATACAGGATCAAGGAACAGACATGAAACTAAGATTGGCTAAACCTACTGAAGAACGAGTCATTTATAACTTATGGAAAGAGATCTTTGCCTTTGATGATGGAGGATATACAGATTTCTATTTTCAGACACTTTATCCTTCCGCAAAGACCTATGTTTTAACGGATGAACAAGATGAACTTGTCTCTTGTTTAAATGTGCATTCTAAAGTACTGGTGTTCAATCAAGAGCGATTTAGAGCTAGTTTTATCGTAGGGATCTTAACGGTACCCAAACATCAACACAAAGGGTATATGCATCAACTGTTAGATGGGGTCCTAGAAATCTTATCTGCGACTGAACTCTTTACACTGATCCAAGGTTATAAGGATCTAGCTTATGTGCCTTTTGGATTTGAAGATGCTTATTTTAGAAGACAGTTCATCATTGATCAAAATGCAATACCTGTCATGAGTGCGACAGGCGTTAGTTTTCATGAAGATCCTTTAGCGATGAGTCATCTTTACCAACAATTTACCCAACATTTCAATGGGACACCACTTCGATCAAGCGAAGACTTTAAGATCTTGATCGAAGAAGTGAAATCCCAAAAAGGTAGGATCATATCGTATGCTTCAGACAATGCTTTAAAAGCCTATGCGATGATTTATCCTCATACTTCACACATCGATATCGATGAAATCATTTATACCGATACGAAATCTTTGCTGACACTGTTAAGTGCTTTAGGCAATTCAAACCCACATTTACTTTTAAAAGTCTCTCAAGCAGAAGACTTAAGTCGTTTACTACCCACTTGTCCTATGGAACTTAAAGCCTATACAGCCCTTAGGATCAACGATTTAGCTCTGTTTAATCAACACTTCAAACTTAATGTAAAGAACACCAAAGAAGCCCTATATGCGTTTAAAGCCCCGTTTTGGATCAGGGAAAATGCTTAAGTTAAACAAACACGAACAACAGTTTTAAACGTTCGTGTTTTTATTTGTTTATGGAAACAAAAGGACCTTCTATGAAAAACATCGTCATTACAGGTAGTACTAGAGGTATCGGATTAGCAATGGCCCAAGCATTTTTAAAAGCAGGTTGTAACGTAACCCTTAGTGGTAGATATGAAGCCAATCCACAATTGATGGATGAACTTAAAGCCTATTCAACTAAAATTCAGTATGTGAGTTGTAACGTACAAGATCCAGTTCAACTAGAACGACTATGGGATCAAGCCATCAAACAATGGGGTTCTATTGACTGTTGGATCAACAATGCGGGACAAAATGCTCCTCATAAAATGGCGCATGAGACTGACTTTAAAGACACACATGCGGTGATTGCGACCAATTTAACAGGCATGATATATGGTTCACAGATTGCGGCCAGAAACATGATTAAACAAGGCCATGGACAGATATGGAATATGGAAGGCTTAGGCTCAAACAACATGATCCAAGTTAAGACCATTCTGTATGGCACCACCAAACATGCTTTAACTTATTTCACGGACGATTATCTCCGGGGATGATGTTGACAGATTTCATCACCAAAGGACCAGATGGTCAAACTTCAGATGTCCTACAAAACAAAAATTTCCAGTTCATCTTTAATAATCTAGGGGATCATCCAGAAACGGTCGCTGAATTCTTTATCCCAAGGATCTTAAACAATACAAAAAACGATGCCCATCTTGTTTGGTTATCCAATATGAAAGCAGGTTGGCGTTTACTCAGTTCACCGCTTAAGAAAAGAAAGTTGATTTAAAAGGGAAGCAAGATATGATCAAGAACTTATGGTATGGCATACTGGATTCTAATGAACTAAAAGGATCAAGGCCTATTGGAGTCACTCGTCTCAATGAAAAGTTGGTCATATGGCGTAATACAAATGGATCAGTATCATGTATCGCTGATAAATGTTGTCATAGAGGCGCTGCGCTCTCTGCTGGTAAAGTTCAAAATGATCATGTCTTATGTCCCTTCCATGGCTTTGCTTATGATGCTTCAGGAAAAGTGGTTTTGATTCCTGCTAATGGAAAAGCAGCTGCGATATCAGAAAGATATAAAGTCAATGCTTATAAAGCGGTCGATAAATATGGACTCATTTGGTTATGGTCAGGTGACATAAAAGATGAAACACCAGAAATCCCTTTCTTTAAAGAATTAAGAGAAGGCTTTTCATATGGAGGCTTTAAAGAGGTCTGGAACGTGCATTATACAAGGGCTGTAGAAAATCAACTGGATGTGGTTCATTTACCGTTTGTGCATACAGATTCAATTGGTAGAGGCAACCGGACTGTCGTAAATGGACCGGTTGTTGAATGGGAGGATAATTTAATGACCTTCTATGTGGATAATGTAGTGGATGATGCCAAGATTATTGCAAAAAAAGCCAGTGACATCCCTAATTATAAAAACTTGTTTAGTCTACAGTTACAAATGCCCAATATGTGGCAAAATATCATCAGCGATAAAATACGGATCGTGGCTGTATTTGCCCCAATCGATGATAAACATACCATGCTTTATCTTAGATTCTATCAAAGCTTCATGAAAGTACCGGGTCTAAAACAACTGGTCAACAGTCTTTCTAAGATTTCAAACAAACATATCCTTCACCAAGATCGACATGTGGTATTGACTCAGGTTCCTAAAAAGACTGAATTTATCATGGGTGAAAACCTGATTCCAGGGGATGCACCGATCCTACAATTTAGAAAAAGACGCGCTTTTTTGAAAGGCGAGATTCCTAATCGATAAACCAATCCTTGTGTGAAAAGAAGTGATTTTACAGTTTTTTACCTCAATGCGTTATAATACCTATATTAATTGAGAAATTTTTGGAGACCCATGAAAAAACTTAAAGCAGCGACGCCAACTTTGACTATGTCTGCTCCAGCGACGATAACAGCTGGGCAGCAGTTTACAGTTACAATTGGTGTTGCTAATGTTACTAATATGTTTAGCATCATATTTGATCTAAAATACGAATCTGCGAAATTGTCATACGTATCCATTAAGGCGCTGGAAAAAGCTAAAAGTGTTGAGATAGTAAATAATCAAATACAAGCTGACTTTAATGTTAATACTGGACAATCTGGTACTTTCACTTTTGTGACAGTAACATTTAAGGCAAAAACTACTTTTGAGGTAGGCCAATCAGCATATATTGAATTAGCTAATGCTGAATACTCTGACAATATAAAGGATTTTTACCCACCAGATAAAAGAATCTACGTAAAAATGATTTCAAACAATACTTATTTAAAGTCACTTACTGTATCGAGTGGTACACTGAACTTCAGTAAATCAACGACGAGTTATAATCGCTGCATCAGCAGAAGATGGCACATCATCGGTAGCAGGAGCTGGAACAAAAAACCTCTCTGTTTATACCAATGAGTTCAATGTTGTCGTAACTGCGGCTAACGGTTCAACACGGAATTACTCTATCACTGTTGTTCGTAAAGATGCTAACGGATTGACTTCACCACCATCCACCAACAATAACCTCAAAGAGATCACCATTGCTGGTTTTGCTGACTTCAACGCTTCCTTTAAAAAAGATCAGCTGGAATATACCTTAGAAGTCGGTAATCTTGTGACTGACATTACTTTGACCGCAAGTGCTGAAGACTCAAAATCTAAAGTCGACATCACAAAAGCTCCACTGAATGTGGGTCCTAATACAATCACAATTGTTGTTACTGCTGAGAGTGGCGCTGTAAAGACGTATACGATCACTGTAAATCGTAGCTCAGATGTACCAACTGTAAATGAAGATGAAATTATAGCAGCTTTGGCAAACGTAACAACGCCATCCATTGGACTTAATGCTCCATTAAATGGTCAAATCAGTATTGCCATTCTTGATGCATTAAAAAGCAGCGGAAAGATCCTTGTGGTCGTTTATAAGGTCGAAGGTAGAACGATTTATGAATGGCGTATCGATGGCTCTAAAATAACCAATTCAGCCATCATCAACACCTTGGTCTTGTTTGACTCGGAAGATAAAGCCGCAATCGATGAATTGACCAATTATGCTAAAGGCATCTTATTGAATTTTGAAGAAAATGCAACTTTACCTGCTAACACAACGTTAAGACTTTATGTTTCCTCAATGTATAAAGATGGCGATAAAGTAACCCTCTATTATTATGATAAAACAAAAAACAAGCTCACTGTTTCCTCAAAAGATCTTCTGGTTGAAAATGGTCAAATAGAATTTGTACTTGATCATACTTCTATCTACTTCTTGAGTCAAACTGAAATAAAAACGGTTAGTAGTTTAGATTATGTCTTTATGATTGTGAGTATTGTTGAAGCATGTATTATAGTCTTGCTTTTAATCATTAAAAGACGGCCTAGAAAAGCTAAAAGTGACTTGTCAATGAATTGACAATAAGCAGGGATAAAACTATAATTAAGATTGTCAAAAAAACGGAGGTATAACATGACAGCAAGAATTGCGATTAATGGATTTGGTCGTATTGGACGCTTGGCTTTCCGCATTATGTGGGGAAATCCAGCATTCGAAATCGTCGCGCTCAACGACTTGACCGATGCCAAGACTTTGGCTCATCTTTTGAAGTATGATACATCACAAGGTCGTTTCGACGGACATACAGTAACCTATTTGGGTGATGATCTCATCGTCGATGGACACACCATCAAAGTATTAAAAGAAAAGGATCCTTCATTACTGCCTTGGGCAGCATTGAAAGTTGATGTCGTTATCGAATCAACAGGTTTCTTTACTAAGAAAGACACAGCTGGTGCACACATCAAGGCTGGCGCTCGTAAAGTCATCATCTCTGCTCCTGCAGGTGACGATGTTGATACCGTAGTATTTAATACCAATCATGAAATCTTAGACGGATCAGAAACCATCATCTCGGGTGCTTCATGTACCACAAACTGCTTGGCTCCAATGGCTAAATGCCTCAATGATAATTTCGAAATTATCAATGGCTCTATGACCACCATCCATGCTTATACCAATGATCAAAATACATTGGATGCTCCTCACAGAAACGGCGATCTACGTCGTGCCCGTGCAGCAGCTGCCAACATCATCCCAAATTCAACGGGTGCAGCCAAAGCCATCGGCTTGGTCATTCCTGAATTAAAAGGCAAACTAGACGGATCTGCTCAACGCGTTCCTGTCATCACCGGTTCCTTAACAGAATTGGTTGCTGTCGTTAAAAAGGTTTGTACCATTGAAGAAGTCAATGCCGCTATGAAAGCTGCTTCTGATGAATCCTTTGGTTATACCGAAGATCCAATCGTCAGTTCTGATGTTATCGGGATCGCATTTGGTTCATTGTTTGATGCCACACAGACAAAAGTCCAGAATATTGGTGGAATCTGTTTGGTTAAAGTTGCTGCTTGGTATGACAACGAAGCCTCCTATACCCATCAGTTGGTTAGAACAGCCCAGTTCTTAGCTTCTCAAGCAAATTTCGTTAAATAAGTCTAAAGGGATCGCAAGATCCCTTTTTTTATAATGTTGATTCACACCATTCTACAAGGCTATCCATCAACTCTTCGCGTGAGATATCATTATAGATCTCATGGCGACATCCTTCTACATAGGCATACTCGACTTTTTGATAACCTAAATCGTTTAAAGTTTTGGCTGCTCTTTCGATTCCTTTTGGTTTATGACAAGGATCTAATCTTCCACTTTCGAGCTTGATGGGAAGTTGTGGATTATGGATGGTCCAATCTTTAGTGCGATACACCTCTTGTATGCCACTCAACAAGTCAACAAACATCTTCGCGGTACAATCAAAACCACATAAGGGGTCTTCATTATACGCGATGATGTTTTCTTCATCGACACTGACCCAATCGAAAGGTGTTTTGGGATTTTCGATGTCTGCGTTAAATGGTCCAAAAGATAGCTTAGTTAAAAGTGGACTAGGATGACGTTTACCTTTAAAAGATACCACGGCCTTTGCGATAACACTGCCAATGGCTGCGATGGGACTTTCATCCGGTGATCCGCTTAAATATAAGGCGTGTAAATCATTTCCGTAATGTCTCAGATAACTTCTCGCAACGATCGATCCCATACTGTGCCCGAATAGAATCATTGGGTACTGATCCTTACCATTGACCTGTTGGATGATGTTATGGATGTCTTCAAGGTTATGGAGCCATCCATCTTCATCTGCGAAATGACCTTTAAGATGACCATCATATAAGCTTTCCCCATGGCCTCGTTGATCAATCGTCAATACCCGAAATCCAGATTCATTTAAACGAAGAGCGAGTGGTCGAAAGCGACGCTGATGATCAGCCATACCATGTAAAACAACAACCAAAGCTTTAGGCTTTTCTACATCAAAAACATAGGCTTTTAACTTCTGCGAATCAAATGGCGAAACATAATTTAGTTCTGTGATGCTCATAAATATCCCCTTTGATTTAATCATACACGCCAAAAGACTTTATTGACATATGAAATCGCACTTATCGTGTCTTTCTTATTGATCAGAGATGATGATATAATGATTATTAGCAGGTGAACCATGCGATTATTTAACTCAAAAACAAACCAACTTGAAACGTTTAAACCCATTGAAACAGGCAAAGTAAAAATGTATGTCTGTGGACCTACTGTTTATGATGAGATCCATATCGGTAATGCGAGACCCATTATCGTTTTTGATACGCTCAGAAGAATCTTTGAAGCTCAAGGCTATGAAGTCGATATGGTATCCAATTATACTGATGTAGACGATAAAATCATCAACAAGGCCATCAGTGAAAAGGTCGATGAGAAAACGATCACAGATCGTAATATAAAGGCCTACAACGTCATTAAATCAAGACTCAACACAAGAACTTTATCAGCCAGTCTAAGAGTTACCGAAACCATGGATGAGATCATTGCGTTCATCAAAGCCTTGGTGGATGAAGGCTATGCCTATAATGTCAATGGCAATGTTTATTTCAGAGTCCTAAAGTCAGAAAACTATGGGGAAATCTCTAAACAACGCATCGATGATTTATTGGTTGGAGCTCGAGTTGAAGAAGATCCTGAAAAAGAATCTCCCATTGACTTTAGCTTATGGAAGAAAACAGAAATAGGGATCCAGTGGGATAGTCCTTGGGGTAAAGGCAGACCAGGTTGGCACACTGAATGTGTGGTCATGATCGATCATCATTTCCATGGGAAAATAGATATTCATGGGGGTGGTATGGATTTAAAGTTCCCTCATCATGAGAATGAATTGGCTCAAGCCAAAGCCTGTTATCACCATGATTTAGCGAATGTTTGGATGCATAATGGTATGTTGAACATCGATGGTGAAAAGATGTCTAAATCCATCGGTAATGTCTTAAGTGCCAGAGATGTCATCGATAAAGTAGGCGCCAATACGGTAAGATGGATGATGCTGTCTGTTCATTACAGATCTCCTTTAAACATCAGTGAAGAAGTCATTGAACAAGCCAAAACAGAACTACAAAAAGCCCAATCGATCTTAACTCAAGTTGAGATTCGCTATGATCTCGCAGATCAAAAAATAAAGGTGATGCAAGACGAGACTTTTGTTCAACAGTTTATAGATGCTGTATCAGATGATTTAAATACGCCTAATGGAATGAAGATCATCTTTGATGTCATCAAAGCCCTTAATCAAGATCAACGTCAAAAGGATATTTCCGAGGAAATCCTTTTGAAACATTATGGAGCATTAAGAAAAATACTGGATATATTGGGAATCGCCTTTAAGCCTATTGTTTTAACATCTGCCCAAAAAGATCTCTTCGTAAAATGGAATCAAGCCAAAGCCGATAAAGACTTTAATGCGGCTGATCTTTATCGTAAAGCTCTGATTGAGCAACAGCTCTTATGATGCAGCCTGAGCTCTTAAACGGCTCCTCATTGGCTTTTATTGGGGATGCAGTACTAAGTCTATATGTCAGACAACACTTACTCGAATCCGGCTTAACCAAAGCCAAAGTCCTACAAGAAACAAGTACGAAATATGTCAGTGCTAAAGCACAAGCTCAATTCGTCCAGATCCTACTTGCGGAAAATACGCTGAGTGATGAGGAACTGTTGATTTATAAAAGAGGAAGAAACCATCGCAGCGACAGTATTGCGAAGAATGCCGATGTCGTGACCTATCGTCAGGCAACTGGCTTTGAAGCCTTGATTGGCTATTGGTATCTTACTGAAAACAAAACACGCTTGGAACAGATTTGGAACCAAATGAAAACCACCATTTAGGAGAAGTATGGCACAATACATCTATGGGAAAAACGTTGTCAAGCAATGGATTCTCAATCACAACAAAATTAATCGTCTGTATCTCAGTAAGGATAAAACCGATCGAGAAATCCTAGGCATTGCTCAAAAAGAGAACGTGCCGATTGTTTTATTGACCAACAAAGAATTTGATCGATTCGAAGGACTTCACCAACACGTCGTAGCTGAAATCGATGACTTCAAGACCTATACATTGAAGGAAGTTACCGACACCTTAAAAGAATCTGCACTCTTGATCATCCTAGATGGTTTAGAGGATCCACACAATTTAGGTGCGATCTTAAGAACGGCAGATGCGACTGAAGTCGATGGGGTCATCATTCCTAAGCATGGTTCAGTTAGATTGACTCCAACCGTCGCGAAAGTGTCCACTGGAGCCATTGCCTTCGTCAAAACCATCGAAGTTGTCAATTTGACTCAAACCGTTGAAACCTTGAAGAAACAAGGTTTCTGGATCTTTGGGGCTGAATTTAGTCCTAAAGCAATCGATTATCGTAAAGCTGATTTCAAAGGCAAAGTTTGTCTTGTGATTGGGTCTGAGGGGAAAGGGATATCCCCACTCTTGCTCAAGCATGTTGATGTGGTCGTTAAACTACCGATGTATGGTCAAGTGACCTCACTGAATGCATCGGTCAGCACAGCCGTCTTACTCTACGAAGTGCTTAATCAACGCCATCCCCTCAAATAACCAAAAGGAGGAAGTGGTTTGAATCCGTCAGTCAGTGACTATGAATTGATTTATTACGTTAGACAAAATGATGAGGAAAGCCAAGCTTTGCTCATCCTACGATATCATCGTACCATTTGGGCCATTATCCATGCCTTGGTACCATCACCCAGACCTGCCTATATCGATCTGGATGATCTCTATCAAGAAGGCATGATTGGTCTACTAGAGGCCGTCAACAACTACAAAGAAAACAGAGAAGCCAGTTTTGGGACTTTCGCTAGAGTGTGTGTCGAACGCGAAATCCGATCACTTTTACGCAAGTATCGATCAGGTTCCTATAGTCTTCTATCCATGGCAATGAGTTTAGACATGAGTGTATCCGAAGATGACAATGTGGTGTTGATGGATACCGTTGCGTGCACAAAAAGTGAGTTTGATCCTGTCTATGCCACCTATGTCTCATGGGCTCATGATCAGATCCCATTGATCAAAAAGACACTGAATGATTCAGAGTGGAAAGTTTATCAAATGCATTCGTTAGGATACAGTTATAAAGAAATAAGTAAGAAGGTAAGTTGTAGTGAAAAGGACGTCGATAACATCCTTCAGAAAATCAAGAAGAAACTACCCACACTGTTTGACACTTAATAGACTCTATGTTAGAGTAATTAAGCAACTAAGGGAGAACTGATGAGCGATAAAAGCAAAAATGTCATTTTAACATGTAGTATTTGTCTCAATCGCAATTATTCTACTCGTCGTAACAAAACCTCAGCAGGGACCCGTTTGGAATTGATGAAATTCTGTAAACACTGCAACAAGCAGACCCTGCACAAAGAAACCAAGTAGGAGGCAATCGTATGCTTAAATGGTTTAGTCTCACAGGCATTTTCACTGAAATCAAAAGAATCCGCTGGCCCAAGGGATCAGAATTAGGCCGTAACATTACGGTCGTATTGATCTTTACCGTGGCTTTTGGAATCTTCTTCGTGTTTACTGAATTTGCCATCACTTTCATTTTAAAGTGGATCGGAATCGTTGCCTAACATGACAGAATCTAAACAGTGGTATGTCGTTAACACCTACTCCGGCCATGAAAACCGTGTCAAAGAAAATCTAGAAGCACGCGTTGAATCCTTTGGGATCCAGGAATTGATCTTTAAGATCCTGGTGGCAGAAGTTGAAGAAATCGAAATCAAGCCCAATAAGAAGCCTAGTGCTAAAATGACCAATCTTTTTCCTGGTTATCTGTTTGTTCAGATGATCATGACGGATGAAGCTTGGTACATCATTCGTAATACTCCAGGCGTTACCGGATTTATCGGTTCATCAGGGGGCGGTGCTAAACCTTTCCCAGTCTCCGAAGAGGAAATGGAAAACATCTTCAAGCGTTTGGGCATTTCTGAAATTGCGATCATCGTTAGCTTTGGTCTCAAAGACAGAGTACGGATCACTTCAGGTCCATTCTCAGGCATGGAAGGTACAGTTGAATCCATGAACAATGATCTTCAGACAGCAGCTGTTCTGATCAATCTGTTTGGACGTGAAACCCCAACCGAAATTGCCTACATCGACTTAGAAAAAGTAAACATCTAAACGCCTTAACCGGCGTTTTTTTATCATTGACTGTAAATCAATGATAGTGTACAATGTGTAAGCCTATTATGGGCAAATTCGTGGGAGGACTTAGTAAAGTCCGTTCAAACCGCGGCTTTCATTCAATAAGGAGGAATGTACAGTGAGTAAGAAAATTACTAAAGTAGTCAAGCTCCAATTCCCCGCAGGCGGAGCACGCCCGGGACCAGCTTTGGCTTCTGCTGGGGTCAATATGCCTCAGTTCTGCAGCGCATTTAACGATGCGACGCGTGATCGTGCAGGCGATATCATACCTGTCATCATCACAGCTTATGAAGACAAATCATTTAATTTCGTATTAAAGACCGTTCCGGCATCAGTTATGTTGCTTAAAGCAGCAAAACTAACCAAGGGATCCGCAAATGCCAAGACCACCAAGGTCGGCAAGATCTCCATCGACGATCTAAGAACCATCGCAGAATACAAAATGCCAGATTTGAATGCCAATGATGTAGAAGGTGCTATGGCGATTGTCGCCGGTACTGCTCGCAATATGGGTATTGAAATCGATGGCTACAAAAACTAGGAGGCAACATGGCTAAAACAGGTAAAAAGTATTTAGCGGCTGCCAAACTGGTCGACCGTGAAAAACGTTATGAGATTACAGAAGCCATTACGCTTCTAAAACAAACATGTTTCGAAAAATTTGATTCCTCGGTTCAATTATCCTTGAACCTTAATGTAGATCCTCGTCATGCTGATCAACAGATCCGTGGTGCTGTCGTTCTTCCAAACGGAACCGGTAGAAGCCAAAAGGTCTTGGTCATTACACAAGGTCCTAAAGAAAAAGAAGCAACTGAAGCCGGCGCAGATTTTGTTGGAAACAAAGAAATTCTTGAAAAAATCAAAGGCGGATGGTTCGATTTCGACATCATCGTCGCTACCCCTGATATGATGGGTGATCTTGGTAAATTAGGGAAGATCTTAGGTCCTAAAGGCTTAATGCCGAATCCTAAGACCGGAACTGTAACCATGGATGTCGCCAAAGCTGTTAAAGACATCAAAAAAGGTAAAGTTGAATACCGTGTCGATAAAGAAGGTAACATCTCCTGCTTATTTGGGAAAGTATCCTTTACCGATGAACAATTGGCAGAAAACTTAACAACTTTGTTGGATCTGATCCGCAAAGCTCGTCCGGCTGCTGTCAAAGGCAACTATATGAAGAACGTCGTTATTTCTACAACAATGGGCCCAGGCATTAAAGTCACACACGAATAAAAACTAAGCGTTCACAAAAGTGAACGCTTTTATTAATGACCTATCCCTTAAGTCACTTTAATTCTAACTTTTCCTTGACTTTAACTTTTAATCCTATAGAATAAGTAGTGTTCAATATACCACAGACAGCAACTGCCAATATCTGGCTTAATTCGTTGCCGAGGTAAAAGTTAAGAAACTTTTTACCCATGTCTGAGGACATGGGTTTTTTATGACTTAGGTGTATTGATAAAAACAAGGAGGTAAGTCTATGAACCAATCGATACTCGATGCTAAGAAGGCCATGGTCATTGAAGTTACAGAAAAACTGAAAGCTTCAAAATCAGCCATCATAGTCGAATATCGCGGGCTGACCGTCAAACAAGTAACTGATCTACGTCGTGAGCTACGTAAAGAAGGAATCGAATTCACAGTCTATAAGAATTCATTCACTCAACGTGCTGCTGCCGATCTCGGTTATGATGCTTTGTCTTCATCCCTCACGGGTCCCAATGCCATCGCTTTTGGCGATGATGCTGTGGCACCAAGCCGCATCTTGGCAAAATTTGCTAAGAAGCACAAGAAGTTAGTCTTAAAAGGCGGTATCGTCGAAGGCACAGTGTGCAACGCCGAAAAAATCGCTGAAGTATCTGCTTTTCCTGGAAGAGATGGCATGTATTCACAGATCTTGGGGATGTTACAATCACCAGTCCGTAGTTTCGCCTATGCTTTACAGCAAATCGCAGATCAGAAATCTGTTTAATTAAACAAGGAGAAAAAACATGGCTAAATTAAATGCACAAGATGTAATTGCGTCCTTAAAGGATATGACCATTCTCGAATTGAATGATCTCATTAAAGCAATTGAAGTTGAATTCGGGGTCAGCGCTGCTGCACCTGTCGCTGCTGCTGCTGCAGTTGTCGAAGCTGCTCCTGCTGGACCAGTTGAAGTAGATGTTATCTTGAAAGAAGTTGGACCTTCAAAAGTCGGCGTCATCAAGGCTGTTCGTGAAATCACAGGCTTAGGCTTGGTTGAAGCGAAGGGCTTGGTTGATAAGACCCCAATGGCCATCAAAGAAAAAGTTAAACCTGAAGAAGCTGCTGAATTCAAGAAAATTCTTGAAGCTGCCGGCGCCGTCGTCGAAATTAAGTAATCCGGTCACTGAAAAGTGCTGGTAAAACTTGACTCACTACTTTAAAAACTCAGAAAACACACCCAGTAACCGGAAAGAACTGTCTTTCCGGTTTTTGGGCCATGATTTGACATTCATCAGCGATGATGGGATTTTTTCAAAGTCTAAACCCGATGAAGGATCACTTTTATTGGCCAAGACAGCCATTGAACTAAAAATTTCAGGTCAGATCTTGGATATGGGTTGTGGATATGGGTTAGTGGGTTTGTTGGTTAAGAAATGTGATCCATCGGTGTTGATCGATGGGATCGATGTCAATATCAAAGCTGTAGAGTGTGCCAATGCTTCTGCCCAAAGGTTAGAACTAGAAGCCAATTATACAGTGAAAGACGCACGTGAAGATCTAGGTAAGCAATACGACTGTATCTTACTTAATCCTCCCATACGTACTGGAAAAGAAACCATCTTTGAGCTTTACCGCAATGCCTACAAGCATCTAAACCCTCAAGGGTCGCTGATCATCGTGATCAGACGGCAACAAGGTGCGGCATCCAGCTTTAAAGAACTGCAGACGATCTTCCCGTTAGTCTCAAGAATAAAACTCCATAAAGGTTATGAGATAATTCAATCGAATAAAGATTGACTTATTGAATAAACTTTGGTAATATAATAAATTGCATAACTAACGAAATTAAACGGGATTTTAAGCCCTTTTAAGCGTTATGATACACTTCGAAAGGATGGCGCGCATGAAGAAACAAGAATCCTACCGTATCACGCAATACGGTAAAAAGGCAGCACGTCGAGACTACTCCAAAGTCAGCGGCACCCTCGATTTACCCAATCTGGTTGAAATCCAGACAGACTCCTTCGACTGGTTTACCAAAGAAGGCATAAAGGAAGTATTCCAGGAAATTTATCCCATCGTCAATCATGGTGAAAATGTCCGTTTGGATTTTATGTCCTATGAGTTTGCGGCACCCAAATATAGTGTTGGGGAATGCAAAGAAAGGGAAGCCAATTACGCAGCTCCCTTAAAAGCGCACATGAAGTTAGAAATCTTAAATAACGCAACCGGTGAAATCACGGAACGTCATGAAGATGTCTTCTTAGGAGAATTCCCGCTGATGACTGAAACCGGAACCTTCATTATCAATGGGGCAGAACGCGTTATCGTATCTCAGATCGTTCGATCGCCTGGTGCTTATTACTACTATGAACCGCTTAAAGATAAAGTAGGCAATCAACAGGACAAATACAATTCAGAACTGATTCCATCTCGTGGAACATGGCTCGAATTCATGTCTGCGGTAAAGAAGACAACGGCAGCTTCAAAAGCATCTGCTGCAGACAACAACTTTGCGGATTCCGACTTCCAGATCAATGTCTCCATTGATCGTAAGCGTAAGATATTATCTTCCATCTTGTTTAAAGCCATTGGTTTCTCTTTCGATACTGAAAAAGCCGAAGATGCTTATGATACAACCGCCTTTAGAACATTCTTAGGGGCTCTAGGATACAACACGACACGCCAAGATATATTTGGCGATGAACGTGAATTCATCAACCATTATCTGTTGATGTTTACGTCGTTCTTTGGAGAATATCCAGATATGATCAATACCTTATTGTCGGATAAAGTCAGAACAACGCGTGAAGCTTTGTATGACATCTACAACAATCAACGCGCTGATGAAATTGCGACTGAAGAAGGCGCTAAGAATCTGATGAAGTCGAAATTCTTCGACAACAGACGATATGACTTAACCAAAGCTGGTCGTTATAAATTAGGTAAGAAACTCAGTGTCGTCGATCGTATGGTCGGCAACAAACTCGCCATGGACATCAGAGATGCTCAAGGCAATGAAGTCAAATATATCGATAAAGATGGTAAAGAAGTCGTCTTAAAAGCCGATGTCATCATCGATCGTGAAGAAAAAGCGGCGCTATTAAAAGTCCTCAACAAGGGCCTTTATATGCAAGCTATGCCGTTTAATCCTTACTTTAGTTTCCCTGAATCAATTGCTGTCAAAACCGTTGATCGTGATGCTTTAGTGGGTCGTATATTGGCCAACAGTGTTGAAATCAATGATTTCAGACTTGATAAAGGCAATGTCATTACATTTCAAGATGCGGTTACTTTAGAAACATTAGTCGATACAGTCTTGGTTTATGAAGGCTTGATCGCACGTAAACTGACTTTAAACAAAGCCAACTTTAACAGTGTCATGTCTTATGGACAACGTTTGTTTGTGATCGGTAGAATCCTAATCAACAATAAAGATGCGATGAGTAAAGATGAAGTCTTGATTCCTACCTTTGAACCTTCAAAAGATAGAATGGTCTTGTCGATCGACAAAGAACGTGAGTTGAAGTCAGAATTAGGCGATAAAGATGCTGAATGTTGGTTGGTTGGTACAGCTGTTCAACAAGTCTATGTCAAAGCCAAAGAAAACGATGACCTGATCAAGATCATCGGTACAGATCCGTTATTGATCAAGAAAACAGTCACCATGAGCGATATGATCGCTTCTTATGACTATCTATTGAATTTACATACAGGTGTCGGAGAAACCGATGACATCGATCAATTGGGTAACCGAAGAATCCGTACTGTCGGAGAATTGATCCAAAATCAATTCCGTATTGGTCTATCCAGAATGGAACGTGTCGTTAAAGAAAGAATGTCCATCAATGCTGATTTAGGTGGTTTAACACCGAAGTCCTTGACCAACATCCGTCCTTTGACTGCTGCCATCAAAGAATTCTTTTCCTCTTCTCAGCTCTCCCAATTTATGGATCAAACCAATCCTTTGGCTGAGTTGACCAATAAACGTCGTATATCCGCTTTAGGTCCAGGCGGTTTGACCAGAGAACGTGCGGGCTTTGAAGTCCGTGACGTTCATGCATCCCACTATGGCCGTATCTGTCCGATTGAAACTCCTGAAGGACCAAACATTGGATTGATATCTAATCTTACATCGTATGGTCGTGTCAATGAGTATGGTTTTATTCAGACACCTTATCGTAAAGTCATGAAAGATGGCACCGTCAGTAACGAAGTCATTTATCTGTCCTCTGATGATGAGATGGACTACAACATCGCTCAGGCCAATGAAGTCGTCGATGGGAAATTAGCTCATGATGAAGTTGTTGTCCGTTATAAAGGTGACCATATTAAAGTATTGAAAGATCAAGTTGAACTCGCTGATGTTTCCCCAAAACAGATCGTTTCGGTAGCGACAGCGTGTATTCCATTCTTGGAAAACGATGATGCTTCTCGTGCTTTGATGGGTGCCAACATGCAGCGTCAGGCGATTCCTTTGCTCAGACCTCGTTCTCCATATGTAGGAACTGGGATTGAACATCGTATCGCAGCCGACTCCGGAAGTGCTGTCATTGCGCATCATCAAGGTTTAGTAACCTATGTCGATGCCAACAAAGTCGTCGTCACAGCGGATGATGGGGCTCATACCTATGATTTGATGAAGTTTAAACGTTCCAATCAAGGAACCTGTATCAATCAGACACCTTTAGTTCGTAAAGGCGATATGGTTGATCGTGGGGATGTCTTAGCGGATGGACCTTCGATGCAGTCTGGCGAATTGGCTTTGGGCCAAAACGTCAAGATCGCGTTTATGACATGGTATGGCTATAACTATGAAGATGCGGTCATCATGTCTGAACGTTTGGTTAAAGATGATGTGTATACTTCGATCCATATTGAAGAATATGATCTAGAAGTACGTGATACTAAGCTCGGTGATGAAGAAATCACCCGTGATATTCCTAACGTATCCCAAGATGCTTGCCGTCATTTGGATGCTCAAGGCATCGTTATGATCGGGGCTGAAGTTAAAGAAGGCGATATCTTAGTTGGTAAAGTTACTCCAAAAGGACAAAGCGAAATTTCTCCAGAAGAAAAATTGCTCTTGGCCATCTTTGGAGACAAGAGCCGTGAAGTCAGAGACAACTCCTTAAAAGTACCTCATGGCGGAAGTGGTATCGTTCAAGCGGTCAGAATCTTCGATCGTGAAGATGGACATGATTTGGCACCTGGTGTCAAACGTGTCGTTAAAGTCTATATCGTACAAAAGCGTAAGATCTCAGAAGGGGATAAAATGGCCGGCCGTCATGGCAATAAGGGCGTTATCTCAAAAATCTTACCGGTAGAAGACATGCCTTTCTTACCTGATGGAAGTCAGGTCGATATCATGCTGAATCCTTTCGGTGTTCCATCTCGTATGAACATCGGACAGGTCCTAGAAATTCATTTGGGAATGGCTGCTGAAAAACTCGGTGTGAAGTTTGCGACACCAGTCTTCGATGGCATCAACAATGAAGAACTTAAAGACATCATGCGTGAAGCAGAGATGACAGAAGACGGTAAGACCATCTTGTTTGATGGCCGTACCGGTGAACAATTCGACGAACGTATTTCAGTTGGGGTCATGTATATGATCAAACTGGCACACATGGTCGATGATAAGTTGCATGCCCGTGCAACAGGTCCTTATTCTTTGGTTACGCAACAACCTTTGGGCGGTAAAGCTCAAAACGGTGGTCAGCGTTTCGGAGAAATGGAAGTTTGGGCGCTTGAAGCCTATGGGGCATCCAGTACCTTACAGGAAATCTTAACCATTAAATCTGATGACATCATGGGCCGTACGAAGACCTACGAAGCCATCATCAAAGGTAAAGACATTCCAGAACCTGGTGTACCAGAATCCTTCAGAGTGCTTAAACATGAACTCAATGCCTTGGGTATTGATGTCAAACTTTTGGACGAAGACAAACAAGAAGTCGACATGAAAAAGATCGAAGTCGAAGACAACTCTGTATTGGATGTTGAACCCATCTTACCTACTGAATTAGGTCTGGATGATGACGATATCCCTGAAGGGATCGAAGAAGAGATCCCAGAAGCAGCCGTTGTCGGCGCGGATGATCAGGAGGACTTAGTGTAATGAGTATCAACAATTTTGCCTCTATTCAAATTGGTTTGGCTTCTCCTGAACGTATCCGTGAATGGAGCCATGGCGAAGTCAAGAAACCAGAAACCATCAACTATAGGTCCCAAAAACCTGAACGAGATGGCTTATTCTGCGAACGTATTTTCGGACCTTCCAAGGACTGGGAATGTTATTGCGGTAAGTATAAAAAAGTAAGATACAAAGGGGTCGTCTGTGACCGTTGCGGCGTCGAAGTCACCAAAAGTTCCGTTCGACGTGAACGTATGGGCCATATCGATTTGGCTGCACCAGTTGCCCACATTTGGTATCTAAGAGGTATTCCTTCCAGAATGAGTTTACTCTTAGGTATATCCCCTAAGAATCTTGAAGAAGTCGTTTACTTCGTATCCTGGGTCGTCATCGATGCGGGAGATACGGATCTTTCCTACAAACAAATCATTTCCGAAAAGGAATACAGAGACTATACCCGTGAATGGGGCGTAGGTTCTTTCGTTGCGAAAACAGGCGCTGAAGCCGTTAAAGAATTGCTTGAACGCATCAATTTACCAAAAGAACACAAAGCAGTCATTGAAGAATTAAAGGATGCTCAAGGCGATAAACGTAAGAAATTGATCAAACGTTTAGAAACCATCGATGCGTTCAGAAACTCAGACAATGAACCAGAATGGATGGTCTTGACCGTATTACCAGTCATCCCACCAGATCTTAGACCAATGTTACAGCTGGATGGCGGACGTTTCGCGACCAGTGATTTAAATGATTTGTATCGCAGAGTTATTACCAGAAACAGCCGTTTAAAACGCTTGATCGAAATGGGTACACCATCCATCATCGTTCAAAATGAAAAACGCATGCTTCAAGAAGCTGTCGATGCTTTAATCGACAATGGCCGTAGATCAAAACCGATCGCTGGTGCCGGACAACGTCCTCTGAAATCCTTATCCCACAGTTTAAAAGGGAAACAAGGCCGTTTCAGACAGAACTTGTTGGGCAAACGTGTCGACTTCTCAGGCCGTTCAGTTATTGCGGTAGGACCAGATCTTAGAATGTTTGAATGTGGTATTCCACGTGAAATGGCCATCCAATTGTTCAAACCTTTCGTCATCAATGAAATGGTTCATCGTCAACTCACCTCCAATCCAAAATCAGCAGAAAAATTGATCGAAAGACAGGATCCTCGTGTTTGGGATGTCGTCGAAGACGTCATCCATAATCATCCAGTCCTGTTGAATCGTGCTCCTACGCTGCATAGACTCGGCATCCAAGCTTTTATGCCAAAACTGGTTGAAGGACGAGCCATTCGTCTACATCCTTTAGTTACACCTGCTTTCAACGCCGACTTCGATGGCGACCAAATGGCCGTCCACGTTCCTTTGAGCGAAGAATCCAGAGCTGAAGCTGAAGTTTTGATGCTGGGATCCAATAATATTCTTGGACCTAAAGATGGTAAACCAATCGTTACACCTTCCCAAGACATGGTCATGGGTAACTTCTATCTGAATATGGAAGAAACAGCTGCCGAATTTGTTGCGAAAGCTGAGCTATTAAAAGCTTTAGGCGATAATGATGGTTATCTGTTATGGAATCGTTTTGCGGATAATGAAGGTCATATCTATAAAGACATCAATGAAGCATTGATGGCCTATGAATCCAAAGAGATCCATATCCATACCCGTATTGCGGTACGCGCAAGATCTTTAGGCAAAGACGGTTTCACTGCTTCTCAAAATGTATCCTATTTAATTACGACCGTTGGGAAACTGATCTTCAATGAAATGTTCCCTAGCGATTTACCTTACATCAATGAAGTCTCCAAAGAGAACTTCATCGCAACACCTCAACGTTATTTTGTCCCACTTGGTGAAAACGTCAAGAAATACATCCAATCCTTAAAAATCAGCAATGACTTTAAGAAAAAAGACTTAGGGACCATCATCGCTGAAGTATTCAATCGTTATGGCACCTCAAAGACTTCCGAAATCTTAGATAAGATCAAAGACAACGGATTTAAGTATTCGACGGTTGCTGGGATGACGGTTGCGTTAAGTGACATTGTTGTATCCCCAAATACCGCCAATCTCGTTGAGATGGGCAAGATTCAAGAAGCCAGATTGATGGATCTCCGTCAAACCGGTCGTTTGACTCCTCGTGAGTGGGAACGTCATGTGACCATTTTGTGGGATCGCATCAAATCCGACATCGGAAAAGATTTAGAAGCTCACTTACCACGTAAGAACCCGATCAATATGATGAAGACTTCCGGGGCTCGTGGTAATGCATCGCACTTTACTCAGTTAGCGGGTATCCGTGGATTGATGGGGAAACCGATCTCATCCACCAAATCTCACCAAGCTGAAACTTCCCAGAATATGGAAGGCAAGAAGCGTGAATTTAGAAGTTTATTGAAAGAACACTATTTAGACTTCGCTTTGGAACCCGCAGAATTGATCTTGATCAAAGAACGTGAAGAAGCCATCAAAACAGCTGAAGACACCAAAAAGATCAAGCTCTATGAACTCTATGAAGATTTCAAAGGATTAGATGTCTATGCTCAAATCAAACACTTGAATGCATATGCGATCGACCTCAACGTCAAAGCTCGCAAAAAAGTTCAAGCGAATGTTGAAAAACTACAAACTACTGGTGAACTCGATCAAGATACCGTCTTGACCATGATCAAAAATGACGCAGTAAAAGGCGATCATCACTTTACGATCACGACTCAAAACGAAGCCATCAAATTCGCCAAGACAGAATTCGAACAAGGTTTCGAAAAACTAACCACCAACTTCATGGGTCGTAACAGCACCGATGAACTGATCGTTCAACTCGATAAAGCCTTGTGGATCAAAGAACAAAAAGACAGTGTTGCATTACGCTTAGATCAGAAAAACCCCTTCATCATGGTTAAATTGGATGAGAAACAACTCAAACAAGCCGAAAAGAAACAGGGTTTAGTCGATTTAGCGAAAACCTTACTGACCAATACTTTGACCAAAGAAGATTTAGCTCAAGCTTCCTTATATGAAAACGTAAAGTTCCTTCTGAAGAAACAAAATCCGATCATCCTCAAAGTCTTATCCGACAAAGAAAAGATCACCCTTGAATCAGAAGGCGATAAACACATCGACAACATCGCATTTGACGTCGTTGATGATAACCGTGTCTTCCAATCCATCAATAAGATCAAGATGCTCTCTGAGATCCCAGTTGCCTTGTTGGACCACTTTACCTTGGCTTCGAAGTTTGTAGAACGCAACTTCACCAAACATGAGATTGAAATTTTAGGAAAAATCAAAGCATCGTATGATGATCTCGTACGTAAGATCTTTGATGAAAAGTGCGATCTCGGGTTGATGAAATATGCTGATCCGCTCAAAAACTTCACAAGTGTATTGTCTGAAGACCTTAAAACCAAAGCTGATTCATTGTTGGCGACCTGTGATGAAGCAGTCTTGGCCAAAGCCAATAGTCTGCTTGAACTAACACCGTTGGATGAAGCTGCCTGGGATGAATTTGTCTTAGAAACCTACACCAACGATAAACAAGCCATCGATAAGCTATACTACAAAGACCAATATGACAAGAAACTGAGTGAAGTTAAAAAAGCTTTAAGCGTTCTCTTCAAAGAAGTCGTAAAACGTGGTCTAAGCCCAGAGAATGTCTCTGAAGCTGTGAAAGTCTCAGCTTTGGGTCTGAATACATTAGACATTAAAAACCTGTTTGATACCGCAGAAAGCTTCTATGCAGCAGCCATTAAGATCGCTGAAGCTTATGTAGAAACACCGGAATCCTTCTTCAAATATGTGGCCTCTAAGAGTGCTGGCGAAGAGAAGAAAGATGAAAAAGTCATCGGTAATGCGTTAAGCAATCTATCTAAGGCTGAATCACGTTATATTCCTTCAGTCTTCGAAGTGCCTATATATTCATCATTCCGTAAAGGACTCAATGTGTCAGAATTCTTTATTTCGACCCATGGGGTTCGTAAAGGTCTGACCGATACCGCCTTGAAGACCGCTGAATCAGGATATCTGACAAGACGTCTCGTCGATGTTGCGCAAGATGTCATGATCGTTGAAGAAGACTGTGGAACCGATACCGGCTATGTCATCGAAGACATCCGTGATCGAAAAAACAACACTGTCATCGAAGATCTGAAAGATCGTCTGATTGGCCGTTACTCAAAAGAAGACATCATCAATCCTAAGACAGGTGAAGTCATGGTTGAAAGCGATGACTACATCTCAGAACCAATGGCGACCTTGATTGTCGAAGCCGGCATCATAAAAGCCAAGATCAGAAATGTATTTACCTGTAAATCAACCGATGGGATCTGTGTGAAGTGCTATGGCCGTAACTTAGCCACAGGCAAACCAGTCGAAGTCGGAGAAGCTGTTGGGATCATGGCTGCCCAATCCATTGGGGAACCTGGTACACAGCTGACCATGCGTACCTTCCATACCGGAGGGGTCGCTGCAGCTGAAGGGGGAGACATCACACAAGGTTTACCTCGTGTCGAAGAACTCTTTGAAGCCAGACGTCCTAAACGTCCAGCGGTTCTAGCCAAGATCTCAGGTGTTATCTCTGCCATCGAATCGGTCAATACGGACTTCTTCGATCGTGAAGAAAACGATGCGAAAGAACTCTTGATCCGTATTGACGTAACCAACCACAACACCAATGAAGTAGTATCCCACTTTGCGAGTTTGACCCAACACATCAGACAAGACCTTAAGAAGGGCGAATATGTCGAGGCCGGTGAAAACCTGACCGATGACCATATCGATCCTAAAGAGCTCTTGGAAGTCGGTGGGGTTGAAAGCGTTCAGTTCTATATCTTAAAAGAAGTTAAGAAAGTCTATCAGTCCCAAGGGATCGAAATCTCCGATAAACATCTGGAAGTCATGATCAGACAAATGCTGCGTAAAATCGTCATCACCGATGGCGGCGATGCGAAGCTCTCAATCGGTCAACAGATGAGCATCTCCCACATCACCAGACTCAATCAAAAGTATCTGATGAATGGTAAAACACCGGCAGCCTTCAAACCTTTATTGCTGGGGATCTCCAAGTCTTCCGTTGAAACCGATTCCTTCTTGTCGGCAGCTTCCTTCCAGGAAACCACCAAAGTCTTGACCGATGCATCCATCAAAGGAAAAATCGATCATCTCAAAGGCTTGAAAGAAAACGTCATCATCGGTAAACGTATCCCGGCAGGAACTGGCTCTAAAGTCGATCGTGAATCTTCACGTTTGATTCAAGCCAAAACCGCTTTATTAAGAGAAGCACGTTATGCGAAAAATGCCCGTCGTGAAGAGGAACAAAACTCTTTAGAAATCCTGAGAGATCAGGAAAAGTCAGACAAAGGCGAATAAACACTAAAAACGGTTGGAAACAACCGTTTTTTCTATTTTGTCATTGACATTGCGTAACAAACGCATTAGAATATGAAGGCTTATCGATGAATGCGTTCCGTGAAGCGGAACTAAACTTCAATTAGAAAAGATGGCACACCCGGTAATGTGTGCAAGAAAGGGGTACGAAATGCCTACAATCAATCAATTGGTCAGCCAAGGCCGTACAGACAAAGTCTATAAATCAAAGTCTCCTGCTTTAAACAGAGGTTTGAATACTTTGGAACGTCGTCCGACTGACATCTCCTCTCCGCAAAAACGTGGAGTCTGCACCCGTGTCGGTACCATGACACCAAAGAAACCGAATTCTGCTTTGCGTAAATATGCCCGTGTCCGTTTATCCAATGGGATGGAAGTTACCGCATATATCCCAGGAATCGGCCATAACCTTCAGGAACACAGCGTCGTCATGATTAGAGGCGGCCGTGTCAAAGACTTACCTGGAGTTCGTTACCACATCATCCGCGGTACTTTAGACTGTGCCGGAGTAGACAGCCGTAGACAGGGTAGATCCCTCTATGGTGCCAAGCGTCCTAAAAAGGCCGCTAAGTAAGAAAGGAGCGACAGAACATGCCAAGAAAAGGTTTTATAGCCAAAAGAGACGTCCTGATCGATCCGATCTACAACTCAAAATTGGTTACCCGTTTGATTAATAAAATTATGTTGGATGGTAAGCGCGGTGTTGCTTCCAATATCCTCTATGATGCCTTCGATATGATCGAAGAAAAAACAAGTCGTCAACCTATGGAAGTGTTTGAACAAGCACTCGCCAATGTCATGCCGATGTTAGAACTCAAAGCCAGACGTGTAGGGGGCTCCAACTACCAAGTACCGGTAGAAGTATCCGCTGAACGTAGATTGACTTTAGGTCTAAGATGGATCGTTAATTATTCTCGCTTAAGAAATGAAAAAACGATGCAACAGCGTTTAGCCAATGAAATCGTCGATGCCGCAAACGGCACAGGCGCTTCCGTTAAGAAAAGAGACGACATTCATAAGATGGCTGAAGCCAACAAAGCCTTCGCTCATTACCGTTGGTAAGATATGCGTTTGTGCTTAACTAAGGAGGTGACCCGCTAATGCCACGTGATTATTCACTAGCGAACACAAGAAATATCGGAATCATGGCTCACATCGATGCCGGTAAAACCACCACAACCGAACGTATCCTATTCTATACCGGAAAAACCCATAAGATTGGTGAAGTGCATGACGGTGCCGCCACTATGGATTGGATGGCCCAAGAACAGGAACGCGGTATTACGATTACTTCCGCAGCCACAACGGCTCAGTGGAAAGGCAACCGAATCAACATCATAGACACCCCGGGTCACGTCGACTTCACCGTTGAAGTAGAACGTTCACTTAGAGTCTTAGATGGTGCCGTAACGCTTCTGGATGGTAAGAATGGGGTAGAACCTCAAACTGAAACCGTTTGGAGACAAGCAACCAAATACAACGTCCCCCGTATCGTATTCGTCAACAAGATGGATGCGACTGGAGCGGACTTCTACATGTCGGCTAAAACTTTGATTACCCGTTTGGGTGCCAAAGCCACTCCGATCCAATTGCCAATTGGCGTTGAAAATTATTTTGACGGATTGGTCGACATCATCGAACGTAAAGCCAGAATCTTCTCAGGCGATAAGTCAAAGGAAGACACATTTACAGAAATCCCAGCTGAAATGAGAGAAAGCGTTGAAGAATATCGCGCTAAACTCGTTGAGATCGTTGCGGATTACGATGAAGAAATCATGATGAAATATCTGGAAGGCGATGAACTCACCGTTGAGGAAATCAAAAGAGCCATCCGTAAAGCCGTCATCACCGGCGAATTCTTCCCAGTCCTGTGCGGTGCAGCATATAAAAACAAAGGTGTTACAGCGATGCTGGATGCCGTTATCGATTACTTGCCTTCTCCACTGGATGTTCCGGCCATTACCGGCATCAAAGAAGATGGCACCCCTGATGTAAGACATCCTGATGATTCGGAACCGTTTGCTGCTTTGGCTTTCAAAGTTATGACCGATCCATTCATTGGAAGATTGACCTACTTCAGAGTTTATTCCGGAAAAATTAGTTCCGGATCGTATGTCTTCAATTCGACTAAAAACAATCGTGAACGTTTCTCCAGATTGGTTCAAATGCATGCCAATCACAGAAATGAAATCACCGATGTCTACTCTGGCGATATCGCCGCAGCTGTTGGACTAAAAGACACCACCACAGGGGATACCCTCTGTGATGAAAAATCCTTCATCATCTTAGAAAAAATGGTCTTCCCAGAACCTGTCATCAACATCGCCATTGAGCCTAAAACCAAAGGTGAACTCGATAAGATGGGAATTGCTTTACAAAAGCTGGCTGAAGAAGATCCTACTTTCAGAACTTATACCGATCCTGAAACGGGTCAAACCATCATTGCTGGTATGGGCGAACTTCACTTAGACATCATCGTGGATCGTATGAAACGCGAATTCAAAGTAGAAGCCAACGTCGGTGCTCCGCAAGTTGCTTACCGTGAAACCATTCGTGGAACAGCGGAATGCGAAGGCCGTTTCATCCGTCAGTCTGGCGGTCGTGGTCAATATGGTCACGTATGGATCAAGTTTGAGCCCAATGAAGTTGGGAAAGGCTTTACATTCGTCGATGCGATCGTTGGGGGCACTGTTCCCAAAGAATACATCAAACCGACCATGGAAGGAATTGCTGCTTCATTACCTAACGGTCTGATCGCCGGTTATCCGATCATCGATATCAAAGCCACCCTATTTGATGGATCCTACCATGATGTAGACTCCTCAGAAATGGCTTATAAGATTGCTGCTTCCATGGCTTTGAAAGAAGCCGGAAGAAAATGTAATCCAGTCATCCTTGAGCCCATCATGGCCATCGAAGTGACAGCCCCAAGTGAATACTTAGGATCTGTCATGGGCGATGTCAGTTCACGTCGTGGACAGATCAAAGACCAGGTGGAACGCGGTAACGCAACCATCGTCCAAGCCGAGATCCCGCTGTCTGAAATGTTTGGTTATGCAACCGATCTGCGCTCCTTTACACAAGGACGTGGCTCCTATTCTATGCAGTTTGACCACTATTCAGAAGTGCCTAAATCCATTGCTGAAAAAATAGCTAAAAAGAACGCTGAAGAAAAGTAATGGCTTGATTTTGGGACTTGTTTAGAATAGAATAGAAGTGCTTACTAACTAACCCATATTGGAGGAGAACAAATTATGGCAAAAGAAAAATTTGACAGATCCAAGCCGCACGTAAATATTGGAACCATTGGCCACGTTGACCATGGAAAAACAACACTGACTGCTGCGATCACCCGCTACCTGGCCAAAAAAGGTATGGCTAAGGAAATGCGTTACGACCAAATCGATGGCGCACCTGAAGAAAAAGCCCGTGGAATTACAATCAACACCGCTCACGTCGAGTATTCGACTGTAGCACGTCACTATGCACACGTAGATTGCCCAGGCCACGCTGATTACATTAAAAACATGATTACCGGAGCTGCTCAGATGGATGGCGCGATCTTGGTCGTTGCTGCTACTGACGGACCTATGCCTCAGACAAGAGAACACATCTTGTTGGCTCACCAAGTTGGTGTTCCACACATGGTTGTCTTCTTGAACAAATGCGACATGGTCGATGATGAAGAACTCATTGACTTAGTCGAAATGGAAGTTCGCGAACTCTTGAGCAAAAACGGCTTTGACGGCGATAACGCGCCTGTCATTCGCGGTTCAGCTTTAAAAGGCGGCGAAGGCGATCCTAAGTGGGAAAAATCCCTCCAGGAATTGATGGATGCTGTTGATGCATACATCCCAAATCCTTCCCGTGAAACAGACAAGCCTTTCATGATGGCGGTCGAAGACGTATTCACCATTACCGGTCGTGGCACTGTTGCTACCGGACGTGTTGAACGTGGTCAGATCAAAGTCGGCGAAGAAGTCGAAATCATTGGTATCAAACCTACACGTAAATCCGTTGTTACCGGTTTGGAAATGTTCCGTAAGTCGTTGGATTCTGCATTGGCTGGCGATAACTGTGGAGCTTTGCTTCGTGGCGTCAACCGTGAAGAAATCGAACGTGGCCAAGTTTTGGCTAAACCCGGTTCAGTAAAACCGCATACGACATTTACTTGCCAAGTTTACGTTTTGTCCAAAGAAGAAGGCGGTCGTCATACACCGTTCGTTGCGAACTATCGTCCGCAATTCTACTTCCGTACAACAGACGTAACCGGTGTCATTAAACTGCCAGCAGGCGTTGAAATGGTTATGCCGGGCGACAACGTTCAGATGGAAGTCGAATTGATTTCCCCGATCGCTGTTGAACAAGGAACCACCTTCTCCATTCGTGAAGGCGGCCGTACGGTTGGTGCCGGTAACGTCACAACCATCATTAAGTAGTTTATGTGTTTGCCTCTTAACCTGTAGAAAACAAATCACTCTGTTATAATATTTAATGAAGGTACACTATGGCAACCATTATTGATGTCGCTAAAAAAGCTGGGGTGGGGATCGCTACTGTTTCAAGAGTGATCAATCATTCTGGTTATGTTAAAAAAGAAACCAGGGAAAAAGTTGAGCAAGTCATAAGCGAGATCGGATTCGTTTCAAACGAGATCGCTAAAAGTATGGCACTTCAAAAGAATAATCTGGTCGCTTTTCTCTTGCCAAATAGTACCCATCTTTTCTTTGGAGAATTATTGAACAGTGTTGAAAAAGAGCTCTATCAAAGAGGCTATATGTTGATGCTTTGTAATTCTAGTGAACGCATCGAAAAAGAAATCATCTATGTTGAAATGTTGAAAAAGAGTCGAGTAGATGGCTTGATCATGTTGACCAACAATAACATCGAACCATTCATTGAAAAGCAATTCCCAATCGTCTCATTTGATCGTCGTTTTGAAGATGTACCCTGTGTCAGCAGTGATAATTACCAAGGTGGAGTCATGGCAGCTCGTTATTTACTAGATAATGGTTGTCATAAATTTATGTTCATAGGGGATGATGCTCAAGGGGAACATACCAGTGTCAATACTGAGGTCAGTAAACGTCGCAAAGGATTTATTGAAGAGTTGCGTCGTCAAGGGATTCATCATGTTATCAACATTGAGTATCCTTTAGGCGATTATAATTATATTCCTGAAACAGTTTACCAATCTGTGATCGATCATCCTGAAGTGGATGGCATTTTCGCAAACAATGATAATATCGCAGCAGAAGTTGTTAAACATTTAGAGGATCAAGGAAGAAAAGTGCCTAAGGATGTTAAAGTTATTGGTTTTGATGGAGGGCGAGGTGGTTATCGACTTAATAAGACAATAACTTCGATCTCGCAGGATCCAGATGCCATTGCCATTGCCCTAGTTGAAAGTGTCGTTTCCCGAATAAACGGAAATAAAGTTAACGATAAGATCATACCGGTCAATTTCGCAACAGGAGAAACAGCCTAAGAATCAGTTTTCCACTTGTGTTTTTTAGTGAAATAGTTATTGACAGCGCTTACAAATAATGCCATACTTAACCTATATGAAGTAGAGTGGTGTTTTTATTTCAAGGAGCTCAAAATGAGCTTAATTATATAGCTGTATATGGAAACCTTTCCACATTTGAGAAGGAGAACGGTTTGAAAACACTGATGCAAAAAATCTTGTATGGCGTAATTTCAGGAGTTATGTTTATTATAATCCCCTTCATCGCATTGATAGCGCTGATCGCTCGCTTATTCAAGATCGATATTTATGCGTTTGATCCAATGAAACAAAGAAAACCGATCGCCACCTATGTTGTCTCTAGATGGATGGGCAATTCAGGAAAGGCTCAACACAATAGAACTTTTTCGCTTTTCTTGATGCCCTCCTTAAGTGCTTTTAGTTTGTTTGTTATGTTTACCTTTTTTCATGGCATTTTTCTTTCTATGACCAATTGGGATGGGCTGAATACTGGAAAAGAGATTTTTGTAGGATTAAGCAATTACATGTCAATGTTTAGAGATTATGGCTTTGTTTACTCTTTATACAAAACCATTATTTATTCAGTTCTTAATATTTTCGCCATTAATATTGTTGCCTTTTTTCTGGCAATCCTAGTTACACAGAACTTGAAACTTAAAAATTTATATCGTGCCGGATTCTTCCTTCCTAATCTGATAGGGGGATTGGTCCTTGGTTACATCTGGCAATTCATCTTCAATCGTGCAATCACCTCTTTGGGTGGCTCATTCGCAACCAGTTTACTTGTCAATGGAGACTCAGCCTTATTGGGCTTGATTATTGTCATTACATGGCAATATGCTGGATACATCATGATGATATATATCGCTGCACTTCAAAATGTTCCGCAGGATCTTGTGGAAGCTAGTAAAATCGATGGAGCTAATGCTTATCAACGTTTACGAACCGTTATTTTACCTTTGGTTGCGCAAGCCTTTACGGTGTCGATGTTTCTGACTTTAGTAACGTCGTTTAAACAATATGACACAGTTATCAGTTTGACCAATGGTGGCCCAGGAACCTTGTTGCCTCAATGGATCACAAGCTGGTTTGGTCTAGCTGCCCGGCCTGCAGTTGGTTCAAACAACTTGATTGCACTGAATATTTATCAGGAAGCTTTTGCTCGGTATCAGTTGGGTGTTGGGCAAGCCAAAGCCATTGTATTTTTTGTCTTTTTACTGGCGGTCTCCCTTTTACAAGTTTATTACAATAAAAGAAAAGAGGTCGAACTCTAATGGAAAGATCATGGTTAAGAAAAACATTCACCCCCTTGTTTTTGTTGGAGATTTTGGGCTTTGGGTTAATGATCGCCTTCTTTCTGCCGATTGTTTTAGTCATCATCAATGCTTCTAAAGATGCGGCTGAAATTATAAGAACACCGCTCAGTTCGCCCACCGATTGGACAAATTTATTTAAGAACATCAAAGAAATCATGACTCGGGATAATATCAATTACCTTTCTGCTTTTATTAATTCATTTATCATCACTACATCGAGCTTGATTTTGATTGGGGTCTTTAGTGCCATGGCCGCATGGATATTAGTGCGAACTAAAACAAGATATTCTATGTGGATCTTTATGTTTTTCTTGGCTGGGATGGTCATTCCATTTCAGGTCGTTATGTTGCCTTTGGTTCGCTTATTGGAAACCTTACGTCATTTGACAGGGATACCTTTCAAAGATACCTATTATGGCGTTATCTTGGCATATATTGGATTTGGAACACCGTTAAGTGTTTTCATGTTCCATGGATTTATTAAGTCGATCCCAATCGATATCGAAGAAGCAGCGATTATTGATGGGTGTTCAAAACCTCAGGTTTTCTTTAAAATCGTATTACCAATTCTTAAACCGATCTTTGTAACGATGTTGGTTCTAAATGGGATGTGGATCTGGAATGATTACCTATTGCCACTACTTGTGATCGGAATAGGAGGTGCAGTTAAGACCTTGCCTTTATCTGTAGCGAGTTTAGCTGGATTCTATGATAAAGAATGGGCTTTGATTTTGACCAGTGTCTTGATGGCTGCATTGCCTGTATTGATCCTCTTCTTGTTTGCCCAAAAACATATTATCAAGGGAATGACGTCCGGTGCGATCAAATAACAATGATCAAACTGGTAATCTTCGATATGGATGGGGTATTGACCTCAACAACCCATGAACATTTCTCAGCTTGGGCGAGTTTATTCAAGCACCATTTCAATCTAGAGATTGATCCACTGCTTGAGGTGAAAACAAAGGGTGTGTCACGTCTAGAATCATTAAAGGTCTTATTGGATCACTATGGGATTGACATCAATGAATCAGCAAGACTTAGTTTGGCTCAAGAAAAGAATATCGCTTATCAACAATTGATTGCTCAATTTGATGAGTCAAAGTGCCTACCGGGAGTCATAGAATGTCTTGAGGTACTAAAAAGACGCAAGATCTTATGTGCTCTAGGTAGTGCTTCAAAAAACGGTCCTTTCTTACTGAAAGCCATAAAACTAGAAAAGTATTTCGATTATGTGGTTGATCCCACACTGCTAAGAAGCAAACCTTATCCTGATATATTTCTGAAAGCCGCAAGTCATTTTGGAATCAGTCCTCAAGATTGCTTGGGTATCGAAGATGCTGAAGCAGGAATAGAAGCCATCAAGCGAGCTGGGATGTTTGCGATAGGGATAGGACCTGAGCAACTTAATCAAGCTGATCTTAAAGTGAAAACCTTTCCAGAAATATCGCAAAAATTATGGGATGAAATCCTAAGAGGGAAAAAAGAATGACGAGTGCCTTGCCAAAGACTCTAGAAAGAAATCAACGCTTTTCTAAAGCTGAATTAGCCGTAGATGAGACTATTTTTTCGCAATCTAATGGGATCTTAGGCATTAGAGGGAGCTTTGCTGAAGGATATGGCTTGGATTCAGATGATCCCTATGCCTTGATCAATGGATTCTATAACACGATACCTTACCATTACGAAGAAAATTCAATTCATTTTCCTCAGTTTGGACAAACCATCGTTAAACTGATGGATACTTCCTCCGTATGGATCGAAACTGATTGTGGCCAACTTCAATTAAGTAGTGCCAAATTAATCGATCTTAAACGTTGGTATGTTTTGTCTGAAGGATTAACACGTCGCAGTGCACAGTATGAATTATCAAATGGTCAACGATTGATCGTTCATGAGGAGCGTTTCGTTGCCCAGGATGTAAAGCATTTGATCGTATCACACATCATTATTGAAAGCATAGATTATGAAGGACAGCTTAAGATCACCTCCGTCATCCAGATGCCTAAGGTTAAAGTGTTGAATCGAAATGATCCACGAATTGCTCAAGCCAGAAAGCATCTTCGATTTATCGGCAACGATTCTACTCACACATACGCGACACTCAGTGCGGTTACTGAAAATACAGATTTGTCGATTGAAGTGGCGATGACGCATGATGAAGTCTTCGACTATGCCTTGTCTGATCAAGGGGCATGCGCTGTTACTCACCAACATCTTAGTCCGAAACAAAGTTTTGGTTTTACGAAATTTCAGATTTTCAACACTGCTTTGACCAATCCTAAAGGATTGAGTACCTTAAATTTAATCGAAGACCTCGATACCTATAAGGAATTAAAGAAGAAGCAACAACGATTGACCCAAGCATTTTGGGATCTCAATAAAGTTTCGCTAAATGATCCTGAAAGCCTCTTGGCTTTTCAATACAGCATCTATCAGTTAAACAACAGTGGTGGAGAGCATGAACAACTTCAGATCGCTGCCAAAGGCATCAGTGGAGAAGGCTATGAAGGGCACTATTTCTGGGATACTGAGATTTATATGATTCCTTACTTCATTCTAACCCAACCAGATAAAGCAAAACGGCTCTTAATGTATCGATATCACCATCTTGAAGATGCGATACAGGAAGCCCGTAAATTAGGCATAGACCGAGGTGTTAAGATTCCTTGGCGAACGATCAACGGAACTGAAACCTCTCCATATTATCCCGCGGGAAGTGCTCAAATCCACATTAACTCAGACTTAGCGTATTCGATCATGCAGTATTATTATGCCTCTGAAGATGAAGCATTCATGATCGATTATGGTTTTGAGATGATGCTTCAAACGGCGTTATTCATCTTAGATTACGGGGTTTTCGACCGTGGAGTATTTCATCTCAATACCGTAACAGGTCCCGATGAATATTCAACCCTAGTCAATGACAATTACTATACAAATGTGATGGCGCAACGTCATTTCGAAGCACTTGTCGCTTATGCGAAAGAACACAAGGATCAAATAAACCCAATCTTTAAAAAGTGTGATGTTGATGAATCGATTTTGGATGAATTTAGCTTAGCAGCCCAACAAATGAGCTTCAAGATTGATGAAAAGCATCATGTTGTAGCTCAAGATGATAATTTCTTATCTAAAAGAAACTTAGACCTGGCAACGATCCCTGTGGATAAGCATCCCATGCTTCTGCATTATCATCCATTGTTTATCTACAGACATCAACTATTGAAACAATCAGATACGTTATTGGCTATGGTTTTATTGAATAGAAAGACAGATGTGCTTTATAAAAACAGTTTTGATTACTATCTGTCTCGAACGACCCACGATTCTAGTCTTTCGAAATGTATGTATGGGATAGCAGCATATGCGATAGGACTTAGTAATTTGGGTGATGAATTCTTTGAAGATTCGCTCCAAATCGATCTTCGGGATACCAAACATCACACTCAGCACGGGCTCCATATGGCTAATATGGGGGGGACCTATCTCTTGGTTGCGTATGGGTTGCTTGGGATTAGAATCGAAAAGCATCTTAGAGTCGCACCCGTTGCGCATAGTCGATTTACCCAAGTAACGCTTAGTTTCCGTTACCAAGGTCATCACGTGACCATCTCGACCCACAAGGAACATTTCACTATTTCGACCGATGGTCCACTACTGATTCAACTTTATGATGAGTTAAAACTCGTTGAATCATCAACCCAGGAAATAATCAAGATATCTTGATTGTTCATATTCAATTTATTTCAAATAAAGGAGGAATGAAATTGAAAAAGCTAGTCTTATTAGTTATTATGCTTCTTGCCGTTTCAAGCTTAGCTGCTTGTACGCCAAAAAAAGAAGCCAAAACACTCATTATTTTCCAGAATAAAGTGGAAATCAATGACGTGCTCACTACGTATGCCACCGCTTGGGGTGCTGCGAATGATGTTACCGTAACTGTTAAAACGTGCGGTGGCGACGCTTGTGCCTATGGCACTCAGATCTTGGCCGAATTCCAGGCCGAAAAGCAACCTGATATCTTCGTCATTGAAGGTATGGGCGGCTACAACATCTACAAAGATAAAATGATGGAATTCTCAGGTGATGCTTGGATCTCAAACACTGACCTAGAATTCAAAGTAGGTGGTAAGGTTTTTGGATTCCCAGTGGCTGTTGAAGGCTGGGGCATGGCATACAATAAGAAGATTTTGGATGCTGCCGGTGTTGACATCGAAGCATTAAAAGATGTTTCACAAGCTGAATATAAAGAAGCCTTTATCAAAATTCAAGCATACTATGATGCGAACAGTATGAGCGATTATGCCGTTGTCTCGATGGCTGCTGCAAGTGGTATGTATTGGGTTACCGGACTTCATAACTTTAACGGTTATCTGTCCGCTGGTTTAGATTATGCTGACAACTCTGTCATCGCTAACCTCAACAATGGGATAGTTGATGAAGCTCGCTTGGCACAATTAGCTGAATGGTTTGATTTGTTGAAAATGTACGGAGATCAAGCCATCTTGACGACTGGCACTTACGATGATCAAGTCGGTAAATTCGCTGATGGGAAAGCTGCTTTCTTACATCAAGGAAACTGGACTGACAGTTCCTATGCAGACTCCGATTTTGAAATGGGATATTTACCTCATGCCACAATGACAGAAGGTAATGACTCCATCTTTATCGGTGCACCTTCCTACTACGTCATTAATAAAGGTTCAAAGATGACTGACGTTGCTAAAGCCTTCTTGAACGACTTGGCTGCTTCTGCTGCTGGCCACGACTATATGGTTAATAAAGCACATATGGTTCCAGCGTTTAATTCTGTAACCCTGATTCCAAGCACCCCGTTAAGTGCTTCTGTCATGAAATGGAATCAAGCCGGCAAGGCTTATGCTTGGTGGCAGAATGATATGCCATCAGGATTTGGTATGGATACCTTAGGCCCGATCTATGAATTGTTTGCCAAAGGCACAACGACCAAAGCTGAGTTTATTGCACAGATTAAAACTGCTATTGAAGGTTTGAAGTAGTATTCAAAAGGGCATAGCAATATGCCCTTTCTTCACTTAGTAAAACAAAGGAAGATCACTATGAAAATCTGCTCATTTGGAGAATTATTGTTGGATGTGACACCTTATGGAATCTCTGATAAAGGGTATCCTGTAAGTGAATTTAATCCTGGTGGAGCTCCTGCCAATGTGGCAGTGGCTTTAAGTAAGCTCGGGTTAGAATCATCATTTATCGGTCAAGTTGGAGATGACTTTTTTGGTCATTTTTTAAAATCAGTTTTGGATGAAAATAAGGTAGATACCCAAGGATTGAAACTCAATCCAAACTTTCCAACATCTTTAGCGATCGTATCGTTGACAGATAAAGGTGAACGCTCTTTTTCTTTTTATCGGAAGAATGGAGCCGATGTTATGGTTGATTTCAATTCTGACTTTCAATTGAAAATAGATGAGGCGGATGCTTTTCATTGCGGTTCTGTATCCTTAAGTGATGATCCTGCCCGGACTGCCACGATGGATATACTTAAGTATTCGCGTCAAAAAGAAAAGCAAATAAGCTTTGATGTCAATTTAAGAGTCTTACTTTGGAATGATTTATCTATCGCAAAACGATTAATAGAAGAAGCGCTCGACTATGTCGATATTTTAAAAGTATCTGAAGAAGAATTGGCCTTTATTAGACCCAATCTAAAAGAGGAAGAAGCGTTACATTCTTTAATGAAAGATCATCCTCTTAAAGTGATTCTAGTGACTTATGGTGAAAAAGGCAGTGCTGTTTATACCAATGAGCACTGGATTCATGTCCCTTCATTCAAAGTAAAAGCCATTGATACTACAGGAGCAGGAGATGCATTTTTTGGGGCTTTCTTGGCGGGTATCTATGGTTTATCTCAAACCATGGATCATTTATCCGTTCAAGAACTAAAGACCCTGTTATACAGAGCCAACGCCTGTGGTGCCATCGCAACGCTTAAAAAGGGCGCCATTGGATCCTTACCTGAATTATCTGAACTTGAAGCCTTTCTTAAAGAACACTCATGAAAAAGGTCTTTGAACTTAAAACACTTTACACACAGATCTATGGGTCAAGTCAACATGTCTTAAGCACTTATGATGCATTGCTTGAAATTATGCAAAAAGCAAAACAAAACCGTAAGCCAGAGTTGATTCGAATGGATCAAAATCAGGCTTTGTGGTACTTTAGTCAAGACAACATCGGGATGACGCTTTATGTGGATCTTTTTGCGAAAGACTTGAAAAATCTAGTTGATAAAATCGCGTATTTTAAAGATCTTGGGATTACCTATCTTCATCTGATGCCTTTGCTTAAACCTCGAAATGGCGAAAATGATGGTGGCTATGCGGTTGAAGATTATCGACAAATCGATCCACGTTTAGGATCCCTCGATGATTTTATCAACCTATTGGATACCTATCGTCATGAAGGTATTCGAGTCTGTATCGATTATGTGGTAAATCATGTTGCGAAAGAACATGAATGGGCTAAAGGTGCTCTCGCTCACGACAAAGAAAAACAAGACTACTTCATCATGTATGATACCGATGAAATACCTAAGCTCTATAATCAAACGGTGCCTGAAGTCTTGCCGATTAAATGCCCGGGAAATTTTACTTACTATACTGAAATCGAGAAATATGTCTTTACTTCGTTTAGTGATTTTCAATGGGATCTAAATTTCAAGAATCCAAAGGTATTCAATGGGATGGTTGAGAATTTACTTTATTTAGCTAATCTTGGGGTTAATATGATTCGTTTAGATGCGATCCCTTTTATGTGGAAAGAACTGAATACGACCTGTCGTAATCTAGAACCCATTCATGACTTATTAAGAATGTTTCATTTGATCAAAGGGGAGGTTTGTCCTTCATTAGCACTATTGGGTGAAGCCATCGTTCAACCAGAAGAAATCGTAAAATATTTTGGATCAGAGGATCAAAGTGAATGTGAGATTATGTATAATGCAAACCTGATGGTCGATATCTATAATGCGTTTGCGACCAGAGATGTTCGTTTATTAAACATCGATACCAATCGCTTTCAAATTCCGTCTCAAGCCACTTGGATGAACTATGTTCGATGTCATGATGACATAGGTTGGGGTTTCAATGAGGATGCGATTCATAGTTTTGGGTTTGATCCTTTTGCTCACAAACAATTCTTAATTCACTTCTATGATGGTGAAATTGAAGGTTCTTTCTCAAAAGGAGAACGATATCAATATAATCCACTCAATCATGATGCCAGAACCAATGGGACTTTGGCTTCACTCTTGGGTCTACAAGAAGCCCATGAGACGAAAGAAAGCTTCAAACGCATAGAAGCGTTACGACGGATCAATCTGGCGCATGCCTTGATTTTGGCTTATCGAGGGATCCCATTAATTTATTCTGGCGATGAAATTGCAACCTTAAATGATCAATCCTATTTATTGGATCCAGCCAAGAACCTGGAAGGTCGATGGGTCCATCGCCCAATCTTTGATTGGAAGCGCTCTAAACTATCTCAACACATGGGTACCGATGAATATGAGATTTATCTGAACCTAAAGAAGATGATAGAATTGCGTAAGACCTTGCCTTTACTCGATGGGCAAGCCAGTCAGTTTGCCTTGGATCTCAATACAAACCATGTCTATTGCTTGATCCGTCATCGTGAGAATCAATCTTTCTTTGCGATGTATAACTTCTCAGAATTCCACGAAAGAATCAATGTCGATCACTTAAGACAGTTGGTTAATGGGACACATTATACTGATCTTATTCAAGGGAGATCTTTCAATCTCAACAATTCAACGATAGAACTAAGTCCTTATGAAGTTATCTGGTGTAAAAAAGACTAACGTGAGTTAGTCTTTTTAATGGCTTCATTGAATACTTTAGCTAATCGTTGGACACCTTCATCAATTTCTTTAGGGGTCGAGTTCGTGTAATTCATCCTTAAGGTGTTAAGATCTTCTCCGACGGTATAGAACGGATCGCCCGGGACATAAACAATCTTTTGGACCACAGCACTCTCAAACAGTTTCATCGCGGAAACACCTTCAGGTAAGGTGACCCAGAGGAACATCCCGCCTTCAGGTTGGGTGTAAGTGATGGATGGATCAAAGTATTGTTTCATAGACGTAAGCATCTGTTCTCTTTGTTTGAGATACATGGCTTTGATGGTTTCAATGTGTTTATCGATATCATTATCCATTAAGTATTGGGTAATGATTCTTTGAGTGAAATAATTGGAATGTAGATCTGAAGCTTGTTTCGCGATGACCAATTTCTCCATGATTTCTTTTTTAGCGACGATCCAGCCCATTCTCATCCCAGGGGAGACGATTTTGGAGAAACTGCCTAAGAGGATCGTTTGCTCATCCAAGACACTTTTAATGGGTTGATGATCAATGCCTTTGAACCGAAGTTCCCCATAAGGATCATCTTCAATCAAGATCGTATCTGTTTTACGCAATAAGTCTGCGATGGCTATTCTATTCTCATTGCTATAAGTCAAGCCTGTTGGATTTTGAAAATTAGGAACGACATACATCAATTTTGGATTATCTTTTAAAGCATCTTTCAGCGCCACAAGATCCAAGCCTGTTTCAGTTAAAGGGACAACTTTGTATGTCGGTTCATAAAAGCCAAAGCTTTGAAGTGCACCTAAGTAAGCTGGTTTCTCAACGACCACAGTATCACCTATATCTAGAAACACTTTTGAGATCAAGTCAAAGGCTTGCTGAGAACCATTCACGATCAAGATCTCTGATGGATCAACCTTTAATTCAAAGCGAGCGAAATAGCGTTTGGCGATATATTCACGTAAAGGCAGATAACCTTCGGTGGAACTGTATTGTAAGGCGTTGGCACCATCTGAATCCAATACTTTGATGGCTGCGGCTTTGATGCCTTCGATGGGGAAAGAACTGGGGTTAGGAAAACCACCTGAAAAAGAGATCATGTCTTTTTGTCCTAGTACCTTAAAAATCTCACGAATGAACGACTTTTTTGCATTTGCTACACGTCTGGCAAATCTGAGTTGCATAAAGGGTCCTCACTTTTTTATTGGTGATAGTTTAACACAGAAAAGTGTGGTAAAA
>WSYG01000022.1:0-23683 GCA_009773735.1 Erysipelotrichaceae bacterium
GATTTGACACCAATATTTTACACGGAGTGCTTCCTCTATTCATAGAAATTTCGTCCTTTTCTACTTTGTACGTTTACACAAGATATTTTATACTACCCTAAGAACAGTGATTATTCACTGTTTTTTAACAATTGTCATGATTGAATCAAGTATAATATAAGTAACCGTGGAGGGTTGTTTATGCGCCAAAATAATATGGTTGCCATGATCTTAGCAGGAGGACGAGGCACTCGTCTATTGGATCTAACCAACAAAGTAGCGAAGCCAGCTGTTTATTTCGGGGGAAAATATCGAATCATCGATTTTCCGCTGAGTAATTGTGCCAACTCAGGAATTGATGTGGTTGGGGTATTGACTCAGTATGAGTCTGTTTTGTTGAATTCTTATGTTGCGAAAGCTTCATTATGGGGTTTGGATGCGAAAGACTCAGGGATTTATGTCTTACCTCCAAGAGAGAAAATCGAAGGCTTTGGGCTGTATCGCGGAACTGCAGATGCAATTACCCAAAACATCGATTTCTTAGACCAATATGATCCAGAAACAGTATTGATCCTTTCTGGTGATCATATCTACAAAATGGATTATTCGAAGATGTTGGAATGTCATGAAGCCAACAATGCAGATGCGACCATTGCTGTTCTTGAAGTACCGCTTAAAGAAGCAAGTCGCTTTGGCATCATGAATACGGATCAACATGATTGCATCATTGAATTCGAAGAAAAACCAAAAGAACCAAAAAGTAATCTTGCCTCAATGGGGATATATATCTTCAATTGGAAACAATTACGTAAAGCTTTGGTCGATGATGTTAAAAACCCGGATTCTCATCATGATTTTGGGAAGGACATTATTCCTGGTTTCTTAAATTCAGACAAACGTTTATATGCCTACCGTTTCAAAGGTTATTGGAAAGATGTCGGTACGATTGATTCCTTATGGGAAGCCAATATGGACCTTTTATATCGCTCAGAAGAACTAAATCTAGCGGATCCCAGTTGGAAGATCTATACCGAAGACAGGACTGTACCGGCTCAGAATTTTGGCGCAAAAGCTAAAGTTTCAAATGCCTACATCAATCAAGGTTGTGTGGTCAATGGGAAAGTTGTCAATTCTGTTTTATTTACCGGAGTTATTGTAGAAGCTGGGGCAGAAGTTTATGACTCAGTTTTGATGCCGTATACGAAAATAAAATCTGGTGCAAAAGTAAGACGTATCATCACCGATGAACATATTACGATCGGTGAAAATGTAAGTGTTGGACGTGAACAGGGCGAAATCGAATTGATTGCCCATGATATCAAAGGGGACTAACCATGGCGAACGCACTCGGTATCGTCAGTTATGACGATTTCATTGAAATACCAGGCATGAATGATTCACGTTCTATGCCTTCAGTTTCCTTCTTAGGACGTTATCGTCTCATCGATTTCGTGCTTAGTAATTTTACCAATTCTGGGATTTCGAGCATTCAAGTTTATCTTAAATACAGACCTAGATCTGTCATTGAACACGTTGGTACAGGTCGTCACTACAACATCAATTCTAAAAGCGGTAAGCTTCGTATTTTGACTGGTGAAACCAACGTTCATAATGAGATCTATCATCATGATATATCGGCTTATATCGCCAACATGCAGTTTATTGATGAAGCACACCAAGACTATGTCATCATTGCACCTAGTTACATGATCTATCGGATCAATTTTGAAGAAGTGTTAGAAACGCATATCGAAAGCAAAGCAGACATCACAATGTTGTATAAGACGGTTGATAATGCAGATACTGCATTTGCGCGTGTCGCAACATTATCGATCGAGAAACCAAGAAAAGTTGTCTCGATAGATACCAATCAAGGCAAATTCAAAAATAGACACATCTCATTATCGACCTATATTATGAGTCGAGAAAATTTCTTGACTTTGGTTCATCTTGCGAATGAGACATCAAGTTTATTTACTTTAAGAGACATCATTCGTGATCAGTTACCAATGATGAATGTGCAGGGATATCCAGTTAAAGGTTATGTTGCCTGCATCAATACACTTGAAGAGTATCATCGGGTTTCGTTAGAATTGACAGATTATGCTGTGTCAAAGCATTTGTTTGACCCATCTTGGGCAATTTATACACGGACCAATGACTCATGTCCAACTCGTTATACAGATACAGCTGATGTTACATCTTCTGTCATTGCCAATAATTGTTTGATTGAAGGGACAATTAAACACAGCGTCATCGGTAGAGATGTTGTGATTCAAAAAGGTGCACTCATAGAGGATTGCGTCATCATGGCCAATACGACCATCGGTGAAAATGTCCATTTAAAAAACGTTGTTGTCGATAAATTCGCCAGGATTAATCATAAAGTCGAACTCATCGGATCGCCCAATAAGATCGTTTATGTTAAACGAAAGGATAAGATATGATGAAAAAAATCCTCTTTGTCGCTTCAGAAGGACTACCGTTTGTTAAAACGGGAGGTCTTGCAGATGTCATCGGTTCGTTGCCGCAAGCACTTCACCGTGAAGGTTTTCACACCAGTGTGGTAATGCCGTTGTATTTGAAGACGGCAAAGACGATGCATGATTCATTGATTAAGGTTAAAACATTCAAAGTCAAAGTTGGGATCTTTGATACGATTGCGACGGTCTATGTTAAAACCATCGATGAGATCGATTATTACTTGATCGAACATTCAGCTTATTTTGAAAGAGAAGGTTATTATGGTTATCCTGACGATGGGGAAAGATTTTCTTTCTTTCAGCATGCTGTCATGCGCATGATCGAAGAGAAAGTCATAGAACCTGATGTTTTGCATGCCCATGATTGGCATACTGGATTGATACCTTTGTTTGTTAAGACTTTATACAGAGACCGTATCCAACATCCGTTGACCATATTTACGATTCACAATCTATTCTTTCAAGGATGTTTCCCATATTCCATGCTAGAAAGCTGTGTGGGCTTACCCAACAGTTACTATTTCGATGGATCACTACGCTTTAAAGACGGAATCAGTTTTATGAAAGCCGGGATCTTGTATGCGGATCTTGTGACCACAGTATCCGAAACTTATTCCCAAGAAATATTAACGCCTGAGTTTGGTGAAAGTATGGAAGAAATCTTGAAATTACGTAAGAAAGATCTTTATGGGATCGTCAACGGTATCGATATAAAAGAATGGAATCCTGCGACCGATCGACATCTTAGTGCCACCTATCAACTTAGAAATGTTTCTAAAGGCAAACAGCTTAATAAATGTGCCATTCAAAAAGAACTGGGATTGCGTCAAGATCCTAATGTCATGTTGCTGGCGATGGTTTCACGATTGACTGATCAAAAAGGTATTTGGCTCATCTTACAATCCTTAACTCAAATCATGGGATGGGACATCCAACTTATTATTTTAGGGACTGGTGATCAACATGTTGAAAGTCAGCTCAAAACGATTGAATATCGTTTCCCACAAAGAGCCGTATTCTATTGCGGGTATAATGAAGCTTTAGCCCATAAGATCTATGCGGGAGCTGATGTGTTCTTGATGCCTTCGCTGTTTGAACCTTGTGGGATCTCACAACTCATATCGATGCATTATGGGACCTTACCTTTGGTTCGTGAAACCGGTGGTTTAAAGGATACGGTAGAACCGTATAATGAACACACCAAAGAAGGAACAGGCTTTACTTTTGCGCCATTTAGTGTCGATGATTTCAAACATGTCTTATGGTTGGCTTATGAAGTTTATACCTTTAGACATGATGACTTCAAAGGCATGATCAAACAAGCCATGAGGAAAGATGTCTCATGGGACAAATCTGCCAAAGCCTACGCAAAACTCATCCATAAAAGATTTAAATAAAGGGAGAAATCCCTTTTGTTTACGTGTGAAAACGTTAACAAAGTAGGTAAAAAGCGTTGAGATAAGCAGTGCATAATGGTATAATCTTTACGAATTAGGAGGAACCTAAAATGGCAAAAAAGACCATTAGAGATTTGCAAGTCAAAGGTAAACGCGTCATCGTGAGAGTCGACTTTAACGTCCCCATTAAAGATGGAGTCGTCAAAGATGAAAATCGTATCGTCCAAGCTTTACCCACCATCAATTATTTGGTAGAACACGGCGCAAGAATCATCCTCTTGTCCCACTTAGGTAAAGTTGATCATAAAGATCCGACAAAAACCGATGCTGACAAAGCCAAAAACAACATGGCTCCTGTCGCTGCTAAATTAGCAGGACACTTGTCCACTAAAGTTGAGTTTGTGGCAGAAACACGCGGACCTGCCCTTGAAAAAGCAGTCGCAGAGTTGAAAGACGGAGAAATTGTCGTCGTTCAAAATACCCGTTATGAAAAAGGCGAAGAAAAGAATGATCCTGAATTATCTAAATATTGGGCATCCTTAGGCGAACTCTTTGTAACGGATGCGTTTGGATCTGTTCATAGAGCCCATGCTTCAACCGTAGGCATTCCACAAATCTTGCCTAATGCGTTAGGATTCTTAGTTGAAAAAGAAGTAAAAATGTTGTCCAAGGCTGTGTTTGATCCTGAAAAACCATTTGTTGCGATTTTGGGTGGAGCCAAGGTCTCTGATAAAATCAAAGTCATCGAAAATTTATTGAAAGTCGCTGATAAAGTTATTATCGGTGGTGGTATGGCCTATACTTTCTTAAAAGCTCAAGGTAAAGAAATTGGAACTTCCTTACTGGAAGCCGATAAAATTGAATTGGCCAAATCCTTCCTAGAACAATTCGGAAATAAGATCGTATTACCTGTCGACTTTACAGTTGCCGCAGCTTTCGCTGAAGATGCTGATCATTATGTCGTTGATGCAGATCATATTCCTGCTAACTATATGGGTTTGGATATTGGACCTAAGTCCATCGAGAAGTTTAGAAAAGAACTTGAAGGTGCTAAGACTGTGGTTTGGAATGGTCCAATGGGTGTCTTTGAAATGAAGCCTTATGCGTTAGGTACGATCGCTGTATGTGAAATCATGTCGTCATTACCTGGTGCGTATACAGTTATTGGAGGCGGAGATTCTGCCGCTGCAGCCATAGAAAACGGCTTTGAAGACGGATTTAGCCATATCTCTACTGGAGGTGGCGCATCACTAGAATTCATGGAAGGAAACCCTTTGCCAGGCATTGAGGTCATCGAAGAAATCTAAATGAGAAAACCAATCATTATTGGGAATTGGAAGTTGAATAAGACCATTGCGGAAGCTGTGAGTTTCATAGAAGCCATAGATCCAATCGTTCATGATCATGCGGACTTTGGGATTGCGGCACCGTATTTAGCTCTAGAGAAATCTGTTAAGGCTGCACATCGTTTGATCGTATCGGCTGAAAATGTAGCCTTTGCGGAAAGTGGAGCTTTTACTGGTGAAGTTAGTGTTGCGATGCTTAAAGAAATCGGAGTTCAGTGGACCTTGATTGGACATTCTGAACGTCGTCAGTATTTTGGTGAAACCGATGAGACCGTCAATAAGAAAGTCTTGTTGAGTGTTAAGCATGGTTTGAATCCGATCATATGTGTTGGTGAAACCTTGGCTCAATTTGAAGCTGGTGAAACTGAAAATGTTGTTAGAACTCAAACCGCAGCAGCCCTAAATGGATTGACTGCTGAAGAAGTATCTAAACTGGTCCTTGCTTATGAACCGGTTTGGGCAATTGGAACAGGTAAAAATGCCACCAAGGAAATCGCACAATCAACTTGTGCCATCATCCGTCATGAAGTAGAATTGCATTTTGGTAAAAGTGCTGCAGAAGCTCTGCGTATTCAATACGGAGGCAGTGTCAAACCTGAAAACATCAAAGAATACTTGTCTGAGAAAGATGTTGACGGAGCTTTGATTGGTGGTGCTTCACTTAAAGTAGATTCATTTACAGCGATCATTGATGCGCTGAAGGCATAAGGAGGAACACACATGCCCTATATTATTGATGTTTATGCGCGTGAAGTCATGGACTCTCGCGGAAATCCGACGATCGAAGTAGAAGTAGAAACCGATTCAGGGGCTTTTGGCCGTGCAATCGTACCAAGCGGAGCATCCACTGGCGAACGTGAAGCATTGGAACTCAGAGACAATGATAAGACTCGTTTCTTAGGTAAAGGTGTTTTGAAAGCTGTTGAGAATGTTAATGATTTCATTGCAGAAGCCATCATTGGGATGGATGTTACCGATCAAAACGGCATCGATAAATTGATGATCGAATTGGATGGAACCCATGACAAATCAAAACTGGGTGCCAATGCCATCTTGGGTGTCTCTATGGCTTGTGCCAGAGCTGCTGCTGATTTCTATGGTTTACCTTTATACAAATACTTAGGTGGATTTAATGCGAAGACTTTGCCAGTTCCAATGATGAATGTCATCAATGGCGGTGCACATTCTGATGCAGCCATCGACTTCCAAGAATACATGATCATGCCTATCGGCGCTAAAGACATCAAGCAAGCGATCCGTATGGGTGCTGAAACTTTCCATGCTCTTAAGAAAGTGTTGAAAGCAAGAGGACAAGTTACTTCAGTTGGAGATGAAGGCGGCTTTGCTCCTAACTTAGCCAACAATGAAGAACCTTTAGAAGTTATCGTAGAAGCCATCAAAGCTGCCGGTTTCGTACCTGGTGTAGACATTGCTTTGGCACTGGATCCTGCTGCTTCTGAATTCTATGATACAGAAAAGAAAGTTTACTTCTGGAAGAAGAGTACAAAACAAACCTTAAGTTCAAAAGAAATGGTTGATTACTATGAGTATCTTTGTGGTAAGTATCCAATCGTATCTATTGAAGATGGTTTAGCTGAAGGTGATTGGGATGGTTGGAAACTGATGACGGAACGTCTCGGTGACAAGATTCAAATCGTAGGTGATGATTTATTTGTTACCAATCCTGGCATCTTAAAACAAGGGATCGAAAAAGGCATTGCTAACTCGATCTTGATCAAAGTCAACCAAATCGGTACTTTGACTGAAACATTCGATGCGATGGAAATGGCCAAACGTCATAACTACACGACCGTTGTTTCACACCGTTCAGGCGAAACAGAAGATACCACGATTGCGGATATCGCTGTTGCCTTCAACGCAGGTCAAATCAAGACAGGTTCTATGAGCCGTACGGATAGAGTCGCAAAGTACAATCAGTTGCTGAGAATTGAAGACGAACTAGGCACTGTTGCTGTATTTCCTGGCAAAGACGCCTTCTACAACATTAAGAAGTAATCCAAAAGAACTCTGTGTGAAAGCGCAGAGTTCTTTTTTAGGCATATCAACAGAGTTTTTTCTTGTGCTATGAAATACTATGCATAGAGGAACATATGAACAAAATCTATTTAAATTTACCTGTTATAAATGCACGCAAATCTGTTGCTTTCTATACCGAATTGGGTTTTGTCGAGAATATAGAATTTGCATCTCATAATACTGCTTGTGTTATTTTAGGCGATATCACAGTAATGCTTCTTGAGCATGATCGGTTTAAAGATTTCACTTCTTTAAGAATCATTGACCCAACACGTGAAGTTCAAGCCATGTTTGCTTTTACAGTTGACTCCAGAGCTGAAGTCGATCGAATCACAAAAATAGCCTTGTCTTTGGGTGCTATTGAACCTACTCCTATTGAAGACTATTCGTATATGTATGCGCGTAGTTTTACGGATCCGGATGGTCATGCCTGGGGACCATTTTACTATGATGAACAAGCTCTTCTTAAAGCGTAAACTCATCTTGTCAAACATGTCTAGATGGTTTATAATGGATAAGCACTATTAAGGAGTACTCATGGAGACCTTTTTAAAAATTCTTCCCCCTATACTGGATGTTGTTCTGATGTTGGTTGCTGTATCATTGATTCTGCTTTCTTTGCTTCAAAGCGGAAAGTCAGATGGAATCAGTAGCGCATTTTCAGGAAGCGGTGGATTAAACCTGTTTGCGAATGTGAAAGAACGAGGCGCTGAGAAGTTTATTTCAAGGGCTACTCTGTGGCTAGGCATCGTGTTCTTTGTCTTGGTTATCGTTGTACAAATCATCTAAAAGACCGAAAGGTCTTTTTGTTTCTAAGGGAGACTCATGATCAATCAAATCGAATTTCTAGAATTGATTAAAACACAGAATAAACCGTATACAGCTCAAGAATGGGCCAATAAACTCAATATGCAGTATTCATCGGATATGCATGCCTTTTTAATGATGATTCATCGAATGGAAGATGAAGCCATTATTACCTATACCAACAAACAAAAAATTGTTTTGATCGAAGATGCAGATTTCGTAAAAGGGATCTTGTCGGTTAATCCTAAAGGATATGGTTTTGTAGACAATGAAGATCAACATGTGTATGTTCAAGAAGAGAAGTTTCACACAGCCATGCATGGAGATGAAGTCTTAGTTAAAGTAAAAGATCTACAAGATGGTTCTACGATGGGTGAAATCAAGAAAATTGTTAAACGTAACTTGACCCAATTAGTAGCAGTTTATTATGATCATAATTTGGTGCCAAAAGATCGACGTATCTTAGTCCCGTTACAATTGACCACTGAACATATTTTCGGGGAAGGTCAGTTGGTACTGTTGGATGTTGTTAGTTATGGAGATGTCCTTAAAGTAAAAATCAATAAACATTTAGGTCATGAGAATGATCCTGGCGCAGATGTTTTAAGTATCTTGTTGACTCATCGTATTCCACTTGATTTCCCTGAAAGTGTATTACGTTCGGTAGAAAAAATGCCACTCAAAGTATTACCTGAAGATCTTGTTGGACGTGTTGATTATCGTCAAGATCAAATCGTAACGATCGATGGGGAAGATGCGAAAGATTTTGATGATGCAATTCACGTTGTTCAGGATAAACAAGGCTATACCCTCTATGTTCATATCGCTGATGTGAGTCACTATGTGACTCAAAATAGTCCAATCGATTTAGAAGCTCAAAATAGAACCACATCTGTTTATGTGGTTGATCGTGTTGTACCGATGCTTCCTTTTGAGTTGTCCAATGGTTTATGTTCACTCAAAGAAGGTGAAGATCGATTGACACTGACATGCAAGATGAAAATGGATGCAACAGGAGAAGTAAGCGACTATGAGATTCATCCTTCCGTCATCAATTCTGCGAAACGTTTGACCTATACTCAAGTCAATCAATTGTTTAATCAAGAACCTGTTGATTTATCTGAATCTGTCAAAGCTATGTTGATGAGGATGCGAGATTTATCACACATCATTCGTAAGAATCGTGAAGCTAAGGGTGCCATTGATTTTGATACAGTTGAATCTAAATTTACTGTGGATGAAGAAGGTGAAGTCCTTAATATACAACCACGCACACGTGGTGAAGCTGAGATGTTGATTGAAGACTTTATGGTCAAAGCCAATGAAACGGTGGCTCAACATTGTCGTTATCTGGATATTCCCGTTTTATATCGTGTTCATGATGCTCCACAAAAACGCAGGTTAGCTGAGTTTTCTAAAGTCATGCTGGCTTTTGGAATTAAACTAAAAGGGGCTGAACATTCCCCATCTGTGATTCAAAATGTCATTGCTCAATTCAAAGACAAAGAAGAATATGGGGTTGTGAATGAGATGCTTTTAAGATCGATGAGTAAAGCTAAGTATGATTTTAGACCTTTAGGTCACTATGGTTTAGCTTTGGATAATTACTGTCACTTCACGTCTCCAATAAGACGTTATCCTGATTTGATCGTTCACAGAATGCTTCGTAAAGTTTTCTTTGAACACAATAATTCGGACATTAAGAATGATGAAACATGGGTTGAAATGATGGGCTTTAAATGTTCCTTGGGTGAGCAAAGAGCTGTTGAAGCTGAACGTGATACCGAAGACATGAAACAAGCTCAATATATGAGTAAGCACGTTGGTGAAACTTTTGATGGTTTGATTGCTGCAGTTACGAAGTTTGGGTTCTTTGTTAGATTGCCCAACAGTGTCGAAGGTTTGGTCCATGTTCGTAATCTTGATGATTACTATACTTTTGATGAGACAAGACTGGTCTTAAGATCAACCTATAAATCTTATTCTATTGGTCAAAAAGTACGTGTAAAAGTCATCAGTGCTGATAAAGAGAAGGCCACGATCGATTTTGTTGTGGTAGAATCAAGAAAGAGATTCTAACTATGGCGATCAAACAAGTATCTTTTAACCGTAAAGCCCTTCATGAATACCTCATTCTCGAGAAGTTTGAAGCAGGTATGGTTTTAATGGGCACAGAAATCAAATCGATCAGACAAGGTTCTGTTCAGTTTAAAGATGCCTATGTGACCTTTATCAACCATGAAGCATTTATTAAAGAAATGTATATTGCGCCATATGAAGAAGGCAATCGTTTCAATCACGAAGAAACCCGTGAGAGAAAACTGCTTTTGCATGATCATGAAATATCAAAACTAGAACGTAAAGTTAAACTCAAAGGCTTTACAGTAATCCCTTTATCACTGTATTTAAAAGATGGACGCGCTAAATTAGAGATTGCTTTGGCACAAGGTAAAAACATACATGATAAGCGAGAATCTGATAAGGAAAAAGATGCTCAACGAGAAATCGATAAAGTCATGAAGAGTAAGAGATAAGCAAACATTCTCTGTTTCTAAACACTAAATAAAAAAACGGAATCTCACGATTCCGTTTTTAGTTGGTTATTACCAGTGACCTCCGCCACCGCCACCAAAGCCACCGCCAGAGAATCCACCACCACCGCCTCCACCGAAGCTTCCACCAGCACGTCCTTTGGATTGAGGAACACTGGTCATAGCACGATTCATGGTGTTCATGGTGCGATTGAAACGGTTCATAAAGAGCATCGTATTCAACTGATTTCCACCGTAGTACCAAGAAGGTCCTTCAATGGCAATCGATTCAAACTTCTTGCTCCAAACATCAGTGACATTAAAGACATAGGCATAAGGTAATAGTTTGTAGAAATATGAAGGATCATCTCTGACCAACATTTCCAATCGATCTTTTTCAGCTGTTTCAATAAATTGTTTTAAGCCTAAGATCTTGCCTAAGTAGTCCACACCAAGTTGGGTGCGTTTATCCATATAGGCAACCAAAAGGATGTTGACTGCACTTAACCCTAAGGTTAGTAAAACTTTTACAATGAACAGTAATGAGAAATCAGAACTTAAGGCAAAGATGACAAAGAAGAAGATTGATGAATATATAACGGAGATAAACCCACAGCCCATCAAAGAGAAGAAGCGCGCTGCTTTTGATAAGGAAGGCCAACGTTTGATCGTGATCGACCACAACAAGACCAGTACTGTCCCGGTGATAAACACAGCGACACCTGATATTAAAGCTACTTCTTCACGATATGTAGCAACGTAAACAGTAGATGCCATAATCAAAGCTGCTGGAATCATCGTTAGGATCCCAAAGATAATCTTAAAGAAAGTTGCTTTCTTACTGAAGATATTACGTTGTGGATTCCCATTGAAATAACGGGCAATATCCATCTTCGCATTGGCGATGCTTTGGTAGAACGTATTTTGAAGCTGCTTGTTGGTTACGCTATCGCGGCCATTAAACAGGGAATTGAATAAGGTTTTTTCAGCTCTAATTTCAGATTCTTCCATATCTCTGACTTTATTCAAAGTAAAGTTATCTTTGTTGGATTCATTTTCGGTGATGGTCAGATAACCTTTATTAGCCCATTCTATGATCAAAGAAACAACATCCTTGGTATCAACAGATCCATCATAGATGTATCCTGCTTGAGAAGAACTTAAACCTTTTATTGGGTTGAATTCAACTGTAATGACAGGTTTATCGTCTTTCCCAAATCTCTGGAAGACCACAAACAATAAGGTACTGAATAAGGCAAGAATCAATAATGCCCAAGGTGAATAATCGGTAGGCGGGATGAAAGTGAAGTAATCACCAGTATCGGATAAGTATTCATAGATGGTGATACCGGTATATGATTGCATTCCCAAATCGAAAGAACCAGTTAAAGTGTTTCCGATAATATCGTATTCCACTTCACTTGGTGTGGAGGAACCATTAGGTCCTGCATAGAAAATAGGGTTATTAGGCCAACCTTTAGGTAAAGTGATACTAAAATCGACTTGACCAATTGGATCTGCCCAACCTGTCCCAACGATATTCATATAAAAGAGCTGTTTACCATTTATATCTAAATCTCTTAATTGAATCGTATAAGAATAATGATAGGTTTTAATTCCAGATACAGTGACATTTTTGTCTCCGATATAGATGATGAAATTATCATACCCATCAATTTCGGTAAAATAATTATTGTTGTATACTTTTAAGTTACGAACAGGAAAATAGTATTCTTTTTCGATATCCTGTCCGTCGATGGTCCAAGTAGTTGTATAAGATTGTGGGACATAAACTGAAGGTCCGTGAATCCCAGAACCAGTAAAGTCAATGACTAAAACTGTATCGATTTCGACCAAACCATTTTCGGTGACATTCATTTTGACGGTCATCGTGTTGATGGTGGCCCCTGTATCGACCGCAGAGACTTGGACTGCTGAGAAGAAGAGTCCTATGATTAATGCTAAAAACAGTGTTAATTTTTTCATGGTGATAAAAAAGGGAGAGTCTCCCTTTTTAGAACTGAACTTTAACAGCCTTGCGTTGAGACTCTTCTTCAACTTCAAATAAAGGCTTCTTGGTGAATTTAAACATGTTGGCCAAAATGTTGGATGGGAACACCTGAATCTGAGTGTTGTATTGACGTACTGCACCGTTATAGTATTTACGGGCATTGGCAACATCTTCTTCCAACACTTTTAATTGGGCTTGTAGATCCATGAAGTTTGAATTAGCTTTAAGATCTGGATAGGCTTCAGCCAAGGCAAACAATCTGCCTAAGGTTCCTGCCAACACATTTTCATTTGCTAATTTTTCTTCGACTGTTCCGGAAGACTTTGCGGCGTTACGAGCTCTGATGACAGCGTCAAGAGTTTCTCTTTCATGTTTCGCATAACCTTTAACGGTTTCAACCAAGTTTGGAATTAAATCATAACGTTTAACCAAATAAACATCCATCGTTGAGAAAGCTTCTTCAACTTTGTTTCTGATGGTAATGAGACTATTATAAGTCCCCATAACCCACATGACACCAACCGCGACAACTCCTAATAAACCTAACAAAATGAATTCCATATTTTACCTCCTAAGTGGTCAAACTATAACCATATTATAAGGCTTTTTTAAAATGTTTACACTTAATTTACATTGTGATTAAAATGTTGTTAATGTGACTAGGATGAAGATCTGGATGGGCTTCAAAAAAGGCAGCCATGATGTCTGTCATATCGATATTGATCTCGGATAAAGTTTGACAGTTCACGATCATATCAAAGTTACCTCCACCATTGGCACGATAATTATTGATGACCAAACTGAAAACATCATCTTCTAAAACAGGCTTACCAAGATACATACAATCCATAACACGTTGACCAATCGGATGTGAAATATTCAAGGTATATTCTATCCCATCAACCATATCATAATTAAAGTGTTGAGCTTTTGGCTCATCATACTCTGGGTTGACGATGATTGAGCCGTCTTTAACCATAAAGTATTCTGCACATTTCTCAAGATAAGCTTTTAATACAGTTCCAGTGATTTCTTTGACGACCAAGGTGTTTGGATAGACATAGGTGCTTACAATATCGCGATAGGTAATCATTGGTTTAAAACCTGTTGGATCATTGAAAAGCGAGACACCTGATAGCTGAGCCTTAGAGACATCCAATTGAATCGTATTGATCAAAGAAACTAAAGGATGTTTATGAAGACGAGCATCAAAAGGGTCTCTGATTAGATAGTCATGTCCAGATAAGCGTCCCACAACTTGATCCAACCAGACTTGTGTTTCGTCTTCCCAAGGTTTGATCAGGTTCAACATGTCTTGATCTTCAGGAAATTCTTTCATCTTTATGAGTTGAGATTTAATTTCCAATTGATCATTTTCTAAAGTGATTTCTATCTTAGCAAATTCTTGGGCGTTTGATGCACATTGTGTAGCGAGAGTATCATTGATTTTTGTGATGAATGAGCGATGCTGATGACCTGTAATCAATAAATCTATGCCTTTTAATTGAGCCAATTCATAACCTACATTTTCTCTAGTTAATGGTTCAGTCGGTTTTCCACTTAGTGGATCTCTCTCAAGACCCCCATGATACATAACGATCATAAGGTCGACTTGTGGCTTTAAAGTGATGAGTTCATTTTGAACGATCTCAATAGGTTCTAGAAAACTCATGCCTTCTATATGACTTGCCTTTTCCCAATGTGGAATGTAGTCCGTACAGACTCCAATTAGTCCAACTCTGATTCCTTGTTTGGAGACATAAATATGTGAATGACCAAAAGTTTGTCCATCAAGTGTGATGTTTTGAGTAAGACAGGGTGCTTTTAAATCGCTCAGGAATTGTTTAAGTATGGGTTTTCCGTAATTAAAATCATGATTACCTAAATTAAAGTAATCAACTCCTATTAAATTTAGTGCCTGAGATAATAGATGAGGAACTCTAGGTTTATTTTGAAAGTAAGTCAATAATGGAGATCCTTGTAGAATATCGCCATTATCCAGACATAAAACATCCACTGATTGTCTAAAAAAACGTGTCGCAGTGAGATAGCGGCTTAGTCCTTGGGCTTTATCAGAGCCATTTGCATACGAACGTGTTTGAAGTGTTCCGTGGACATCTGTTGTAATACAAATCATTAGATTTTTTTTCATTAATTCAATTATATCAAATTGGTAATATCTGGGTGCACTTTCATTTGTAAGTGATGGTAATACAGTGTAAAATTAACTTGTAAATGTTAATTTACAGGAGGGAATCATTATGAAATTTTTAAAGGGAATAGCCGCTCTCTTGCTCGTGCTAGTAAGCCTTACAGCATGTGCACCATCCAAGACAATTGATAAGCTTATCGTTATATTTGTACCCAGTAAAGACGCTGCAACGATCTTGACTGCTGTAGAACCGTTAAAACAATTGGTCATCGACGAGATGAAAAAATTGGGTTACACGATCAAAGCTGTTGAAATTACCGTTTCTGCTGACTACAATGCTGCTGGGGAAGCCTTATCTTCGGGTACAGCTCATCTAGCCTTTATTCCTGCGAATACGTATATCACTTATCATGAAGATGGTGCCGAATTATTATTGGCTGCCACACGTGATGGCTTAGACAAAGATTCCGAAAATGCCAAAGACTGGAATAATGGTCAACCGACAAAGCCTACACCTACTACACAAGTTACTTATTATCGTTCCTTGGGTATCGTAGGACCATCCGCTAAAGGAAAAGAACTCTTGGCTAAAGTCACTGCTGGAACAGCTTTGACATGGGAAGATGTTAGCACAGCTATTTGGTGCCATTCATCCACCACATCCGCTTCAGGTTATGTCTATCCTTCAGTTTGGTTGAAACAGAAATTTAATAAGACGATCGTTGACTTGCCTAATCATTACCCAACAACTGGCGGTTACGGGGGCGCTGCTGCTGACTTAGCATCAGGTGTCTGTGATATCGCACCGGGTTATGCTGATTTCCGTCGTGATTTCGAAGCCAAATGGATATTGCCGACCGCTGATGCAGGGTTTGGTCGTACAGAAAGTATTTGGGCTGAAACTGGCGTTATCTTCGTAACACCTGGTGTTATGAATGATACCATCTCCTACTCTAAGAACAACAAGCAACTGACAAAACCAGTTATCGCTGCCCTTAGAACTGCTTTTATCGAATTGGCAAAAACTGCTGCTGGTAAGACTGCAATCGCAATCTATAGCCATAAGGGTTATACTGCTGATGTTACCGATGCCGACTATGATGCTGCGCGTGAAGCTGCTGCAATCGTTAAAGGAAAATAATTTAATTGATGCCAAAGAGAACGAGTTTTGACTCGTTCTCTTTTTTTAAAGGAGAAGAACCCCAATGATTGAATTTAAAAATGTCGTAAAAACATACCCGGGTAATGTAAAAGCGCTTCAAGGTGTCAGTTGCCAGATACAGCAAGGTGAGTTTGTTGCAATCATCGGTTTATCTGGTGCAGGCAAGAGTACTTTTATTCGTTGTATCAATCAGATGCACACCATTACTTCTGGTGAGATCATTGTCAATGATGCCAATGTGACTTTATTGAAGGGCAATGAATTACGGCAGTTTCGAAGAAAGATTGGGATGGTTTTTCAATCGTTTAATTTGGTTAAACGTACGACGGTTATTAAGAATGTTTTGACATCTCGAGTTGCGGAAATGCCTTTATGGAAAAGCATCCTAGGTTTATATACCAAAGAAGATAAATTATTGGCACTAACAGCACTGGATAATGTTGGCATTTTAGATAAAGCTTATTTACGTGCGGATACCTTATCAGGCGGGCAAGCCCAACGTGTTGCCTTAGCTAGATGTTTGGCTCAAAAACCAGACATCATCTTAGCCGATGAGCCTGTTGCCTCATTAGATCCTTTGACTTCTCAACAGGTCATGGATGATTTCGTGAAAATCAATCAAGAATTCAACATTACCATTGTTGCGAATATGCACCATGTGGATATCGCTCAAAAGTATGCCAGAAGAATTATAGGAATCAAAGCGGGAAAGATCGTATTTGATGGACCAAGTGAAACCCTAACGGATAGTGACTTGACCAACATCTATGGAAGAAGCCTTAAACACGATGATCTCATGGGAGTTGAATGATGACAGCTTGGCTAAAAGAAGTTATGTTCCCAAGCGTTATTTTTCTTGCGAATGGAAAATCAACAAAACCTAAAAGAAGCCCAATGGTCTATGTAGTACCTATTTTGCTTGTGCTAATTTTAATTTCCATGGAAATAACAGGGTTTGATTTTATTGTCCTATTCACTCGTGGTTATCAGTTTTTTGTCATCGTAGGGAGAATGATTCCTCCAGATTTTGGCTATATTCCTAAATTAATCAATCCAATGATTGAAACGATTATGATGTCGATCATAGGGACATTGGTTGGTGCTTTCTTTGCCTTACCTTTGGCATTTTTATCATCTGATAATATTATTAAAAACAAAATCTTCTTATGGGTCAATCGATTTGTATTCTCGATATTTAGAACACTACCCATATTGATCATTGCTTTGTTTGGTAAATATGTATTTGGTTTAGGAAGCTTTGCAGGAACGATTGCGATTGCTTTCTTTACGTGGTTGATTATGACCAAGATGTTGTACGAACTGATTGAAACAATAGATATGGGACCTTTTGAAGCTGTTGAATCCAGCGGAGCTGGAAGAATCAAGACTTTCTGGGTCACCATATTACCTCAGATCTTAGGTCAATTCATATCATTCATCTTATATAACTTTGAAATGAATGTTAGATCGGCTGCTATCTTAGGTTATGTTGGGGCTGGTGGAATCGGTCTCCTTTTGAATGAAAAACTGGGCTGGAGAGAATACGATAAAGTGGGGATGATTCTTTTAACTTTATTGATCACAGTATATGCGATTGAAACCTTCAGTCGTATGGTCAGAAAGAAACTGAGCTGATATGAAAGACACCATACTCCTCGCTTACAAAAAAAGACCCAGAACTTGGATTTTCAATATTAGTATATTCTTGTTTTTAGTCTTGATTTTCTACGCTTCAATTCCGTATATTCCTTATAAAGGCATTCAACAAAACAGTATCTCTATCGCTCAAAGTATCATTTATGGGATCCTGCAGCCTGATTTCTCATATTTCTTAGATTTCAGTAAAGGTGCACTACCTTATCTATTATTGGAAACGATTGCGATTGCTTTCTTAGGAACTTTGATTGGAGCAGTCTTTGCATTACCTTTTGCTTTCTTGTCTTCACGCAACATTGTACCCAAGTGGGTTGCACATATCGGAACTTTCTTCATCGCAGTAATCCGAACTTTCCCACCATTTGTATATGGTTTAATGTTTATTCGTGTAACAGGTCCTGGACCTTATACTGGAGTCTTGACTTTAGCTGTTTCTGGTATTGGGATGACCGCAAAACTCTTTACTGAATCCATTGAAGATTTAGATATGGGTATTATTGAAGGGTTGGATGCTTCTGGATGCAATACGATTCAAAAGATAAGATATGGGATCATACCTCAGCTCATGTCCAACTTCGTTTCTACCGCCATTTATCGCTTTGAGATCAATGTTAAGAATGCTTCGATATTGGGCTTAGTAGGTGCAGGTGGTATCGGTTATCCAATCTTAGCAGCGATGGGTGCCTATCGTTGGAAGGATGCTGGAACGCTCTTGTTTGGTCTCATCGTCGTTATTTTGATCATTGATTACTTCTCTGGACGTTTACGTAAGAAACTAGCCACAGGCCTATAGCTTGTGGTTTTTTATTGATGATTATGAAAGCCCATTTTTATGGACATCTTTATTGACAAGACCCTCTCTTCGCGTTATAGTAGTTGTGCCATGGGGGTGTCATGGTTTCGACAGGTTGTCTGTTGGATTCAATCTGCAGTGGAGTGGCGACCTAATTGCCAAAAACATTTAAACGGAAACAAATTAAGTTTCGCTGCTTAGTCTCTTAATAAGAGCGCAGCTGTCTCTTTGAACCCTGCCCATTGGGTTTACTGACGGCACAAAAAAGATGGGATCGTTAAGCCAGTCGTTCTTACAAAGCTTAGCTAAACACCAGTAGAACACATCATTGGGAGCCTGTCTGACGCAAACCCAGTGATTAACACCTCAGACTAAACTGTAGAAGGTTGAATGTGGACGCAATTTGGACAGGGGTTCGACTCCCCTCACTTCCACCATTTATATCCCTGTGTAAAGGGATTAAAGATGATGGTATTTTAAAGAAAACAATGTCGAGATGATCCTTGTGAACAACTACTTCTTTAACGAAGGCGTCTACAAGGATTTTATTTATTTTCGGGTCTTCCTCAGCAGATCTCTTTATATAGTTTTTTAGTAGTCGGACAACCTGTAAAGTATCAACAGGCTCTGTCTTTGCTTGCAGTGGTAAAGATATGAGTTCACTTGAAGCATATTCTATTTGATTATCTAGTTTCTCCAAATCTTGATATAGTCTATATTTCTCGATTTTGCCATCATAGAAAAGTTCCATGAGTTTGGATCTTCGGGCTTCAAGTGTTTTGATCTGAGTCTCAAGTGGCTTACGAAGGTTCTTTGCTTCAGAACTCTGCTGAGTTAGAATTTTCTTAATCATAGGACCAATCTGTTCAAGTTCATCACTGGATAGATATTTCGTTTTTATATATTCTAAAATTATCTTCTCAATAGAAGATGCATTTACATCGAGGTTCGCACATGTGTGTGAACGTTTTTTTTGAACACATTTATAGTAGTAATTATAACTTTTTTTAGAATGAACATAACCAGCCCCAGTATAAGCTCCTCCACATTCACCACACCGCATTTTTCCAGAAAAAAAATACTCTCGTGATTCTTTGTGTTTGCTATTGATTCTTTTCTGGCGTCTTTGAGAAGCCTTATCCCAAAGGTCCTTCGATATAATGATTGGTAATATGTTGTCAATTCTGATAATTTCTTCATCAGGTTTAAAAACTCTATTCCCCGATTTCTTAGAAAGTCGTTTATTAAAAATATATATACCTAGGTATTTTTCATTTAGTAAAATGTCAGCAATACTATTTTTTCCAAACGCTGAACCAATCTTCGTTTTCATTCCTAGCGTATTAAGTTTCAATGCAATATCCATATAACCTTTTCCGTCTGCATATAACTCAAATATGAGATTTACAGTTCTGGCTTCTACTTCATTAACCACATATTTTTTATTGATTACATCAAAACCTAATGGAGGTATACCTCCATTATGCAAGCCCTTAAGTGCATTCTCTTTCAGACCTTTGTTAACTTCTCGAGCTAAGTTTTTGGAATAGTATTCGCTCATACCTTCTAGAACTGATTCGAGAATTATTGATTCAGGAGAGTCGTCAAGTGGTTCAGTAACGGAAATAAGTCGAACTCCATTATTTCGTAATAATCTTCTATAAAGTGCACTATCATATCTATTACGTGCGAAGCGATCGAGCTTGTGTACAATAACGTTTTGAAAAAGCTTTTCCTTTGAATCTAGAATCATTTCCTTGAATTGGTCGCGTTTATCAGTTGTACCACTTTGCGCAGCGTCAGAATAGATTTTGATTAAGTCTATATTGTTTTTAGTGCAATACTCCATGATTGCACGAATCTGTGCATCAAGACTTTCATTGCGTTGATTATCAGAGCTAAATCTGGCATAGGCAACTGCTTTTTCTCGCGTTTCACTCACTCTGAAGTTCCTCCGTGTTGATTTCCAAATGAATCTTCTATAGCTTTCGATTGACATATATCAAATGCATGGGATGATTCCGTAAACGACTCTTCCTAGAACATCAACTTGATTCTTCTCGAGAATAACTTGAGATGCTTTCTCTGATCCGTTTCCAACAAATTCAACTAGTAACTTATCGGTTAATATGTGGACCTTTGATAAAATATAAGGATCATTATTTATACTAATGGCCACTGTATCACCATTGTTATAGTCACTATCACGTTCTATTACTGCAATCGAGTTGATTGGGTATTCCTTTTCCATAGAATTCTGTTTAATGATCAACCCTATCAGTCTCTTTGAAGATAATGTTGATGGTACCAACACCTCACCAGAAATAACATTATTTATGTCTGTATTCTTAGAATTATATAGATTTGTGTAAGTAGTTACCGACGTAAGACCAGGAGTGAATAAATCATCGTAGCTAAAGAGTAGAGATCCGTTGAATTTCCCGAAATTGAAAAGTTGAAACATTAAGTGCTCAAAATCATCGGAGTCGTCATTTGCAGAGGTTATAAACCTGCTAGTTATTCTCAAAAGATTTTTAGTTTCTTGATATGAATAATTTCCTTTGAGATAGTTGAAATAAATATCCGTATTCCAAATAAGAATAACTTGTGAGATTTTATTCTTAAATTCAGGATGGAATCTAGGATGCGAAGGTTTTTGAGAATTATGATCCATTGATTCGTTAACTCTATTCATAGATTTAATGTCATTTGATAAACTATCAATATCATGTTCAGAAGCGATATACTCATCAAAATCTACACGACTAATTTCCCATTTTGAAGATTCTGAGTTTATGATGTTTTCTACAATCTCACTCTTAACATTACTAAATAAAAAGTATTCGCGTAAAAATAGAGAAACAACTGTGTAATTGCTAATTGAGATACCTGTTGGATTGTTACTTAAGTACTTTGCTAAATTAGCAGTTAATCTACAAAAACCTACACTACCTTCTAGTAGCATCATTGACAGTATGTTGTGAAAAATTACTTTTTGGAAACTTGATTGCGCTTGACTCACATCCAAATGATCTATTAACTCCGATGGTTCTTCAATCCCAAGTAACAATCTATAATTGGATATACCGAGAATATCACCGATTTTTAAAAGCTTATCAACACCTATGACTTTTTGGTCTTCACTTAGATATCTGTAGACTGAAGCAGGGCTGACACCTAATACAGTTGCTAATTTATACCTACTGTATTTATTAACTTGAAGTCGATATGAAATAACTTTTTTAATGTTCATATTCATTTCCTCATCTTAAGTATGAACTAAAAACAAAGATAATACAAGTAAAAAATTACTAATAATCATATAAATAGATGTATTGTATTACTAAATAACATAGTATGTTATAATGTTATCAAAGGGAGAAGCAATGAGTACACTTAATTATTCTGTCGAGATAATGACTGAAGAAAAATTATTTGAACTCGGTAGGGCTCTTGCAACTTACCTTATTAATAACGGAATTTTGAAGAATAACCAAGACCTAAAGACTGAATTGGAATCGCTTGGCCACAAAGAATTATTAGAAGAGTAGTTCAATCTTTATAGAACAATTTAAAGTTGGACAATTAAGGAGAAAAAAATGTGTCAAAAGTTCAATCAAACAAAGAATATTCGAAAAACTTTATATATTGATAATTCACTTTACCAACAACTTCAATCAAAAGATCTAGCTTCTGATTCTCCTTTATCGAGTATCAAAGAGAAACTCATTTTCTGTGCAAACAGTTATGTTAAAAACGATGATCAAAGAAGAACTTTTGATGCCATACAACAAAATATCGTCAAAAGTCTGATTGAGGCAACATCACCAATACTTGAAGAACAAAGAGTGATGAGAAAAGAACTCACAACCTTTTCACTGATTTTAAGCGAGGTCCTATTTTATGCCAAAAACTGTGGCTAAGGATATAAAGCAAGTGCCTATTGTTGCACCTGAGTATTTTTGGGAAGAGATTGAGGGATTTGTTAAGGCAAGAGGTTTTCATAACATCTCAGAATTTTTCGAAGTAGCAATACATCAAATATTGAGTAGTAAAGATTTAGGAAGGATTAATCAAGAACATGCATTAAGTCTAGCTAAAGAAGCTCAAGAGATACTTCAACATAATATAAAAACAAAAGATGAAGACTCTTACCCTTCAAAGGAGCTTAGAAGAATCTTTAATCGTGCTCTTAATTTTTTCGGAGCTTATGATTCTACAACTTTACAGGATGCAATCGGGTTTAAACTCGAGAGACTAAGACAAAACTTACCAATTCTTGATGAATACAATCTCATTCTAGGAAGTGATGAAGAGTTGCTACCCGAACTAGACGATTATGATAATGAAGAGGATGAGTCATGAGTCCAGTCAAAATCGTTACAAAATTGTTGTATATTAGGAAAGCTAAGAATACAAAGGGCATGACGGATGTTTCAAACTATTCTGCTTACATTAAGAAGAATGGAATCCTTGAAGAACCTCAACAACGAATCCCTGAAAACACTAACACTAGATCACCCTTAATCACCAGTAAGAATCAACGAGTTATTGAACAAAGTGATTTTGTATATGAAATTCAACAAAGAGTAGGCAAAAGATTGGAAAACAGCCATAACCCGTATAGTCTGTTTGAAAGCACAACAAAGAAGGTTGTAGCAGAGTTTTGTTCAGAGAATGGGATCGATCCTTTCGTTGGTCAAAATAAATACAATGAATATATTGCGAACCGAAAAGGAACATCCGGTGTTTTTACTCGAGTTGGTAAGAATGCAAATGAATTGGAAAGAGAATTGTCGAATCATAGAGGAACTGTTTATCTCCCCATTGTCTCAATGAAAGAGGATGATGCAATCATGGCCGGGTTGAAGGGGGTTGATGATTGGAAAGAGAAGACTGAAGCTTATGTGGAGCAGTTCGCAAAGATCATGAAATGGGATAAGGCAAAGGTTAGGTATATTGCGGCTTATCATGAAAAAGAACTAATTCAACAAAGGAAAGATTCAGTAGCAGGATCTCAACCCCATGTTCATTTTATGATATGGAATATTGATACGAGTTATCCAAGAGCATATGAGAGAATGTCTCAGCCCGAGCTTACTCAGTTGCGTCAAACTTCTGCCTCTGTATTTCTATCTGATATGCTTGAAAAAGAGTATTACATAGAAGAAATAGACAAAAGCGTGGTAAGAAATGGATTCAAAACAAGTGCAGAAGCCTATTTTACCCAAGACCTAATTGAGTTGAGCATCATAAAATCGAGAGCTTTTAACCATCGCGGCAGAGCAACTACTAAATCTGTTCAAAAAAATATTGATAGTCTAACAAG
>WSYG01000022.1:23701-27545 GCA_009773735.1 Erysipelotrichaceae bacterium
CAGGGTGAAAGAGAATACCTAAAGCAATTAGGATGCACTGATTCTCTAAGAGACATCCGGGTTAAACTGGGTGACTTTTGTGAATTACAGAAGCGATGTTTTAGTATTATTGATGAGTATTTGGGTTCTAGACCAATAAATGAATACTATAAAAAATGGCTTTCTGAAAAGCTCGAAATATCTAGAAACTGGGAGAGTGAAGAAAACGCTCAATCACTCAATTTTAAAGCTGATCAAAATATGAAATCTATCTTCATTAATACCTTGTTAGGATATGATGATTCTTGGTTTGATATTCAAGATATCGGAAAAGATATGAAGGCAGCTTTTATGGAGCGATTTCGCAATTATTCATTCCCTAAATATCTTGATGATGAAGGAGTAATCGAGGCCGCAAAAAGGATTGCTGAAATATTAGTTGTAACGACAGATTGGTCTGTTGAAGAAATCACTACAAGAATTGAAGGAGTGGTAAAAGCTTCACAAAGGAACATATCACCTTTACAGTATATGAGTCATGTATTTCACTGTATGCGTGAAAGCTGGAAAAAGCCCCTAAAAATGCAGAAATATGATTTCTACAAAACATTTGATCTGCTCAACTATAAAGTTCACATTGTTGTTCCTCGACATTATGTACAAGTTAGGCTACCTCCCTATCCTGTTTTTAAAGATGAAACAGTACACTATTTTACAACGAAGGTTAATAACGAATATGAGCACAGAAATGAACGAAATTACGTTGTTCCAAGAGATATTTTCAAATAATTTGGTGTTACTCAGTAAATGAGGACCTAAAAACGGACAAGTAGAAAATCAGTGATGAATTAGAGACTACAATGAACCCAAACCAAAGGGTAACCATGAATCAAACAGCACTAACGTCATACATAGACCGACTGACCGACTTCCAAAAGGAAAGATTGATTAAGGAAATCATGGATTTCATTGAATTCAATGACGTGGTTCAAAGCACCCATTACTCGATCTGTCCATATTGTGGAGTTGAGGAACCAAAGATCATCAGGAAAGGCTTCTTGAATGGGAAACAAAGGGTTCAGTGTCAACAGTGTAATCATAAGTTTGTCCATACCTTGGGTAAGCTAAGAGTTGACTCCCATCAGAGTGAAGCCAGTTGGTCTACCGTCATCTTGGATACATTGAACGCTGTTTCACTGCTTGATACTGCCGCTAAAATCAACTGTAGTGCGGATACCGTCTTTCATATGCGTCATAAGTTTCTTCTTTGCCTACAAACCCAGCTCATTCAAGACTCTCAAAGCCTAGAAGGCATCATAGAAATGGATAAGACTTACGTTTCAGATGGGGCTGGGGCTAAGGGAATTAAACGGATCACCAGAAGAAAGGCGCGTAGACACGGTGAATCGGCCAAGAAACGAGGTTTATCTAAAGAAAAACTGTGCATCTTTATGGGTTCCAATCGTTTGGGTGCTGAAATAGCACACTGTGTCAACCGTGCTAAACCGACGTCACAGGAAGTGATTGACGTCTTTGGATCCGTAATCAAGGAGAAATCGCTCTTTATCAATGACGGGTTATTCTCAAACTATGACTTGATCAAACAGAAACAACTGCCCAGTATGGTCGTATCAGATCATCATGAGTATACTAAGGTGATTCATCTCAATACTGTCAATAATATGCATTCCGGATTTAAGCAACTTTATCGTCATTACCGCGGTGTTTCCACGAAGTATCTCAACCGATACTTAGCTCTTTATATCTTTATGCGACGCTTTATCGGGATGGATGACCAAGAAAAGCTCATGGTTTTCCTCCATCGTACAAAAGACTCCATTCTATCCTTTACTAAACTTGAGGTTAAAACACGAAATCTCCTGTTGATATAAGCGTTTCTAAACGTTCAGGTCCTTATTTACTGAGTAACGCCATAAATAATAATGTCTAAACATAAAAATTGCACTGTTGAGTTGCAAGATTGATACTTAATTTTTAGTGGTTTTTTGTTATCATAGAGATTGAGGTAAACTATGAGCTTTTGGCAATTAGATTCGCGATGTGTCGCAATACTACGTTATTTGGCTGACTCTGAGGATACACTCTCTATTCAAGAAATCTCTCGTTTTTTTAATGTCAGTGTCAGGTCGGTGTATTATGACCTAAATAAAATCAACGATTGGCTTTTAACTCAATATGTTTCTGCGATCCTGGTTGAGCGTAATCGTGGGGTTTATGTCACCAAGATCCAAAGTGAGAAAATAAAAGACCTACTAAAAAGCAGTGAAAATACAGCTTATTATGTATTGTCTCCCAAAGAAAGACATCGTATACAAATCTGTGCATTATTGAGTTCTGGTCACACTATTTTTGTTGAGCATTTGAGCCATTTGTGTTCTATCAGTAGAAACACGATGTTTAATGATCTTAAAATAGTGAGAGAAAAACTCGCACGATATGGTTTAAATCTTACCTTCGAAACGCAAAAGGGCTATGAAGTCAAAGGGGCTATTTTTCAGCAAAGAGCGGTTTTCTTATATTATTTTTCCCCCTTGATATCATTACTTGAAAACAACCAATTATCAACGTTAGATGCTTTGCCATTCTATAATCGAGAATCGATTGATCATTATGTCAAAATCCTACAAAACATAGAAAATCAATTAGATACGACCTATGTTGAAGGGATGATTTTATCTTTAGCGACCCTTATCTATGTCATTACGAAACGTAATGGTCACATTGATTTATCGGATATCGATGCAAAAGACATCTTACAAACCAAGGAATTTCAAATGGTTGAAAGTTTATTATCGGAGCTTCCAGAGTACGAACAGATCTACATCGCCATGCATTTATTGGGATCTCGAGTTCAAATCAATACAATCTATGATGCTAAAAATGAAAAGCCATTTTTATATACAGTTGCGAGTCAATTGGTCAAAGAATTTGAAATCTTGGCTTGTTTAGAATTTGATGATCGAGATCAACTGATCTCACTGATTGCGAATCATTTATCGATGTCAATTTATCGGTATAAATTTGGGATTCAAATTGGAAATCCTTTAATGGCGGATATTATGGCTTCCTATTCGGATTTATTTGAACTGACAGTCAAAGCTTCAAAAGTTTTAAAAGACAGTCTAAAAATGCCGATTCCTGATTTTGAAATTGCGTATATCACCATGCATTTAGGAGGGTACCTCCATAAAAAGAATCATTTACAACGAAACTTTCAAGTCTTGATTGTTTGTCCAAATGGGATATCAACAGCTTCGATCTTAAGAGGTGAAATTGAAGCGCTTCATCCTAATCTAAAGATCATGGCCATTGTTGGAATCGATGGGATGAAACCTTATCTAGACGAGTGTGATTTTATTATTTCAACTGTAGATCTGAATGCACCTATACCAGTCATTAAAGTAAAACCAATCATAACTGAAGATGATCGATTAAGAATCTTGTCTCGTATCGTAAAAAACGATCAAGTTAAGAAGATTCAAAATGGAATCACTTTAGATACTGTATTGGGAATCGTATCGAATTATGTAACTTCAGATAGTTATGAAAAGGTTAAGAAAGATTTATCTCAGTTATTCAACCCAACTCATAGTTGTGAAAACAACATTAAAGAAAACAGTATTCGCTTGGTGGATGTTTTGTTTGAACATCGAATTAAAATCGTTGATAGAATGGATTCATGGGAGAATGCGATCACCGTAGCTACACAACCTTTACTTTTAGAAAACACGGTCGATACGAGTTATGTGGAAGCAATGATTGCAGGTGTTCATCGCTATGGTCCGTATATTGTCATTGGGGAAGATGTGGCCTTGGCCCATGCCTTGCCTCAAGACGGGGTCAA
>WSYG01000023.1 GCA_009773735.1 Erysipelotrichaceae bacterium
CTAAAACTTCAATATTTCTCTCTCAAACAGCGATTTCGCTGTTTTTTTATACCCAAAAGAAAAGCACCTCTTATAAAAGGTGCAATTGTCATCAGTCTGCATAAAAATCCTTCTTGCGAAGGATTTTTATTTATAGTTTTATAACAGGTTTTGCTTCAATATAACCTCGTTCACCTCTAGGCTCAAGTTGAATGCGTGGTCCTTTTGTAGGATCAAACTTGAATCCAAATGTTTCAGGTTGATATGCATCGATCGCATCCCAGATTTGCGAGATGGCTTCTTGGTAATCATCATCATTGTAGGGTTCACCTTGAAAGAAAAGGTATAAACAAGGTTCAAGATCCATCATTTCAAAGCCTTCTGGTAAAGGTTTATCATAATCCAGTGGTACTTCAACGCCTTGGACATATAAGGAAGTCCCTGGTTTGATCAACAAAGGTGGAAGCCACATGCCCATGGGTTCATTGAGTGCTTCTTTAACCGAAGACAAGATGCCCCATACATCACCACTGACTTCTTCACAGTATTCAAAGTAATCTTCTGCTTTCTTACCTCGACAAACAATGGCTTTACGAGTTGGTCTTTCAATGGCATGGACAAATACGGTTTGGTTTGGTTTCATAGATGGTGCTCCTTGTGGTTCTTTAGGTAACAGGAATGGATGAAAATGAGAAATAGGAGGAGAATTTTTGCGATAAGTTTTGGGACTCATCCCAAATTGTCGTGAAAAGGCACGTGTAAATCCTTCATGAGAATCAAATTGAAAATCAAAAGCAATGGTCAAGATCGGATCTTGATGATCCCGAATTCTTAAGGATGCCTGAGTCAACCTTAACTTACGCAGATAAGTCAAAGGACCCATGCCTAATGTTGCTTTAAACAAATGGGCACAGTGATAAGGCGAATACCCACTTACCTTAGCCAAGGACTGTAGGGTGATTCTTTCGTTGAGATGAGCTTGTAAGTACTCTTGTACTTTACGGATCGCGCTAAAATTTTCCTGTTGACTCATGAGGACCTAAGACAAGTGTAGCATAGTGTTCTTGACTTTCCTTGACTGTTTTTGTGATGATGGTTTATAAAATCGTAAAACATTACAAAGAATATCATATGCAAATCAAATCCTTGTTTTACAGGATGATCTAACCAGATTTCTATACTATTAGGGTCACAAATTTAACAACTATACCCGCTTTTAAGTCACTACCAAAGTTGACTTTATGGTCAATTCTTGCTAGGATGTGCTTGCAGTTATGAACACTTTTTAACATAAGAATATGTTTTTCTATATTCGAAAATAATGACAACTAAATAGTTAAATTCTAGTTAAATAAAGGTTTTTAGGTCGATAACACCTTAAAGGAGAGCAAAATGAGTTCACTGCTTAGGATAAGTAATGATCAATCAAACATGCTTGCTGAAAAAGCATTTAAAATGCAATTTGAGTTGGATCAAGAAATGGCGAATACTTATACTGAACGCCAGAGAAGACTGATGTATGAAGACATCTTGTATAACTTAAGTTATTTGGATGTAGCTGTGAAATTTGATGATGAAAAAATATTCATCGAGTATACAAAATGGTTGTATAAACTCCTTTGTAATTTGTCAAAAAGTAGTGAAGATCCTCGGTTACAAACACATCATCGTCTCAAAGAGCATTTTCAGATCTTGGCAAAAGTATCCTCGGATACTGATTCTGCAGATGCTTCTAAAAGAAGGGTAACCATTATCAATAAAGGGATAGAAACTTTAGGCAAAGAGCTTCATCAAGAACAAGCCAAACTGTATCAAAACAATGATCAGTATCAAGCTATAAGGAAAGAATATCTTAATTATCTCATTAAAAGTGATACTCGAGCAGCCATCAGTTTGGTTAGAGATTTATCAAAATCTGACATCACAATAGATGATGTCTTTCAAAAAATACTTCAAGAAGTTATGATTGAAGTTGGTGATTTATGGCATCAAAATGTAATGTCTGTAGATAAAGAACATTATTGTACATCTACCACGCAAACCGCACTTTCCCAATTTTATCCGATCATTTTTGAGCAACCACGAAATGGATGCAAGATTTTAACCTGTTGTGTCGGTAGTGAACTTCATGAAATGGGCATAAGAATGCTCTCAGATCTTTTTGAATATCATGGCTGGGATAGCATTTATTTAGGTGCTGCAGTTCCTAAAGAAGCCATATTAAAATCTATCTCAGAAAATAAACCTGATTTCATTGGATTGTCTGTAACCATGCCTCAACACTTAGAATTGTGCCATGATATTGTTTTAGGTATACAAGAAAAATTTCCAGATCTAAAAGTAGCAGTTGGTGGCCGTGCTTTCATTTCAACAAATGAGCTTTGGAAGAAGTGGAATGTTGATATTTCAACTCAAAATGCTACTCAATTGATTGAGTGGGCAAAAGAAAACATCGTCCTTAAAAAAGGAAGACAATGAAAACGTTTTTAGTGTTGTTAGATTTAGATGGAACAATCATAGAAATCAAATGGTGTAGTCCAGTTTCATTAATAGACGAAAGTATCAATAAGTTACAAGATGTTTTTGAGGCTCTCCAGCGTGAATCAATCCTAAGTACGATCATGGAATGCTCAAGTGACTCGAGTCTATTGATTAATCTTGATCATCAACCATTACTAAATGTTCAATCAAAATTAAATCTTTATGGTATCAAGTCTAATAATGGCGTCTACATTTTCGCTGTAGATGATCAATTCTGTCTTGATCCTTTCGATAACGAACAGATGCGAAAACTGATTTCTCGATTTATGTTCTTGTTACAAGGTAATGATCAGAAACAAGGATTTCATAATCCAGAATCAACTCGTTTTCTGTTTGAAGAGATTCAATTGCTTAATAATGAATTGGTCAACACAAAAAGAATGCTTGAGAAATCAAATGCAAAACTGAGTGTGTTAAATAAAGAGCTCAGCAATCGTTTAGTAAAAGATCCGCTTACTGGACTGGTAAGTCGCTATCAATATCGGTCCGAGATCGAATATCAAATCAGACAACATCAAGATAAACTAGGTGTATTCATGTTTATTGATATGGATGATTTTAAATCGATCAATGATACTTATGGTCATCAAACTGGAGATGATTTCTTAATAGAATTTGCCAATCGACTTAAGAATATGCCTCTTCCAAATTCAGCGAAACTAAGGATAGCTGGTGATGAGTTTGGAGTATTTATTTATGGATTGAAATCCGTTGAACCCTCAGATCTAGAATCCTATTGGGAGCTTATTAAACGACACATCATCAATGAACCAGTTGTAATCGATCATCACACCTTGGTATTTTCATTGAGTTGTGGGATGGCAGTATATGGTCAAGATACCAATGAGATTTATGAGATCATAGAGTATGCAGATTTTGCGATGTATAAAGCGAAAAAAGCAGGAAAAAATAGATATTCACGTTTCAATCTTGAAGAATACAAAGATGTAAAACTTAAAAAGGATTAGCAATTGAGTTTGTCACTAAATTCAGTTTTTAGACATTTAGAATTTGCTTTTTCAATGCATCATTATTCAATGACTTTGAACTTTATTCAACCTCATCGTTTTTGTTAATTAAGCGTATAATTATGATAGAACAGACAATGAGTTTTATAATTGTTTGGGACTCGTCTGTGAAAGAGGCGCGACATGGGATTCTTTAAACTCAACGTTAAGAAGATGGCTAAGAACAAAGACATCAAAGGATTAGCCAAAGCATTAATGGACAGAAGAGATTTAGATACTCGTAATGAAGCTGCACAAGCATTAGATGAGATGAAAGATATTGATAAAATTGCATACAGCCAATTTGCGGAAATGTTGATAAAAGTAAGATGCGATTCTTTGCGACCCTTATCTAAGTTGGATCCAAAACTTCAATCAAAATTGAAAAATTCTGATATGAATGCTAGTTTCATTGCCAATAAATTATTACACAATTGTGGAGATGTAGCCATAGAACCACTGGTGAACGCAATAACAGGCAATCTAGAAAACTTGGACTATAAACAAAAAATGGATATCAGAATCTTAGCAGGGTATGTAATTCAAAACCAAGGAGACAAACTACCCCCTGCGATGATTGAACGACTTTTGTCATCACTGAATTCTCCAGATGAAACAGTTGTTAGAAGTTCAGCTTTTGCTTTAGCTAGAGTTAAAAAAGATCATGTAACAGATGCATTGATAGGGTTGTTGCATAATCCAGCGACTTTACATCTCGGTGAAGTTGCATGGGCACTTCAAGAAACCAATAATCCGCGTGCCATTGATCCATTGATTAGTGCTATTCAACATGGAGCGACTACGCGTGAATTCTCAAAAGCTTTGGCTTCTTTTGGAGATCCTAAAGCGGTGGAACCTTTACTGAATGTTCTGAAATCCTACATTATGAGAGATGACAATATTGATCAACCATCTGCCACTATATATGCTTTATCTCAATTGAAAGATAAGCGGGTTATTGAACCCTTTATTGCATTTCTTTCTCATCAATCCAACTATGAAAAAGGGAGCGAGTCTACGCGTTCTTCTTTGGCAATAGCCTTAGGTGATATTGGTGATGAGAGTGCTGTGCTCGTCTTGGTTAGAACACTGAATACTGACCCAAATGATTCAGTTCGGTACTACGCTGCTAAGGCACTAGGAAGGCTTGCTGAACGTGGTCAACTTGATTCTATGATAGAAATCGCACGCACGGCACTACAAGCTTCATCTGGTGCTGGATCAGAAAGTGTTAGGATAGTGTCGCTAGAATCATTGACCAAATTCCCAAAGAAAGTGGAAATCAAACCAGTAGTAGCTGAGGTCACAAACACGATAAATCAATCTGCACAATTAGAAGAACAATTATCTGATATCATCAGCAATTATGCAGAGTTTGCGATGATCGAAGAAATCGCAAAACTATTGGTTGATGTTGATCGAAAATCCAATAAAGAATATAACGTTAACCCAGAAGCATATAAAACAACGCTCAAATCTATTAAACACATAGGAACTAAACTTAATCATGTTGGTGGAATGCAGTTGATGATTAAAGTGCTTACTCAAGCAGGACAATACGGATGTAATACACGATTTGTTGAAAGAGAGTGGGATGGAATTGGTTCTTGGCGAGGATAGAGAGGATAACTGTGAATTTTTGGTTGTGATAAATAATGTGGATGACAAAGATGACTCACAAACAACGTGAAGGAGTTCAACATGAGTAAATTTCTAGAAAGAATCACTGCTACAGGTTTGGACCATTATGAAGCATTAAAACATTTGAAAAAACAAGTCCCAAAAGATCATGTGCTTGTAATTGAATATTCAATGTCGGGAAAAGACTATAGAACCATAAAAGAAAAAGGAAAAAGCGAAGACTTAGCCTTTCAATTGGCAGAAAGCAAGTTGCCCAAAAATGCGAGAGATATCGTTAAAACCGTTATCCAAAAAGGAAATCAACGAAGCATAGAAATCAGGACCTGGTTACCGGTAAATGATGTGCTTAAAGGCGTTTTAGAGATTCATCCCAATGAGTTTATCAAAGATGGGAAGTTACTTGAAGCACCAAAATCTGGATTGTTTGGAGTTGGTGCAAAAAAAGGCTTGGTTCAAGTTAATATCGCATCATATGTTCAAGTATCAATCTCTTATAGTGCTCCAATGGAACTGGTTGGGTATTATGGAAAGGCTTCAGCCAATCAACTCATCAAGTCCATGATGGGTTGGTATCGTAGAGAAGCAGCACTAAAAGGATACATGCTTAGGACCGATTTGATTTGTGATGATTGTAATCGACCAATTAGGCAGAATTTCTATTTGCGACCAGGAAGGATTAGTTGTGAAAACTGTACTCTAAGTTCGTTAAGTAGAGCCGATTGGGAAAGTGCACTTAAAAATATGAATTTTTATTTTGGCCCAGGAGTACCACCAGATATCCTTGAGCAAGCTCGTCAAATTGAGTTATAAAATAAATAAGTTTGATTATAAATAAGGTAAATATTTGTTGGACTATGAATCATCTCAATGGACTTATGACTTTAAAGAGTCGATAATTTAAATTGAAATATTGAGTTATAGTAATTTTCTCAATAACGATCTTTTTGAAAGGGTGACACAGAAATGACCAATAATCTTATAAATCCTAAAGTCAATGGTTTTATGAATCGCGCAACCAAGTGGCATGATGAGTTTGTAAAACTAAGAGAAATCTTATTGGAATGTCAACTTACAGAAGAATTGAAGTGGGGACAACCTTGTTACACACTTGAAGGATCCAATATCGTTTTGATCCATGGGTTTAAAGAGTATTGTGCCTTGCTGTTTATGAAAGGGGTCTTGCTTAAAGATCCAAAAGGAATTTTGATTCAACAAACCGCTAATGTGCAAGCAGCTCGTCAAATTAGATTTACGAATCTAGCTGAAATAGTAGCACTTGAAACAGACATCAAAGCAACTGTCAAAGACGCAATTGAGGTTGAAAGAGCTGGTTTAGAAGTAACATTTAAGGAACACACAGAGTATCAAGTTCCTGAAGAATTGACGCTTAAATTTTATTCGAACCCTATTTTAAAGGCAGCATTTGAGGCTTTAACCCCAGGAAGACAAAGAGCATATCTATTTTACTTTGCCCAACCCAAACACACAAAAACCAGAGAAGACAGAATTGAGAAAGTTGTTCAGCAAATACTAGACGGAAAAGGACTTAATGACTAAACTGGGTAATATTTGTAACCAAAAAACCACGTAAGATCTCATGAATTGAGATCTTTTTTATTACCATTTGTATGGCAATAACGTTTTTGTCATAGTTCTTGAGTGCTATAATTAAACCATATAGAAAGCGAGATCATACAAGAAATATCTGGTTCAATCTGACGACTATGGGTTTACTAAAGGCGTAGCAGATGGTGATATTGATTTCGCAAAATTAGTGGGTTGTTGTATAATAAAAAATATATTTACTTGGTTATTCGAGTATCATAAATCTGTTACAAGTTTGTCATGAATACCATATCATTATGAATAATCCTTCTATGAGGGGGGCTATGAGAACATCCGATTATGATGTCATTGTCGTAGGGGCTGGGATTGCTGGCTTGACGGCTTCTGCCTATTTAAGCAAAGAAAAACATCGAGTATTGTTGGTTGAAAAAGAACCTGAATGCGGTGGTCTTTTAGGTGCTTTTAAGTTGGATGGACACATCATAGATAAAGGAGCACGAGGAATAATAGATTCAGGTATCGTTTTTTCTATGATGAAACAATTGGGTGTAGACATAGAATTCCTGTCCAATCCAGTAAAGATGGCGGTTGGATCTAAATCTATCCTTTTAAAAGATGAATCTAGCATAGATGAATATGGGTCTTTACTAAAAGAGTTGTATCCTAATGAGAAGAAAGATATTGATGAAATCTTTTTTGACGTAAAAAGGGTTATGAAATATATGGATGTTTTGTATGGAATCGATAATCCTTTATTTATGTCTAAACCTTATGATATGAAATACTTAGGTAAAGTGTTATTGCCTTGGATGGGTAAGTTTATCATCAACATGAATAAAGCCATGAAGATGTTTGAACCTGTCAATGATTATTTGAGTAAGAAAACGCAAAACAAAGCATTGATTCATATCATTGCTCAGCATTTCTTTACCGATACTCCTACATTCTTTGCGTTGTCTTATTTTACTCTTTACTTACAGTATCATTATCCTAAAGGTTCTACTCAAGTCATCGTAGATAAACTGAGTGAGTTGATTAAACAACAAGATGGGATCATACTCACCAATACCCAAGTGATGTCCATTGACTCAGATAAAAAAGAAATGATGACACAAGATGGGCAAGTCTTTGGATATCAGCAAATGATTTGGACCGGAGATACCAACGCTTTTTATAAAGTGCTTCAAACAGAATCCATTTCAAATGATTCTGTACGTCAAAAAGTTAATGAAAAGAAAGCACTATTTAAAGTAATGAAAGGGGCAGACTCCATCCTTTCACTGGTTATTTTAGTGAATCAACCCTTAGAAACCTATAGAGAATTCAGTGGTCCTCATTGTTTCTACACCAAGAGATTAGAAGGTTTATCAAACGTTAAGTTATCTGAAATCCAAGATGATCAGAAGAAATTCAGCACAGATAAAAAAGTCTTGTTTGATTGGATCAAAAAGTACATCGAGTATAATACCTTTGAAATATCGATTCCTGCTTTACGAGATGCATCATTGTCACCAAAGGGTGAAACCGGATTAATCGTATCAACCTTGTTTGATTTTGACTTGACCAAACACATCGCAGATCTTGGTTTTTATGAAGAATTCAAACAGTTTATAACAGAAGCCATCATCGAGTTTTTTAACGATGAGTATTGGTTGAATTTTAAATCATCGATTACAAAAACGCTTGTTGCGACCCCATTGACGATCCAATCCAGGACTTTTAGTACGGATGGTTCAGTAACAGGTTGGTCATTTGGGAATCATCCTTTCCCAGTAGAATATAAATTTCTTAAAGTCAGTAAAGCTGTATTAACGCCTGTTGCATCCATCAAACAAGCTGGTCAATTTACATTTAATCCAGCGGGTGTTCCGGTTGCAATATTAACAGGTAAATTGGCAGCAGATGCCGTCGACAAAGATTTGAAGAAACTCAAGAAAAGGCAAGGCAAAGTGACATGACAGATCATGAGGAAAGTATCGCACTAGAATCTGAATTGTCTATCCGTCGCGATCAACAAAATGAAGCCGTAACACTTCCTGTTTTAGAAGAATTGACAGCTCAATCCGTTCAACATTTATGGTCAAAAACATACAATACGCATGGGAAGCCAGATTGGTCACACATCTTTCCGTATTATCATCCCAACATTATATTTCAAGATTCAATTCAAAGAATAGAAGGCATTGAGCAATTTGTTGAAATGTGTAATCGACTCACAAAACGTTGTGAATCTTTACATATGGATCTTACCAATGTCGTTAAACAGGATCATGTTATCAGTATGGAATGGGTCATGACCATGTCATTTAAGAAATCACCGACAACCCCGCTTTATGGATGTACAAGACTTACTTTAGGTGAAGATGGCCGAATCATTGAACAGAGAGATTATTATGATCTTTGGGGCGATATCTTCAACAATATTCCTTACTTTAAGAAAACTTATCGAAAATTCTTATCGAAGTATTTTGGTTAAATGTAACTTATGAAACTTCCAGATGAATTGATGTTTCTGCAAAATAAAAACGCCCAACAGAAAGAAACACAGGCTTCCATGAAAGGCAAGGTATGTGTGATCACAGGGGCAACTTCAGGTGTAGGTCTTGAAGCCGCTAAAGCTTTGGCGAAAGGTCAAGCTTCACTGATCATGGTGGCTCGTAATGCGTATCGAGCATATGAAATACAAAAAGAACTTATGGATACATATTCAGTATCTGTAGAAGTTGTCATCGCAGATTTTAGGATTCTTGATGATGTTCGTAAAGCTGCTGCTCAGATTCAGTCTATGTCATCCCGTATCGATGTGTTGATCAATTGTGCAGGTTTACATTCAACCAAGGCAACCTATACCCCAGAAGGTCATGAGACTGTTTTTTGTGTTAATCATTTGGCCTCTTTTTTGTTTACTCAACTTCTACTAAAAACTCTGAAAGACAGTGCTCCTTCTCGCATCTTACAGATCAATTCTGAAGGCCATCGTTTTAATGGCTTAGACATTCATGACCTAGATTGGAAGAAGCGTCATTACACCGGTTTACGAGGTTATGGTGCTTCAAAAACAGCACAGTTGATGTGTGTGTGGGAACTCAATGATCAGCTTATAGGAACAGGTGTAACGATCAATGCGATGCATCCAGGTGATGTTAAAACAAACATTGGAAGCAATAATGGTTGGCTCTATCGGATGTTTTCTAAACTGATGATCAAACCGTTGTTAAGAGATCCTGTGATTTCAGGTAAAGCCATTTATTATCTTGTGGCTGAACCTACGCTACAAAGCACAAGTGGGAAGTTCTATCATTTGACCCTAGAAGAGATTCCTGCTAAACATGCACTCAATCGTACACTTGGACAAGAAGTTTATGACATCTCACTGAAATTGACAGGACTTAAATAGTTCTTAAGATAATCTTAATATAGAGTTTGTTAAGATGGACTAGAGGACACTATGAAAAAAATATTAACGGTATTGAGTCTTGCGCTGATCTTAAATGGATGTGTGAGCCCCAAAGATAAGAAAGAATGGATGTTTGATTTTAATCAAGATCTAGAAGGCTTTGAAGAAATCTTTGCGGATTATCATGATGATGGAAATGATCTGGAAACTTATGAGATGACTTTTGGACGTGAATTGGTACCTGTCGGGACTAATACCTCCCAAGGTCTTTTTATCAGTGCACAAAACAGAAGCGATGATTTGTTTATGGGTTATTTTAAGAAACTTACAGGATTAAAAAGTTCACTGACCTATAAACTCAAAATCACATTTAAGTTGGCAACCAATGAAGATGCAGGATCAATTGGGGTAGGTGGATCACCCGCAGAAAGTGTCTACGTTAAAGCAGGTGTAGCCAATCAAAAACCAGAAATTGAACTTGATGATCAGAAAGTATATCGTCTCAACATCGATAAAGGCAATCAATCTGAAGGCTCAGATCTTGTAAAAGTAATATCCAACATGGCTAAGCCTGATGGCAGTGCTGCAGGTTATATCATAAAAGAACTCAGTGTAGAAGTTGAAATTACAACCTCTGCAGATGGTTCAGTCTACCTATTGATTGGAACAGATTCTGCTTTTGAAGGCTTGACCCGTTATTATCTGGATGACATAAAAGTTGTCGCAACTCAAAAGTAAAGAATCCAAACATCGATTCAGAGAGATTGTTTATAAAACCATAGCGTTGTTTAATATAAAGAGAAAACCTTTCGCACAAGTTTGGCGAAAGGTTTTTCATTCTAGTTAGGTTTAATAAGTCCTGCTTTTTAGTTTTGCGATATAATCTTCATTCTTTTCTACATTAGGATCATGTTTCAATAGTTCAGGTAACAAAACAGCTAAAACCTGAAATACCACAACCGTTGTTAAGCAAGAATTGGTCAAACGTTTAGGTTTAAGCGTAATCTCGTCTTTACTCTTATCAAGTGCTTCTGTTGATCGAATCACCAAACGATTGGGAGTCTTTAAACGCATGTATTCAACCGTTTTTCTCATCTTTTCAGAAAGATTCCCTTGGCTGTGTATCAAGATGACGTAACTTTTATCTTCAAGTAAACGATGATTCCCATGGGCATATTCATCAATATCAGAACCGATACCAGGAACTAACACTGTCTCTAGAAGTTTAAGTGCACCTTCCATGGCTGTGCCTGTATTATCGTCATGACCTAATACCATAAAGTAAGGTGCTTTAGCCCACTTACGATGTTTTTTCGCCCATGCAAGAGTCTTATCGATCACAGAAGGAATCTCATCGATACTTTCCTGTAACTCTTTACGCAAGGCTAAAGCAGTGCCGTATTCTACGATTTCTTTTCGTTTGCCCAATTCAATCGCAATCAAATGAAGCAGCAGTAAGGATGCACTATAGCCTTTGGTTTTTGCGTTACATGCTTCTTCTCCGCATTCAAAGTTAATGGTCCAATCACCAATGTTGGCGATAGGGGTTTCAGGACGTTCTGTAAGCGTTAAAATCTGATACCCGATTTCTTTTGCCTTAGTTAAACATTCGTATGGACCAGCACTTGTTCCGGTTTGCGAAATTCCAACCACAAGTGTATCTTCAAGAGGGTATTTTAAAACCATTCTATTTTCCTTCATGAATTCATAAGGATAAAGGGTAGTTACATTTGTAACGCCATATCTTTCTATAAAATTCTTAGCGCAACGGACAATGTTGTGTGAACTGCCTGATGAGATAAAAAGAAGGTTTTTTGTGATTTCCAAAGGAATCAAAGATACGGTCTCAGTAATCTTTTGAGATTGCATGAGTTGGGTTAGAACGGCTTTTTCTTCATTGATGTATGTCCACATGATGCTTTTCATAGTTCATCCTCTACTTTCTATTTTACTTCATTAAGGGCAATCATGGTTAGTTAAGTTAACCTCTCTTAATGGGCATATTCAACACAGGACTAATAAAACATTTGTGCTTCAATTCACGAAGGGTTATAATAGTTATAATTAAGCAGGGAGAAGTCTGATTATCAAAGTGAAATGGTAAACATGATTTTGAAATTTTGTTTATGTAGACATATTTCTAATTAGAAAGATATATTTTATTCACACTTTTTGTGTTAACGAGGGGAATATGATGCGCGTTTGCAGAAAAGGATTTACATTGATTGAATTATTGATCACCATCGTCATCATTGCGATTTTAGCTGCAATATTTATTCCATATTTCGTGGGTTATGTGGTTAAATCCGAAAGAAGCAAAGATGAAACCAATTGTTCATCTTTGTTTAGTCAAGCCAGTCAAGAATTGTTTTCGGATCAAGCTCTTTCCATTGGGGACAGTGAAGCTGAGCCTAATGCCAATACAGGTCATATGGTGATCCAATACACCATCGATGCCACATCAGAAATCTTTAGTTCGTTTGTCTGTAAAAAGGACAGTTGGACTCATACAATTAAATAGTTGCCTATCTCATTTATGTTAAAAACGAAAAAGAACACAAAGATGAATTCCCTAATGAAATCATTTCTACACCTGAAGTTCAAGCTTATAACGTACTCTCTAAAAAAGATGTCAATAAGGCACGTAATCGTTGGTTGTTTACCCAACAGATGTGTTTCAATTATGAATCTATGCAAGCAGCCAGTGTTGTTTATGCGGTAGGTCCAAGCTTACAGAAGATCCACTCTGATAATCCAGAAGCTTTGGCTGTAGAAGAAAACGGTAAAGCGGAAGACATAGAAGCAGCTTCCTCGATTCGTACTTCTTTGATGGGACCTTTTGCTGGATTAGGAGATTCGATCTTGATGGTCTTACCTAAGACGATATTTGGGGCGATAGCCGCGTATTAGGAGCACTAATCGCATCCAATGTTAAAGTGATGGTTCCAGTAACTTTTACGATCGGTGAATCGGTTACTAAACTTCAAGACATCTTCAATAAGATCTTACCTAATCTCTTACCGTTATTAGTGGTGGTCATGACTTTTGGGCTTTGGACATAAAGAAAATGACGTCAACCAAGATGGTTTGGATCTTGATTGGTTTATCGATCTTAGGGGCATTCTTAGGCATATTAGGTTAACATGTCTTATCGATTAATTCAGCGTCTGGTTCATCAGACGCTTTATTTATGTTTGAGATGAAGAACATAAATGAAAGCGCTTTTTATGATAAAATGAATTTATTATGTTCGAAAATATATTCAACAACATTATCTTAAATATTGCCATTCTGTTGATTATGGGCAATGTGATCCCGCGGATCCAGTTCTTCCGTGAAACTCTTTTTCGTCATGAAAGATCATGGAAAGACATCATTATCTTATCTTTGGTGTTTGGTGGATTAGGGATCTTATCGACCTATATGGGCATCAACATCAATGGGGCAATCGTCAATACACGTGTTATTGGGGTCATTACCGGTGGTTTATTAGGAGGTCCTTGGGTTGGTTTGTTTTCAGGACTCATTGCGGGAGGACATCGTTTTCTATATGATTTAGGCGGTTTTACAGCCTTGTCTTGTGGCTTATCGACTTTGGTTGAAGGTATATTAGGCGGACTGATGTATATTCGTATTCGTTCATCAAAAAACAAATATGCTTGGATCTATGGGACAACCTTTGTCGCAGAGATCTTACAGATGATCATCATTCTAATTGTTGCGAGACCATTTGATGCGGCGGTTGAATTGGTTAAGATCATAGCGATACCAATGATCTTTCTTAATGCCTTAGGCTCTGTTATATTTATTCAGGCAATTTTCTCAGTTCAACGCAGTATTGATGCCCAATCAGCCAAGCAATTAAAATTGGCTTTTGATATCGCTAAAGTGACCTCGATCTATACGCAAAAGGGTTTAGAATCTGAAAAAGATATGCATGAAGTTGCCCGTATCGTACGCGTCGAATCTGAAAGTGACTTCGTCATGATCACGACTTTAGATAAAGTCATCGCTGAAGATGGAAATGATGAGATCGGCCAAGAAATCATAGGATCTTGGAAACCATGGGTCAAAGAGACATCGTTTAATGGGGTCAGTAAACAACTCTCAAAGAAGGAAATTGCGGAAGTTCATTTAAAACATGCGAATAAACGTATCTTTGTTACTCCAATCATACGGAACAATATCGTGGTTGGATCCATCATCATCTGTGATAAGAACTATCAAGAAAGTTCAAAAACTACCTTAGAATTTACTGAAGGTTTATCGCGCTTACTCTCGACTCAACTTGAATTGTCTGAAATCGAGAATCAGCGTAAACTGGTTCAAAAAGCAGAGCTCAAAGCCCTTCATTCTCAAATCAATCCTCATTTTCTTTTCAATGCATTGAATACGATTGCCGCAACCAGCCGAGAAAATCCTGATCGTGCCAGACAGTTGATCATTGCGTTGGCCTCCTATTTTAGAAATACCTTGAGTTCTCAAAAAGAACTGATCGATATTCAAAGTGAAGTTGAGCATGTTTTATCCTACATAGAAATCGAAAAGGCTCGCTTTGAGGATCGTTTGGATATCCAGATCCTATGTGACCCTAAACTTAAATGGGAAGTCCCTAACTTCATCATTCAACCTCTGATTGAAAACAGCATTAAACATGGGATGAAAAAAGACATCTTGCATTTAAAATTGACCATTGCTAAAGTCAAAGATAAGTTAAACATTGAAGTTTGGGATGATGGGGGAGGTATGGATGCCTCAATCATTGAGCGACTCTATTCAAATACCTCTGATCGCGAAAAAATCGGATTAGCCAACATTCATAATCGACTCAAAAGCATTTATCCCAATCATAAAGGTTTGGTAATCGAAACCAAGCCTCATGAATCTACCTTAATCAAGATGCGTATTCCATCTTCGGAGATGAAATCATGAAACTCTTAGTGGTGGATGATGAACGCATTTCCCGCAATGAACTAAAACACTTGTTGTTAGAATTGAATTCTGCGATTACGATCTTTGAAGCGGCTTCTTGCGAAAATGCATTGACCTTACTAAAATCAATTCCTTTTTCAGGGGCATTCTTTGATATTGAACTCTTGGATGGTAAAGGAACAGATTTGGCTAAGCAAGCTTTGATTCATCAACCTGATCTTAACTTTGTCTTCTCAACAGCCTATGATCAGTTTGCCTTAGAAGCTTTTAAATTAAATGCTTTGGATTATATCCTTAAGCCCTTTAATCCGATTGATATCCAAAGAGCCTATAATCGGCTTGTAAAGCGCGAAAAATTAATTGCACCTGCAGCCTGTGCCAGTGAAAAAATCACCGTATGGTCCAATGAAAAGGCTCATGTGTTAAGTTACAGTGACATCATTTACATAACGTCTTCCAACAAACAGATTCTTTTGGTGACTAAGAATCAAACGTATTCAATCAAGCAATCTTTAGATCAACTTGAACAACGTTTAGCGACATGTGGATTCTCAAGAGTTCAACGTAGTTTCATTGTCAATTTGAATCGAGTTACGGAAATCTTACCTTGGTTCAACAATGCTTATGCCTTAAAACTGCAAGGACTAGATACCATCATTCCCATCAGTCGTCAAAAGACACAGATCTTACGCGACTACTTCGATTTCTAACTCAAAATATCTGCATTTCAACCTTATTTTTTAGCAATTCGACCCAAGTGTAAGCGATTGCAGGGTTGTTTTTTTATAATGCTTAGGAAAGGGAGGTTACTATGTTTACATTTCTGATCGCTTTAGCAATTTTGATCTTAGGTTATGTTTTCTATGGGGCTTTCATCGAAAAGGTTTTCAAACCAGATGATCGTATTACCCCAGCCGTATCCGTCAATGACGGAGTCGATTATGTTCCTATGAAACAAAAATGGAATGTTTTCTTGATTCAGTTGTTGAATATTGCTGGTTTGGGTCCTATTTATGGAGCCATCTTGGGGGCTTTGTTTGGTCCTGCTGTTTATATTTGGATCGTATTTGGTTGTATCTTTGCTGGGGCAGTTCATGATTACTTGTCTGGTATGATTTCTATGCGTCATAATGGAGCCAACATTTCCGAATTGGTTGGCATCTATTTGGGCAACGGTATGAAATGGGTCATGAGAATATTCTCGGTTATCCTGTTGGTTTTAGTAGGAACCGTGTTTATGAGCGGACCAGCTGCTTTGTTGGCTAAATTGACTCCAGGGTCCTTGAATTTAACATTCTGGTTGTATGCGATTTTAATTTATTATTTCTTGGCAACCGTCTTGCCTTTCGATAAGATCATTGGCCGTTTATACCCCGTGTTCGGCTTTGTCTTGATATTCATGGCTGTTGGTGTTGGTGGTATGTTGCTGATCAACAATGGCACAAATCCATTACCTGAATTAACTTCTATTCCTTTGGCTAACGTAAAAGGTCAAGCATTATGGCCAATCATGTTTATTACCGTTGCTTGCGGAGCCATCTCTGGTTTCCACGCAACACAATCACCAATGGTTGCTCGCGTTATGATGAGCGAAAAAGATGGTCGCAAGATCTTCTATGGTGCCATGATTGCTGAAGGCGTTATCGCATTGGTTTGGGCTGCTGCTGGAACAACATTCTATCAAGGTCCTGTTGGTTTAAATGCTGCTTTGGCGTCGTTAGGTGGTCAAGGTGGAGTCGTATTCGATGTTTCTAAGTCCTTGTTGGGACCAGTTGGTGGCGTCTTGGCGATCTTAGGGGTCGTTGCTGCTCCAATCACTTCTGGAGATACCGCTTTCCGTGCTGCACGTTTAACTTTAGCTGATATCTTCAAAATGGAACAAAAACCCTTGAAGAATCGTTTGATCATTGCTGTTCCGTTGTTGTTTGTTGGTTGGTATTTGACTCAAGGCGTCGATTATCAAATCATTTGGCGTTACTTCTCATGGGCCAATCAGACATTGGCAATGATCGCATTATGGATGGGTGCAGCTTACTTATATCAACATAAGCTCAGTCATTGGATCGCCAGTATTCCGGCTACCTTCATGAGTGCTGTCAGCGTTACCTACATCTTGCAGGCTGCTGAAGGCTTCAAATTAGCGACAAGCATTTCCTATCCTGTTGGATTTGTCTCAGCGCTTTGCTTGTTTGGGCTCTTCTACGTGCTCATCTTAAAAAAAGCTAGAATTGCTGTATAATTGAAAGGGAAGATTGGAAACAATCTTTCCTTTTTTTCTCAGGAGGAACTATGGATTTTCAAAAACTAAAAGATAAGTATGCAGTTCATCACATCAACTTAGAATATTTCCCAACCATTGTTGAAGCCAAGGCTCGTGTTCAAGCGTTGATCCTTGATGGACAAGTCGTTGGGATCGGTGGAAGTACAACGCTAAATGAATGGGGCATTGTGGATGAGTTACGTAATCGCCAGATTCATTTCTTGGATCGTTTTGTGCCTGGAATTACACCAGCACAACTCAGTGAAGTCTTTCATCAATCGTTCAATGCGGATGTATATTTAAGCAGTGTCAATGCGATGACAGAAGAGGGTGAATTGGTCTGTATCGATAAGAATGGCAATCGAATTGGGGCTTTATTGTATGGGCCTAAAAAAGTAATCTTAGTCGTTGGTAAAAATAAACTCGTTAAGAATTTGGATGAAGCGTTCAATCGTTTAAGAACAGTTGCAGCTCCAGCCAACGCAAGACGCTATAATTTAACCACACCTTGTGTGACAACAGGGGTATGTATGGATTGTGATCATCCTCAAAGATTGTGCAACATGGAAATCATCATCAAGGGTCAAGCAGATCCTTCACGTATGACTTTGTTGTTTGTCAATGAAGACGGTGGTTTTTAATGGAAGAGGCATTTTTCATTCAACAAGCTAAGGATAAGATGACGATCTGTAAGATGTGCAGAGAATGTAACGGAGAAGTATGCAGAGGATTGACCCCTGGTCCTGGCGGTAAAGGCACAGGTTCTACCTTTGTTAGAAACGTTGCGGCGCTTAAAAAAATACAGCTTAAAATGGCTGTGATCGGTCACGATGTTCAACCCGATACGACCTATAACTTCTACTCATCGATCATTAGTGCTCCCATCATGGCAGCTCCTATATCCAATGTAAAGATCAATTATGGGTCTTTGGTGGATGAACAAACTTACTTAAATGGTTTGATCGATGGTACACAAGAAGCCGGTGTACTGAGTTTCTTAGGAGATGCTCCTGCTCAAGCTATGTTTGATTTATCACTGGATGCCCTTAAGAAATTAAACGGCAAAGCCATTATGACCATCAAACCATGGGAAATGTCTGTGTTTATGAATAGACTGGATTTGGTTATGGCTGAGAATCCGATGGCCATTGCGATGGATATTGATGCAGGTGGATTGACTTCACTGAGATCAGCTCATCCTAAAGTAACATTCATGTCAGTTGAACAGTTAAGAATGATCAAACAAAAAATGGGTTCAGTACCTTTGATTTTAAAAGGCATAATGACATCTGAAGATGCTATGATGGCACTAGATGCCAATGCAGATGCGATCATTTTGAGCAATCATGGTGGACGTGTTATGGACCAAGGTGAAAGCAGTATCGAAGTTTTACAAGAAATCGTTGAAGCTGTAAATCATAGATGTTTAATTTTAATCGATGGTGGATTTAGGACAGGCAGCGATGTCTTTAAAGCATTAGCGTTAGGAGCAGATGCAGTTCTGATCGGTCGACCTTTCTCACATGCCAGTATTGGTTCAGGTAAAGAAGGGGTCGTTCATTTGGTCAACAGATTAACCAGAGAACTTAAAGATGCGATGATGCTGACACAATGTGCAACATTATCTGATATCGATATCTCTAAAGTCAAAGTTCGTTTGTAAGTTTATATCCAACCATTTCCAATATCTAGAAGCCTGAGCAATCAGGCTTTTGCTTATAAAGTCATTATTTGATGTGAAACATTGTTCGTATATAGACAACTTAGGGGATGTGGTAGATAATAACATTATGAGTGCATGTGAACTTTCTGCTTTTGAAGTAAATGTGTGAAAGGTTCAAAAAAGGAGCAACATGAAAATCAATGAAGTCATCGCAAAGATCAAAGCTTACCACAAAGGCATAGACATTAAAGGCAACCCAATCGATGAAACAACGACCCGAGATAAGATCCTGTATGGTGATTCAAATCGGGAATGTACAGGTATCATTACCACCTGTTTTGCCTCAACAGAGGTCATTATAAACGCTATAGAGAAAGGTGCCAATCTGATCATCAGTCATGAAGCATTGTTTTGGAATCATGGTGATCATACCGATTGGTTAGCAGACAACCAAGTTTTCTTAGCTAAGAAAAAGTTACTAGAAGATCATGGAATCGTTGTATGGCGTGATCATGATTATATTCACTCTGGTATTCCAATGAGAAACGGTGATTATACAGATGGGATCTTTTATGGTCTGATGAAGGTTATGAATTGGGATTCTTACTTGGTATCTTCGATCAATCTTCCAATTTTATATGAAATACCAAAAACAACACTTAAAGCATTCGCAGACGACATCATGAATAAAATTCATCTCAGCGGGATCAAAGTCATTGGAGATCCAAATACAGAGGTCAAACGCTTTCTGATTGGACGTCATATCATGGGTCCAGGTGACAATGAAAAAATAACTGAAGTTGAGAATGGAAACATCGATGTGGTCCTAAGCTTAGAAGTCATCGATTATACCGTCAGTGAATACATTCGTGATGCTTCTCAGCTGGGTTGGCCAAAAGCTATTTTAGCAGTTGGACATTTCAACCTTGAAGAACCAGGGATGGCCTATATGATTGAGTATTTACCACAATTGTTTGATCACAAGATTCCTTGCGCCTATGTTCAATCTGGGGATTCATATCACTTCTTTACCAGATGATTGATAGTAAACTCATGGTTTATGGTATTCTCTGTTCCGAAATATTGGATGAAAGAATCTTTAAGAGACCTTATGGAAAAACCAACCGGTTTAATCATGTTGAATCTTGTTAGAAAAAACTCTATCAATCATCCTTCGCTTATTGCGGATGACTATTTTAACCAAAAAACTTGAGTTGATTTACTTTGGCCCGTTGGAGAAATGGTTAACTCACATGCCCCTCACGCATGCATTCACGGGTTCAAACCCCGTACGGGTCGCCACACTAATCAAACAGGTACTTTAACCTAAGTTCATAAATCAACAGGAGGATGTATGAAGACATTTAAAATCGCTGTGATCCCAGGCGATGGAATCGGTAAAGAAGTCATCTTAGAAGGAATCAAAGTACTAAAAAAAGTTGCCCAATTAAATGGAAGTTTTGAGATCGAGACCACTTTCTTTCCTTGGGGTTGTGATTATTATCTAGAACATGGAATTATGATGGCTGAAGATGGACTGGATCAATTAAGAAACTATGATGCGATTTACTTGGGTTCGATAGAAGCCCCAAGTGTTCCTGGATGGAGCTCAATCACCATTAAAGAATGTTACAAAAAGTGACATCGATATGATGTTTGTCCGAGAGAATAGTGAAGGAGAATATGCAGATTCTGGAAGTTGGCTCTATAAAGGGCAAGCCAAAGAAATGGTCATCCAAAATAGTATTTTTTCTAGAGAAGGATGTGAAAGAGTCATGCGTTATGCCTATGATCTAGCTCGTTCAAAAAACAAAACGCTGACCAGTATCTCTAAAGCCAATGCGCTTAATTACAGTATGGTTTTTTGGGATCAGATCTTTAAAGAAATCGGTAAAGATTATCCGGACGTTAAAACAACTACCTATTTAGTCGATGCGGCCAGTATGCTTATGATCAAGGATCCTAAACGTTTCCAAGTCGTGGTTGCTTCTAATCTATTTGGAGACATCTTGACGGATTTAGGAGCTGCGATCGCTGGGGGAATCGGATTGGCAGCTGGTGCAAATTTGAATCCTGAAAGAAAGTATCCTCCAATGTTTGAACCGATCCATGGCTCTGCCAATGATATTGCTGGAAAAGGTATTGCGAATCCTTTGGCTGCCATTTGGTCCATCAGTCAGATGTTGGATTATTTAGGATACGAAAAAGAAGGTACCCTTGTTTTATCTTGTATTGAAAAGGTTCTTAAGGATGCTCAAGTGTTAACACCAGATATGGGAGGCAACGCATCAACATCACAGACTGGAGATGAAGTTGTGAAGCAACTCGATGCACTTTATCATCACTAAAAGATAACCCTAATAAAACTGACTACCCCAATAAGTCGGTTTTCTTTGTCCCATATGATCATCTTTTATATAGATAGTTTGTGTAAAGATTGGGTTAAAAATTGTAAGTAATGATTATCTTTTAGTTCATTTCTTCATTTTAGGTTTAGAATAGTGTCTGGACATTGTTTAGGTTGATGATTCGTTTGCACAGAAGGGGAACATATGTTAAAAGCAATTATCTTAGATATGGATGGTACGATGTTGGATACTGAACGAGCTTCAGCGCTTGAATGGCCAAAGGTCGGTGAAGCGTTTGGCTTTGAAGTCTCTTCATCTTTTATAAACTATTTAATGGGTTTGACTGGAATTCAGAGAATGGAAAGATTACGTGAAAAGTTGCCTGATCGAAATGATATCGAAGAGATCGTTGCCTATTTATACCAAAATGTCAGAGAACGCATCAAAAATGAAGGGGTGGCTGCTAAACCTGGTTTATCTGAATTGATCGCATATTGTGAATCACGAAGTCTAATACTAGCCGTTGCGTCTTCTTCTCCTGTACATCGTATTGAAGAGTTAATGGGGAGTCATGGTCTTCTTCACCATTTCGCTTTGATCATAGGAGGAGATATGGTCACACGCCATAAACCAGATAGAGAGATCTATGATTTGACCGCAGCACGTTTAAACTTGACTCATGATGAAGTCATGGTGATCGAAGACAGTCGGGTAGGCGTAGCTGCTGCTTATGCGGCAGATATGAAGGTTATCTTAGTACCAGATGTCGAAGCTCCTGATGAACTCATGTTGAGTCAATGTGAGGCTTGTGTGTCATCTCTTAAAGAAGCCATAAGTGTGATAGAAGGACAACTCAGTCGTGATCGATTGTGGTCGGTGAATAACGATGTTACATAATTCTTATCAAAAGGAGATCTATGGATAAGATCGAACATTTTGATCAAGTCATCAACTTGATCAAACGAGAAGAAATACTTTTCATCATAAAACCTCAGCGTATTTATTTCGCTCAAAAAGGTGACATGATCCAAGCTAAAAGTGAACAAGCTCAATATCTGATTCCGTGGGTTACTTTTATTGAATTGTTTGAATCTTCTGATTTCTATGTCTATGAGAAAAAAGAAGAGTTGCTTGTTGATAAAGCAAAAGATGATGAATATTATCAATGGAAACACAAATAGGTTCTACCCATGAAAGTGACTGCACAAAAAGATCATTGGATCAACATCGGATTTATATTCATTATCGTTGTATTGATTTCTAGTGTAATGATGGTTAAGCGAGAAGAAATGGTGATGTTGAGTCTACTGGTTATCCCATGTATCGCATTGCTGCTTTGGATCTATTTTAAAACATATTATGAGTTTAGAGATGAAGTCTTGTATTGTAAAAGTGGTCCGTTCTATGAAAAGATCCGTTATGATTCGATCAAATCGATTAAGCTTTGCGAAAACTTCATGTCTTCTATGGCGCTCTCAAGACAACGGATTGAGATCAAACAACACAAGAAAAACTATATAGTTGGGACAACCTATATTTCACCCATTGATCGAGAAGATTTCCTATATGAGTTGAAACGTCGCTGTCATCATTTAGATATATAAAAAGCACCAACTTCTGTTTGGTGCTTAATTGTTTAGTCAAATATGGTTAGGTTTTCAACCCCGAATTCAGAGAATTCAGGACTAAAACCAAGGTATTGATCTGAGCCAATAGACGCTGAATATGCTTTTGAATTGATCCAGAATCCTGTTGTGTTGACTCTGATCCTTAGATTATTATAGAGCTCATCCATCGAGACATCACTTGGCATATAGCCAACATCGATCTCTTCTTGAATCTGTGCCTTGATGACACTTTCATAATCAAAGCCCGGTTTAAAATAGTCTTTTAATGTGATTTCTTTTAAGTTTTTATCGTAACACTTGAAATCATCTGTAAATACAAACTTATCTTGAGATGAAAACTCTAGATTTGATGATAGGCAGTAATAAGAACCTGATTCAGTTGCGTAAACACTGGCATTAAAATAATCGATGTCATATTGATCCGCATAAGCCAATATATCAACTGTGATTTGATCTCTCATTGATGATAATCTGGTGACTAAGATAGGATCTAGATCTTTTGGATAAGACATCAAGATGGATCGGCTACACTAAACTAGACAGATTTCTTAGGGGACGATAAACTAAGAAAGAGAGAAAGTGAACGTGATGGAAATGCGCAGAGAAAGAAGAAGT
>WSYG01000024.1 GCA_009773735.1 Erysipelotrichaceae bacterium
GTGAGACGATGTTTGATTCCCGACTTACTGATTGCATTCCCTGTTTCTTCTTCATACAGTTCACAGAGTTCATTGAGATTGGCTTCAGGGTTCTCTAGACGTAAACGTGCAACAACACTATATCGTTCATCTAATCGCTCTATAACGCCTCTTTTGATCAACCGTTCGATCACGGCGATTTGTTTAGAAGCTGCAGCTTGAGTTTTCATCTCATTGGCGACTTCACAGTTATCCAAACGTGTCAATGAATTGTGGAAATCACGCTGAATACGAATCTCTTCAAAATCCAATACGGCAGAATTAGCACTGACAATCCTTAAGAAATCAGAGATCTTGTCCGAGGCTTTTAAATAAGTAACTTGTTGATGACGACGAAGGATCGTCTTAGCGGGTAGATCAAAGCGCTTCATCAAGAATTCTATGAATTGAGCATGTTCTTCTTGTTGAGTTACGATTTCTAAATGATAATTTGATTTTTGGGGGGAATTGACACTGCCTGCCGCTAAGAAGGCTCCGGCTAAATACGATCTCGCACAACATTCTTTACTGACAATCTTTTTTGCAGGATGGGATTGAATCCCTTTATCGGTCATTAAACCTAAATCATTGAGGATTTCTTTGACTTTGCTTTTGATTTCTAATTCATAGATGTTGTTTTTCTTAAGTCGTGCTTTTTTTAATACATTGAGTTCCATTTCAGGGGCATAACTGTCTTTAAGCAACTTAAAAATACGCTTTGCGGTAGAAGCATTTTCAGAATGGATGACGAGTTGAAGTTGTTGTTCATGGATGATCAAAGATGCATTGAGTTGAATCAGTGCTGACAGTTGAGCTTTATGACAACACACTTTGATCGGCTGTTGGGTGATCTCGGTTTTGACTTCAGTCGTAAAGGACATATCCGTCGAGTTCCTTCAAAATGGCCGTTATGGCATTTTGGATACGATTTGAATCATGGCGAATCAAATCGTTATCATAAGTTAATAGTTTTCTGTGGATGACTTTATAAGGATGAAACTTATCCTTGATGATGACTGGACAAGCATCTTGTGTCGCATATTTGTCTTTTAAACTTTGAGGAATTTTATCACTATACATCAAGACTTCATCGATGGTGATTCCTGAATGTGTTTCAAGTTTAGATACATGATCTTCCATCGTATAGTTATCTGTTTCACCTTTTTGAGTCATCGCATTACAGAGATAAACTTTTCTTGCATGCGTCTTTTGGAGGGCTTTACGGATGTCTGGGATGATGAGGTTAGCACAGATGCTGGTGTATAAAGAACCAATCCCAAACACGATCAAATCAGCTTGTTCAAGGGCTTTAATGGCTTGTTTAGTGGCTTCAACAGGTTCGTTATAGAAAACATCTTTGATTTTATTTTTAGTCTTAGGGATGTTGGTTTCACCTTTAACGATGGTCCCATCTTCCATATGTGCATATAAAGTAACAACTTGTGTGGTCGAAGGAATGATGTCCCCTTTTACATTGAGTACTTTAGAAATCAAAGTAATGGCTTCCATGAAGGATCCGCTCTTGGTGGTTAAGGCGGTTAAGATGATGTTACCTAAGTTATGTCCAGCCAAATCATCCTCTGTATGTTCTTCATTGTCTTCAAATCGATAAGACATCAATTCGTTTAAAAGACTTTCGCTTTCAGCCAAAGCCAACATGACATTACGTATGTCACCCATCGCTGGAATTTGATAGGCTCTGCGCAAACGTCCAGTTGATCCACCATCATCCGCAACCGTTACGATCGTAGATAAATTGATATCAGGAATCTGTTTTAAACCTCTTAAGATAATGGATTGACCTGTACCCCCACCAATCACGACCACTTTCTTGTGTGCTGTCATTGTAGATCTCGATGTTCCTTGAAACAATGGTATTTCAGTTTATAAATCTCATAGAATTCATCAACCAATACAACTGATCGATGTTTACCGCCTGTACATCCAATACCTACTGTAAAATGATTCTTGCCTTCCTTGACATATTCTTTAAAGGCATAATCTAAGAAACTCTTGAGTTTCTTGATGAATAATTTTGTCTCTTCATGTTTCATAACGAAATCTTTGATGATGAGTTCTTCACCGGTATATTCACGTAAGTTTTCATCCCAAAATGGATTAGGTAAGAATCTTACATCAAACAAGAGATCCGCATCTAAAGGTACGCCATTTTTATACCCAAAAGAAACAAAGCTGATCGAAAAGGTTGGTTTTGAATCTAAGCTAAACATCTTATTGAGGCGGCTCTTAAGTTCTGAACCTTTTAAGAAAGTGGTGTCAATTCCAGTAAACGAGGTATCTTTTAGTCTGCTTAAGCTTTCTTCTTCATAAGTCAAAGCTTCTTCTAAGGTCGTGACTTTATTGGATATCAGCAGTGGATGATTGCGTCGAGTTGACTTGTAGCGCTTCAACAGTTCATCATGTGTGGCTTCTAAGAAAACAACGCGCAAATCGATGTCAAGACCGCGAAAGGTTGAAAAGTAACTGTCAAAATCTTGAAGGGACATGGAGATAACCACATTATCAAAACGTGGATCTGTTCCTTTCACGATCAAAGTTTGTAGATCTTTTAGTAGACTGATTGGGAACTGATCGATACAGTGATACCCCATATCTTCTAGTACTCCCATAGTGGTCGTCTTACCTGCACCAGAAATCCCAGTCAATAAAATCACGCGACGTTTCATATATCTTACCTCAAACTTATTGTACCACGCATCCTGGTGTTTCACAAGAATCCCCCTTTTCTTCATGATTCATGTAGTTTTATTATATCGATGGAGCATTTTATTTACCACACACGATGAGTGTGATTTGAAACAACTGCGAACTTAATTTGAAAGTAAGTAAGATTTCATATTAAAACCCTGTTGATTGATGCTCAACAGGGTTTAAGTGAAGCTTATTTATTTTATGCTTTGGATATATAGGAATGCCATTTGGGCTGCAACAGCTCCATCTGATACTGCAGTTACGATTTGTCGTAAAGGTTTAACACAGACATCGCCTGCTCCATAGAGCCCAGGTACTTTCGAAGCCATCTTTTCATTGACGATCATGTATCCTAGCGGATCTAGGACATTGAGATGAGCAACTGAGGTTGTGCTGGCTGTAGCGCCGATATATGGAAATATGCCATCTGTTGGATAATCATATTCTTCATTGGTGATGAGATCTTTTAAACGGATTGCTGTAACATGATCCTCACCGACGACCGCAATCGGTACAGTGTGACGGATTACACTGATCTTGGGATGATCTAAAGCATGTTCTTGAGCGACTTTATCGGCTCTAAAGACATCTCTGCGAATGACAATGGTGACCTTGGTGGCAAACTGAGTTAGATAAACAGCCTCTTCTAAAGCAGAATTGCCTCCACCGATGACCACTACTTCTTTTTTCTTATAGAAAGCCCCATCACATACAGCACAGAAACTGACTCCATGTCCGGTTAAGCGATCTTCATTGGGGATCTCCATCTTATTCTCAATGGTTCCTGTCGCTAAGATCACAGCTTTGGCTTTAAAAGTACGACCATCTTCTGTTTCTAAGGTTTTGATGATGTCGTTATTTATTTTTTTGATCCCAACAAATTCTGTTTCGATCTCTAAACTGGTGGTATGTTCATACATCTTCAAAGCCAAATCTACACCAGATACGCGAGATTCTCCTGGCCAATTGTCGATCTCAAAAGTTTTGACCAACTTTCCACCTGGTGCAGAGTTTTCAAACATAATGGTTTCTAAACCTGCACGTTTGGCATAAATACCTGCGGTCATGCCTGCAGGGCCGGCACCAATGATGGCTAAATCGTAGATCTTGTCCATGAGATGTCCTTTTCTAGGATAGGTAATAACTCCATTAAATCGTGAATAGCAATATTAGGATTGGTACTTAGGATGGCATCTTTACGTTCAGGATGAGTGATCAAAGCCACACTGTACATTCCAGCTTTATCAGCAGCCAACATATCTGTATCGGTATCGCCAACATAGATTGCATCATCGTGATATTCATTCATGTTTTTACATGCCAATAATAGACCTTCTGGATCAGGTTTGAATTTCTTGACTTCATCATAACCAACGATGGTTGAGAAGTATTGATCCATTTGAGTCAATTGGAGGCCTAATTCAACCACATCTTTTTTCTTGGAAGATACGATGCCCATCGTGTAGCCTTTGGCTTTAAGTGCTTCTAGAAGTTCTTTTGCTTGTGGCATAGGTTTGATGTATTCAGGATGAAGTTTGATGTTGAGCTCACGATAATCACTAAAAGCTTGCTTAACTTCTTCTTCAGGTAATAATTTGCCCAATGATTCATTAAGGGTAGGACCTAAAAAGCTAATTTCATGTTCACGTGTTAATGTTAATTCTGGTCTATATTTCTTAAAGATTTGTTTGAATGTTTCGATGATGAGTGGTTCGGTATCTAATAAAGTCCCATCCAAATCAAACAAGATGATTGGTTTTTTCTTCTTGATGAGTTTTCTGAACACGCCTGCCCAACCTAACAATCCAATGAATACGAATACGATCGATAAAACTTGGGCTGTACGAATGAAGGTTCCCCAGACATACAGACTGTCGCTTCTTAATCCTTCGACAAAGAAGCGGGTAATCCCATACCAAACCAAATAACCATAGAACTGATCACCACGTTTAACTTTGATGATGTATTTTAAACCATAAGTAATGGCGAAGAATCCAATCACGTTGAGAACAGATTCATATAAGAATGTTGGCACTCTATAAGCCCCTTCAATATACATCATGTCTTTGATGAAAGATGGGAAGTAGGTATAAAAGGATTCTGGAACAATTCCACCAAAAGCTTCTTGGTTAAAGAAATTGCCCCATCTTCCCATGGCTTGGGCTAAAAGAATGGCTGGTACAATTGCATCAGCAGCCCTTAAGAAGTTGATCTTGCGATATTTAGCATACACATAACCAAAGATGGCTCCCAGCATCAATCCCCCTTGGATGGCCATTCCGCCGTTCCAAGTCATGAAGATCGATATCGGATCGGCTAAATAGGTATCCAAGTTATAAAACAAGACATACCAAAGACGAGCTCCAATGATGCCTGAAACCAATGCCCCAAAGAATATATCTTCAGAGTAAGATTTAGGATAGCCCATCTTAGATAGTTTGTGTTCAGAAACATAATAAGTGATGAATGCGCCTATTAAGATACATACAGCATACATCTTAATGGATAAACCACCGATTTGTATGAATGTCGATATGTCTGGAAAGAATGTCATTTTGCCTCCTCGTTTTGTTTTTTAATGAAGTCATAGACTCGTTGTTCAAATTCTTTAGAACTGTTGATGCCTTTTTCTTTTAGGTTAAAATTGGTGACTGCGGATTCTACCAAGACGGCGATGTTTCGCCCTTCTTTGACAGGAATCGTTTGCATAGGGATCTTGACCCCTAGGACTTCATAAAACTGATCCTCGTCTTCGATCCCAACGCGTGTATATTGTTTATCTTGATCCCATTTTTCTAGTGCAATAACGAAATCAATATCGGATTTCGCTAATGTTGCGGATGCTCCAAACATCTTGTTGACATCAATGATGCCGATGCCTCTGATTTCTAGCATGCCTTCTAAGAGTTCAGTCGATGTACCAAATACCGCATTGTGATACTTATAGACATCTACGCGATCATCAGCGACTAATATATGACCTTTTTTAATGAGTTCCAGCGCTGTTTCTGATTTACCCATACCGGATTCACCCGTGATGAGAATGCCTTTCCCATAGACTGAAATCAAGACCCCATGAACATTGGTATTGGGTGCCAATCTTTCACTCAAGAAAGAAATAACGTCAACCATCAGTTGATAGGTAGGTAACTGTGATCTGAAGATTGCGAAGGTTTTATAATTGCCCAGTTCAATCAAAACTTCGGGGATTTCTACATCCTTGGAGAAAATCATACACGGGGTATATTCATCGGTCATTTTTTCAAAGCGTTCTTTAAGAATTTCAGGAGGCAAGGTTTTCATATAAGAAGATTCCTTATTGCCCATGATGATGATCCGACGCGGTTCACTATGGATAAAATAACCGCTGAGTTCTAAACCAGGACGGTTGATGTCGGGAATGATGACCCAACGTTCAAGGGCTTCTTCACCACCAGAAACTTGTTCGAATTTAAAGAAATCTTGGAGATCTTTGATTAAGGCTTTGCCGAATTCTTCCATAGGGTTACCTTAGTACTTTCCGCAGGTATTGACCTGTCACACTGTTTGGGTTTTGACTTAGGGATTCAGGAGTTCCTGTGCCGATCAGATAGCCCCCTTCATCGCCGCCTTCAGGACCTAAGTCGATGATGTTGTCGGCGTTTTTGATGATGTCGAGGTTGTGTTCGATGACGATGACTGTATCTCCATTATCTACGATGCGCTGTAATACCGGTAAGAGTTTACCAACATCGAAACTATGAAGACCGGTTGTGGGTTCATCCAAGATGAACACTGTTTTACCGGTTGCCCGACGTTGAAGTTCACTGGCCAGTTTAACCCGTTGTGCTTCTCCGCCGGATAAGGTCGTGGCCGATTGACCCAATTTGATATAACCTAAACCAACATCTTGAAGTGTTTTTAAACGATGATGAATCTTATGGATATTGACGAAGAAAAGCAAAGCTTCATCAACGGTCATCTCCAAGATATCATAAATATTCTTACCTTTGTAGGTGACATCTAGGGTTTCGTTGTTATAGCGTTTGCCTTCACACTCTTCACAAGGCACATAAACATCAGGTAAAAAATGCATGGAGATGCGTTTGACCCCATCACCTTGACATAGTTCGCAACGTCCACCTTTAACGTTAAAGGAAAAACGAGATTTGTCATATCCACGGACTTTGGCTTCTGGACTTAAAGCGAACAGATCACGGATATCATCAAAGACACCGGTATAAGTGACTGGATTTGATCGTGGGGTACGACCGATTGGATCCTGATCGATTTCGATGAGTTTATCGATTTCTTTCATGCCTTCGATTTTTTCGACAGCACCAGGTTTGACTTTAGGACGTCCTAAGAAATGGGCTAAAGATTTGCCTAAGATATCATTGACCAAGGTACTTTTACCACTGCCTGATACACCGGTGACACAATTAAATACACCCAGTGGAAAATCAACCGAGATGTTTTTTAAGTTATTGCCTGATGCGCCTTGGATTTTGATCGATTTACCATTTCCAACACGTCTGTTTTCCGGATAAGGATTGGTCAGTATTTTTGCGAGATATTTGCCGGTGATGGTGGTAGGGTTGGCAATCAATTCGGCAGGTGTTCCTGTCGCGACGACTTCTCCGCCTTCTTTACCAGCACCAGGACCGATATCGATGATATAGTCTGATTCCATCATGGTTTCTTCATCATGTTCAACAACGATCAATGTATTCCCAAGATCACGCATTGATTTCAACGTGTTGATGAGTTTCATGTTGTCGCGCTGATGCAAGCCGATAGAAGGCTCATCCAGCACATAAAGGACACCTGTTAAGCGTGAACCGATTTGAGTCGCCAATCGTATGCGTTGGGCTTCTCCACCCGATAAGGATCCTGCGATACGATCTAAAGTTAGATATTCTAAACCAACATCTTTTAAGAAATTGAGACGTTCTCGTATTTCTTTTAAGACAAGATGGGCTATTTCTGTCTGCATGGGTTTTAGACTAATGCTTTCCATATAGATCAAAGCTTGTTTAACCGACATCTTTGTCCATTCATTGATGTTTTTAGGACCTATTTCGACACATAGTGCCATCGGATTTAAACGTCTTCCTTGACACTCTGGACATGTACTTTCAGACATAAAAGATTGATACCATTCTCTAGCCATCGAAGAAGTGGTTTCTAAATGACGTCTTTGGATCATGGTTTGAATGCCTTCGATATGTTCATTTTTACTGTAAGAGTTACCAGAACGAGTTTTTATAGAGTACTTGATACGTTCAGTGGATCCTATCAAAAGAATCTTGAGTTCTTTGTCTGTCAGTTGATTGATGGGTTTAGTGAGATCGATATCATAATGTTCAGCCAGTGTTTCAAAAACTTGCCACTCGATGTTTTTAGTTTTGAGGATGTTTTTAAAGTAAACGATTCCGCCTCGAGTAACCGATTTCGTGCGATCAGGAATCAAATAGTCCACATCGACCATTTGGATCATGCCTAATCCTTTACAGTGTTCACAGGCTCCTAAAGGAGAATTGAAACTGAATAAACGTGGTTGAAGTTCAGGGATAGAAAAACCACATTTAGGACAAGAATAATTGCTTGAGAAAAGGAGTTCTTCACCAGAACTGATGACGATCGCTAAACCTTTGGCTAACTTCAAAGCATTCTCTAATGAATCGTATAAGCGAGATGTACTGTCGGCTTGTTTAACGATACGGTCGACGATGACATCGATGGTGTGCTTCTTGTTTTTCTCTAAGTTGATCTCGTCTTCCAACAGTTTATTTTCACCGTTGACACGTACTCTGATATAGCCTTCTTTACGAAGTTTATCCAAGACTTCTTTATGGGTTCCTTTTTCAGCACGAACGATTGGAGCCAAGATTTGTAATCTTTCTCCGTCTGGTTCTTTCATGACCCGATCGACCATTTGACGTACAGTTTGAGCGACGATAGGTTCGTGATGGGTTGGACAATAAGGTGTTCCGACACGAGCATATAACAGTCTTAAGTAATCGTATATTTCGGTTACTGTACCTACAGTAGAGCGAGGATTATGTGAGGTTGTTTTTTGATCGATGGAGATACTAGGGGATAAACCTTCGATGACATCGACATCAGGTTTTTCAGTATTGCCTAAGAATTGACGAGCATATGCACTTAAAGATTCAACATATCGACGTTGGCCTTCAGCGTAGATTGTATCGAAGGCCAATGAGGTTTTACCACTGCCTGAAAGACCGGTCATGATGACGAGTTTATTTCTGGGAATGGTCAGGGTAATGTTTTTTAGGTTGTTCTCGCGAGCACCTTGAATGTAGATAACGTCTTTTTGCATAATTTATATTATACACCATGAACAAAATCAACGGTAGTCTGTGCTCATAAGAAAAAACCTCACATTCCTGTGAGGTCCATTTTAAACGTGTTGTAGAGCACTTAATACTTCATCAAGTGTTGGGATCGAAAGACTTCCTCCGCGACGTGTCACTGAGATACTAGAGGTCATGGACGCTAAACGTAAAGCTTCTCTTAAGTTGTACTTATGGGATAGAGCATAAACGAAAGCCCCATGGAAAATGTCTCCTGCCCCATTGGTATCAATGGCTATTGCAGGGAAAGCACTGAGATGATGGATCTCACCGTTTTCTTCATAGAGACAACCTCTTTCACCTAAGGTGACGATGGGATGAGGATTGAGTTCATGGAGACGTTCATACATGGAGTTCCATGTTTTTGGATCATTAAGATCGATGGTGACACCTGAATAACCACTCGCAAAGGTTTCTGATGAAACCAACCACGTCACACGTTTTGCGACTTCTACTGTATTGGGACGATAACCTCCCGCATCTAGTACAGATATGGTATTTGGATGTTGAGTTAAGAAACGTTGTGTGATTTCAGGTTCATGTGCATCTGTCAGCATAACATTCACATCTTCTTTAACACATAAATCACTCAACGCAATGTTTCCCGGGCAATTAAAGATCGTTCTTTTTCCATTGGATTTATTGGTTAAAATGACACTGATCGGTGTTGAGAAACCAACACATGGAATAGGATGATGTTTGACTCCTGCTTTAAACAAAATGTTTGAGATGTAATGACCATAAAGATCATCGCCTAATCGCGATAACAAGCTAACATCTTCTCCCCATAGACCCAAAAGAATGGAAGCGGTCGTCGCAGGTCCGCCTGCAGATTCAAGCTTATCATACACTCGAAATTTTTCGTTTTCGATAAGATCTTGGTCTAAGGGTAAACTGATGTCTAAAGTAGATTGTCCAATGCATAAGATGTTCATAAGGTCCCCTATTGCAATCCAATTTTTTGATTGCCTAACATATTTCTTTTAGTCTGATTTATACAACATACTATCATTAATCTAATCTTGAAGAACTGTTGATTTATATATTCATCTACTTAAGAAACAAGATAAATCAACTTCAAACGCACCATTATTTCATGGATCGATGTGTTCTCTAACCCCAATTCTTTCAGTTTATCATCCTTGTCAGGACAATTCTCTGAAAAAAAGACAACATCCTTTTGAATCAGATTAGGCACTTCCTTTAAAGGGTTGGCTGTCAAAAGTTGGGAGAGTAAATACACATCATTTTTGTGCTTTTGAATATCACCTTCCTTAATTTTAATTCCAGAAATTTTCTTTTCAGTTAAATCGATCCATGCTCTAATTTTGAGCGGAATTAGACAGATCTCATCCGCTACCGATAAACCTTCAACTATCGTTGTGTTGTTTCTCAAAAAAGTATATAGATCATCATTCAAAACGATTGCAGATAAACTGATTATCTCTTCTTCAATGCTCATTCTAGTGATACTACCTGGAAGCAAATCATCAGAAGACCCGTTTCCTTTTGATAGTATTTCTATCATAAATGGATAATCTTGATTCTCGGGTTTGGTAAAGCGATAGAAACAGGATTTGCCGTTTGATTTTTGACTTATCTTGTATTTCCCATCTCGTATAAATTGATAAAATGCTTTCGTAAATTCATAGCTAAGTGTCTCGATGATCAAGACGATGTCCAGATCTTTGGTGGGTCGAAAAGGTAATCCCGCTTTATCCATTACGACCCAGCTGGCACTTCCTCCGATCAATACATATTGATCTTTATATTCCTCAAATCGTCTTTTGAATAGATCTAATCCCCTAATCATATCGTATCAATTCCTGATCAAGCATGGTTTCTATAGCCATTTTGATTCGCTCATCTTTATTGCTTTTCATTGTCAAATACAAAGCAAGTGGTGAAACAATACCATTGTCATTTGGAACAGGTATTGACCAAATTTCTAAAATGATTCCATCATTTTCTAGATTAGGTACTAAGGTAAACTCATGCTCAACCTTATTCCAATCTGAATAGTAGATCGCGTACGATTCATTCGTTGGTTCAGCCAATTCACTTAATCCCTGAAGAGCACTTTCCGATGTCTTATAGCACAACAAATTGCTTAAAAGAGGCTGTGGTGATTCGTCAATATAAACGCGTCTCCGTATCGGGCTTTTGAACTTCAAACAGTTGTCCCTGAAATTCAACTTCCAATCCTTAGGTAGAATTATTTCATTATTCTCTGTTTTTATTATCATTTTCTCACGCATCAATTCTTTATACGCTCGATGTAATGTCATTCTTGAAATTTTTAATTTCTCAGCAACGTCATTCTGTTTATGTTTTAAGCCACTTTTTATTAGAAAGAGAAATACCGATAATGTCGATGGGGATAATTTTGTAGAACTAAGACTATTGGTTCTGATGTTGCCTTCATAGTTTTGTCTTGACTTATGCGAGTAAATTGCACCTAGAAACGGAGCATAAATTTGTCGTCCAGGAATAATAAACGATATTCTTTGATCGATGAGTCTCTTTATCATATATGGTGATGATTTGGGCAATATATAGATTAAATTAGACTGCCGTTGTTCATATCTTTCAAGATTTCTATATGTGTTAAACAGTTTTGAAAAAGTCAAAGTACCATTCGGAACTACAGCCATGATTGTTCCGAGATCAGTAGAGGCGCTATAAAACTCGAAATTCGACGATATAAACATCGGGAGCGAGTTTGTATTCATCCATGGTTTAAAATGGATCTCTAAACCAGAATAGTCATAGATATATTTCTGCACGTTTTGAATTTCCATAACCTTTACCTCTTTTCTATTAGAATTGTATCATGTTTTTTATATGTAACAATACTTAATGTTACATAAAATCATATTGTTACATGATAGGTGATTTAATAAAAGCTCAAATCAAATTTGAGCTTTTAATTCTAACAAGATATCTCGCAGTTCTGCTGCACGTTCAAAGTCTAAGACTTTAGCCGCATCTTTCATTTCTCTTTCTAAACTTTCGATCAAACGTTCTTTTTCACCCTTGGTTGTTTTATCGTGTTTATTTAAGTATTCCTTAGCCATGGCTTTGGTTTCTTTGCCTCTTATAACGTCATGGATTTCTTTCTTTATGGTGGTTGGGGTGATGTTGTTGGCTGTGTTATGGGCGATTTGTATGTCTCTGCGACGTTGGGTTTCCCCAAGTGCTTTTTCCATTGAGTCGGTTATACGATCTGCATACAGGATAACTTTTCCGTTGGAGTTACGTGCAGCACGTCCAATGGTCTGAATCAAAGATCGATGAGATCTTAAGAAACCTTCTTTGTCCGCATCTAAAATACACACCAAAGATACTTCAGGTAAATCTAGTCCTTCTCTAAGTAAGTTAATCCCAACTAAGACATTATATTTGCCTTTACGTAAATCATGAAGGATCTCGATGCGTTCTAAAGTTAATGTTTCATGGTGAAGATAGGCTACTTTGAGATCTAAACGTTTGAGATATTGAGTCAGTTCTTCAGCCATTTTAACGGTTAAAGTGGTGATAAGAACACGTTCATCGCGATCGATACGCGCATGGACTTCGGAGATGATATCGTCGATTTGACCGCGTGAAGGGCGAACGATGACTTCAGGATCAATGAGTCCTGTAGGACGAATGATTTGTTGAACAACATCGCCTTGGGTCAATGCGAGTTCATAATCGCCTGGTGTAGCAGATACAAAGATGACCTGGTTGATGATGTCTTCGAATTCAGTGAAACGTAAAGGACGATTATCAAGAGCTGAAGGTAATCTAAAACCATATTCAACCAAAGTCGTTTTGCGTGAACGATCTCCGTTATACATGCCTTTTACTTGAGGAACAGAAACATGCGATTCATCGATGACCAATAAATAGTCATCCGGAAAATAATCAAACAGGTTAAAAGAACGTTGGCCTTCTTGTCTTCCATCAATATGACGTGAATAATTTTCAATCCCAGGACACATCCCAAATTCACGTAAAGCTTCTAAATCATAAAGTGTCCTTTGTTTAAGCCGTTGTTCTTCCAATAATTTATTTTCGTTATGTAAGACTTCAAGTCTTTCTTTGAGTTCTTCTTCAATGCGATCACATGCTTGTAGCATTTGTTCTCTGGAACGCGCATATTCGTTGGCTGGGAAGATGTTGTATACAGAATAAGCATTTTGGATCTTGCCGGTGACACGATCGACTTCGGTGATGCGTTCGATCTCATCCCCAAACATTTCGATGCGTAAATTAAACTGATCGGTAAATCCAAGAGAAATCTCGATGACGTCCCCGTGGACTCTAAAAGTACCACGTTTAGGGTCGATGTCATTGCGCATGTATTGACGATCGACGAGTTTACGTAAAAGTTCTGCCCGTTTGATGTTTTCATGTACTTTGATGGTGAAAAAGAGCTGACGATAAAGTTCAGGATCTGATGAAGCATAAATACACGCAACAGAAGCGACAATGATGGTATCTCGTCTTTCCAAGACCGCATTAAGGGCACTCATTCTTAACATATCGAGTTCTTCATTGATCATGGATGCTTTTTCGATATAGAGATCTCTGGTTGGTAAGTAAGCTTCGGGTTGATAATAATCGAAGTTAGAGACAAAGTATTCAACTCTGTTTTCTGGAAATAATTCTTTGAATTCAGAGTAAAGCTGACCTGCTAAGGTCTTATTATGGACAAAAACCAAGGTCGGACGATTGACTCTCTCAATGACCTTAGAAATGGTAAAAGTCTTACCTGTGCCTGTAGCACCCAGTAAGACTTGAGCTCGCTTATGCTGGTTCAACCCTTCCACCAAAGCTTCTATGGCTTTGGGTTGATCGCCTGTAGGGCTATAAGGTGAAACCAGCTTGAATTCATTCATTCATGATCTCCAAGGCTTTGATCATTTGTAGATCTTTAACGTCTTTATTAAAATGCCATGTCTTGATCATAGTGGATTGTAGAGACGCCAATACTTCTTTGGTTAAAATGCCGTCAGCTGTAAAACCCATTTCGGTCTTATATAGATTCAAAGCGGTTTGAGTTGCAACTGAGAAATAACCGTCTGTCCGATCGACCGCATATCCTATAAAGTCTAAACACAACTGAGCATCTTTTGTGGCTTCAGAAACAGTATCTAAGGCAAAGGTTTCATTGCCTTCAAATTCATAGAAACTTGTGGTTAAGACAGGATGCAGTGATACATCGATATCAGGGACAACACCGATCCCATGGATCGATTTTCCACTAGGACTCAACCAAGCAGCTTGAGTATACTTTAAAGCGGATCCGTCTGAGAATTGAGCCATGGTTTGAACCAAGCCTTTCCCATAAGTGGTCTTACCGATTAAGATGGCGCCTGCTGATTCTTGTAGGGCAGCACCTAAGACTTCGGATGCGGAAGCAGAGTTGTTATTGACAAGGATCACGATCTTATCGTAAGTATCGATGATGGTTCCTCTTGATTTATCTATTGAGATGTTCCCATCGACATCTTTTTGTTGAAGAACGATGTCGTTGGCAGGTAAGAAATAACTGGCGATCCCAACTAGGGCTGATAATGATCCACCCCCATTGTCTCTTAGATCGATGATGATGTTTTTTATGCCTTTGGCTTTGAAGTCTTTGAGGTAGACTTGGAATTCAGCACTGCTGGTATCCCCAAAGCTTGACAATTCAATATAGCCGATCCTATTATCGATGATCTTACCAAAAGCTGTATTGCTGATCTTACCACGGGTAATTTCTTTAGAGACTTCTTGATTGTCTCTGAGAAAGACGATGGTGACTTTAGAGCCGGCTTCACCTTTAACCAGGGTCACCAATTCCTCTGAAGTTTTGCCTGTTACAATGACTCCATTGACCTTGTAGATGATGTCTCCAGATTGAACATCGGCTTTGAATGCCGGTGAATTAACAAACACACGATCGACGATATAAGAACCATTGTTTTCAAAGAAACTGACACCTATGCCTTCATAACCTAAATTGATCGAATTACTGAATTCTTCAAGTTCTTCTTTGGTGAAGTAAGTGGTATATTTATCGCCAAGTTCATTGAGCATGCCTTTGATGGCATCGTTGATCATGTCGTTTTCTAAATCATTATGTTCATTTCCAAAATACCAATTGGTTTCTAACACATCCATGATTTGTTGGAGACGTTCCATTTTGTTGTCTAAGACAACTGGTTTTGGTGCAAATGCACTGGATAATACAAAACCAAAAACAAACGACATGACAATCGCTGTGATGACTAAGACTGATTTTGCTCGTTTGGCTCTTCTGGCTTTGATTTCATCTGGCCAGAGATATTTCTTTAAGCGAATACGTGATGTGTTATCTTCCATAAGGCACCTCAATCTAACTTATTTTAACACAAAGCCAGTCGCGTTGGCGACTGGCTGCTTTTAATATGATCTACCTACTTGAACATTGAAGAAGGTAAGAGGATTTTCACGACACGGTGCACTATGTCCGTTATAGTCACAGCGGAAATTTAGACCAGATGAACCGTTGCGGGTTCCAAAGTTCAAATCACCTTTCCATGAGTTAGCATAATATCCAACACTATTGTTTCCTAAATAAATAATTTCAACATGGGCATGAGCCCCTGTCGAAGATCCTGACGTCCCAACTTTTCCAACAGTATCAGTACCATCGACGATTCTACCTATCGGTAATGCGGTATTTTGTTGAAGATGTAGATAAGCGATGGCATAGGATTTATTGTTGACAGATACGATTAAATAGACTTGATTGCCACCACCTGAACGTCCAGGTCTACCACAGGAATTACCTAAGTAACCATAAGTAGGACAAGAATTACTGGAATAGATGACAACACCATTCGCTACAGCCTTGATCGATGTCCCAACAGGAGTCGCAAAATCAGCACCTAAATGAACCCCGCCTTCAGGATAATACCATACACCGGCTGAGATCCGGAAATTACCGACAGGACGGATAAACCCACTTGATGTAGGAACATTCTTTAAAGCTTCAGCTACCCCTTTTAAAATGGCTTTTGTTTCAGCAAGATCGCCTGCTATTTCTTGAGCCTTGGCTTGTATTTCATCCTGTTGTCTACGATACTCAACGAGGATGGATGAGATACTGGTCTTTAGGGATACAATCGTAGCTTGATTGGATTCCATGTTTACTTTATTTTGAACTTGGGATGCTTTTTGTCTTTCGACTTCAGCTTTATCTTGATTTAGAGCATTGACTTGTTCAACCAAGAGATTCATTTGATTACGATCATAATCCGTAATGTCATTGATGCCTTCGATACGAATGACCAAATCTGAGAAATCACTTGCCCCCATCATGAAGTCGATGAAAGAATTCAGGGATACAAAGGATTGCATCTTGATCATACGATCTTTGATGGTATCATCGATGGCATCAATGTTCTCTGAACGAATTACAATTTGGACTTCAAGTTCGCCAATTGCACGATCACTGTTTTTTATGGCTTTCTCTAAATTAACAATATCCTTTTCAAGCGCTGTAATCTGTTTTTCATAATCCCCAATCTTTTTTGCCATAGCGAGAATATTCGCTGATAGGTTCTTAAGTTCGGCTTGTAGTTCTTTTAACAGAGCTTCCGAATCTTTGACCTTTTTATTGACATAGGCTTGGTATGCAGTACAAGCTGTTACGTTTTTAGCAGCCGCAGAAGATGAACAAAGCGCAGCATAATAATCCTCATTTTCCTTGAAGTTATAGTCAATAGCACTGACTTTGGTGATCGTGCTACTTAACAGGATTAGGGTAATAAACAGAAGTACCTTTTTTTTCATGGTTTTATGTGTAGATATCTGGTGACGGAGATGAAACTTCCGATCAAACCGACTACTACCCCTAATATAGCTAATAAATAACTAATTTGCAAGACAAAAGGATAAATTGGGCGCAAAATAAACAATTCTGTCACTAAATACCCGCCTAAGGCTTTGTATAAATAGGTATAACCATAGATCGTTATCGCAACAGGAACAAGCGATCCAAGAAAACCAATGACCAAACCTTCCAGTACCATAGGTGCTCTGATGAAACTATTTGTAGCTCCTAAAGTCTTGAGGATCTTGATTTCTTCAAAGCGGGATTGGATGGTGATCTTGATGGTATTGGCAATTAAGAAGATGGCCAATGAACCTAAAACAAGGACAACGATCAAACCTACATCGCGGATACCATTCATCAGTCTAATCAGTTTAAGGGTATTTTCCCCCCCGTAGTTTACTTTTTCAACCCCGACAAAGTTTTCGATTTGTTCGGAGATGATTTTGAGATCGAAACCTTCTTTGATTTCAACGATATAGGCATTACGTAAAGGATTGTCTTCACCACGATACATTTCAAAGATGGAACCTTCTGGTCCATAAGCCGCAATGAATTTATCTAGCTCATTATTTTTATCTGAGTATACAACCGCTTTAACGCCATCTATGATCTTGATTTGTTCACCCAAGCCTTTGATGGATTCTGTATCGAAAGTATTGGTGATGGAGACATGGATCTGGACTTCGCCTTGAACGGTTTCTGAAATCTGTCTGATGTTGAGCGAAATCATCAAGAATAGCGACATTAACGTTAAGGTGATGGTTACAGCCATGATCGACGAGAATGTCATACCAGCATGCCGTATGAGTCCATAGAAAGATTCTTTTATGTGTCTAGTTACTTTAAGCATTACTGTGGTAGCCTCCTTCTTTGATGTCGGCTACAAGATGTCCATCTTCTAAAGCAATGGTTCGTTTACGCATGGTATTAACGATATCGACATCATGGGTAACGACCAAGACGGTTGTTTTTTCTTCACGATTGATGAATTCCAATAACTGTACGATTTCTTTTGCTTTGGCGAAATCGAGGTTCCCGGTTGGTTCATCCGCAATCAAAAGTTTTGGTTTGTTGGCGATGGCTCTAGCGATGACACAACGTTGTTGTTGTCCGCCTGATAGCTGATCAGGATAAGAATTGGCTTTATCGCTTAGTCCTACCAAATCTAAAACTTCGCGAACTCTGTTTCGTGCAGGCAATAAAGCCATATTCCCGATTTCAAGTGCCAACATAACATTTTCAAAGACTGTTTTTCTAGGAAGTAGTTTATAATCCTGATAAACAACACCAATATAGCGACGGTAAAAAGGAATTCTACCGTTTCTTAGTTTTCCTATATTGATTCCAGCAACTTCAACAAGACCTTTAGAAGGCCTTTCTTCGGCATCGATGAGTTTGATCAGAGTAGATTTACCGCTCCCAGTGGGACCGATGATGTAGACGAACTCACCTTGTTCAATGAATAAATTCACGTTATATAAGGCATTTACGCCGTTTTTATATGTTTTATAGACCTCTTTTAGTTTGAGCATGTGTCCCCTTATGTATCAACAGTATACACTCTTAAACCTTATAGTCGAAAGAAAAACCATTCCCTTTAACTTCCATGGCATCCGTAACGACCACGAAAGCGTGGGGATCGATCTTGTTGATCTCGTTGATCATTTCTGGATATTCGACTTTAGAAACGACCGTCATAATAATGTTTTTAGGCGCTTTGGTAAAGCCACCATAGCCTGAAAGCAAGGTTGACCCTCGATCTACTTCCTTCTGAATGAAGTCATTGACCGCATCTGTTTTTTCAGAAATAATCATGACACTTAAGGACTCCAAACTTCCAAATAAAATAATTTTATTGACTGCGAAAGATGTAGCCCAAACTGATATCAAACCGATCAAGACAGCTTCCACACCATAAGCGATCATTCCAAACAGAACAGTTAAGCCATCTACGAACAAAATAAGTTTGTAAAGTTCAATGTGTATGTACTTGTTGATGATCATAGGAGGTACATCCATGCCACCAGTTGATGCACCGGTCCTAAAGACCATTCCTACCCCTACACCACCTATTAGACCGCCATATAGACTTGCAAGCATTGGATCGATATTCATCGTAAATGTAAACCGATTGAGTACCAAGAGGAAAAACGGATATAGGAAGGAACTGATGGCCGTATGGGTCATGAACTTTTTACCTAAGAAAATGGAACCAAGAATAAACATGGCAATAATAAGCCCATTGACAATAAGATCGGCAGGTAATCCAGACAACTTACTGACCGCAACGGCGATCCCAGCTACCCCACCTGATAATATGTTATAGGGTAGAATAAAAAATCGAACCGCGAAAGCGAGGATCAGATTTCCGAAGATGACCAAGAGTAAATCGATAACATGTCTTTTCATAGGGTTTCATTCCTTACGGTTTTATTATATCATTGAGTGATATGAAGCACTTAAAAAAGCACGCCTTTCTTAGCTTGGCAATCGTTTGGACACTCATTATCTTTGCGTTCTCTCTACAAAGTGGAGATGAGTCCATTATTACAAGTAATATTTTGCTCGGTTTTTTAGCAACTATATTTCCGATCCTAAAAGATCCGCAGTACTTAGACATCGTCATATTAGCGCTGCGTAAGACAGCTCATTTTACCGAATACTTTATTTTAGGTTATTTCTATACCAAAGCCAGTGAAGAAACCAAACAAGATAAGATCTTACTTATGGGATACTTAATTCCCATCATCGATGAATCCATTCAATTGTTTAGTCCAGGACGATCAGGTTCACCGATAGATATGGTGATCGATATGGCAGGATACTTAACAGGGTTGATCGTTTTTAAAAGTTTTAATCGTTTGGTTAGGATTTTTAAGAAGAATTGGACAGGACAATAAGTTAAATTTGCTTTACTTAGAACTCAACAAAGTATTCTAAGTAAAATATTCACTCATTTATTTTACTTAAAAGTCACATAATGAGTTCATATGTGACTTTTTGAAATATAACTAAAATTTTATCTTCCTTATTTCAATATGTATGGACTTATTGAAATAAGGATGTGAATTCTATGTGCTTATTTCAAAAAGTCTACCTTTTTTGAAATAAGACTGTTACTTTGGGCATTGGTCAATCATGCTCTTTAAATGGAGATTTTTGTTTATAGGTGTTCTGATGAGGTAATTGGAACTATTATTGAGCACCTTATATAGTTCCCAACTCTATTATTTCGTTTTCCACCCATATAGTTTCCAAAAACTCACGATAGAGTAAACCACTTATAATTCTAAGATTCTTGACTTGTGTTTTATTCAAAAACAGGGCCTTCGCCTCTCTTTCATCAAACAAATACAAGTGACTTAAGAAATTCTCCTTGCTTCCACAAACTAGTATGACTAAGCATCTGTATACATTCATTGCGCAAACAACAGCATCGTGAATTCCAAAACTCGTTGTGGTGAAATTCCCAAAACCAGTAATCCCCTTCTTTAAAAGTTTGTAATTTTCGTAATCACCAGATTTGCCATCTGATAAAATCAATTTACATGTATCAAGTGAATCCCTTAAACAATGGCTAAATTCTACACCTTTGAGTTCACGATACTTTATTTCTCTTTTACTTATTTCTATATATGTCCGTTTTACTAAATCGTAATCTTGACACACACTATAAAGCTTTGAGCAATCAAACAATTGTTTGATAATTTCAGTGTATTTCATGTCTTTATATCTTATCCCAATTGTATTTGGAGCAAATGCAGTAAGTTTATCTCCAAGCATTTCTTCAACTGAAGGAATATTAATCGATTGCAGCGGCAATACCATATCCAGAAGATCGAAAGCAATGTCTCTTTTTATTAGTTTTGTATATGGATTGTCGTCAACGACGATATCCAACAGAACGTATGATAAGACTTCAGTATTAGGTCTTATAACCGATTGGTAATAAAATTTGAAATGATGTTTTTGTATGTGAGATGGTTTTCTAATGTCTTCTGCGACATGGATGAATCGACTGTTCGAGTGATGGTTTAGTGCTTCGACCAGTTTTGCATAATTATCTTCACTGATTAGAATGTCGATATCTACAGAGAATCGATGAAATGAATTAAAATGTAGAAGTAAACTACTTCCACCTTTAAATATGAAATCGATATTAAGCAATGACAAAGATTCTAGAAGATGAAAAGCATAGATTACTTTTTCGATTATTTCTGTTTGACCACGCTTTGTCTTATCTTTATGAATAATCCAATCTACACTAAAGCTTTTCTCGCTGATCATAGAATTCCCCAGTATCAATATCAAACCCTAAACACTGTTCTATGTATTCTTTTATGGTTTCTTTTTTATTTCTACTTCTTGCGTAAGAGAGTAAAGTTTTAAAGTTGACCGCATATTCTCCTAGTATGTTTCTAAAGATCAGATCCCTTTGCGCATCATCAATAATATATAGTAAAGGATCAACAAAAAGATCAACTATGATTTTTTCGATTTTGGGGGTAGAAAGTGATGACTTATCCCCATGATAGTTTTGGTTAAATCCTACTTTCTTAGTAAATCTTTTTTTATGGGTTGGTGCTTTATAGATCAATGTCTTAAGAATGATTGTTGAATCTATATTCATAAAAGATTCCATCTGTTTTATATTTGGTTTAAGTAGAATGTTAAATTGTTTATCTTGGCTCAGTCTTTCTAAGACAAGCGACTCAAATCCTTTTTCAACTTCAACAAAGATTAAAGTCTTTAAGAATTGCATTTCCAAAAACTGATTAAGAGACTTTAGTTCCCAAACACAAATCTCAAGTTCAGGGTAAAGTAAACTAACATCCGTCAGTGCAGGTAAAACGACTAGTGGGGGTTCACTTCTATAAGTCTTTCTTGATGATACCTTATATTTATCAGAGCTTAGTTGATATATGATGTTTTTACGGGTCAAATCAAAAATCGCAAAAGGCTTGCTTTTTGGATTTAAAGATTCTAGTTCTTCATCGATAAATCGATTTAATGTCTTTAAGTCGATGACTGATCCTTTAGGGAATCTATTTTTTAGTTTCTCAATCGCTGATTTTCTCATAAGTCTCCGGTAGTGTTGAAAATCATTAGCATTTTAACACACCTGTATCTTATGACTTTACCATTGATTTGTCAAATCGGTATAGTTGAAATATATATTATTTTCAACTATACCGATAATTATTAAGCATTAATATGGTAACTAAGCTAAAGGAATGATAAAGCTGAAGTGAGTTCCTTTATGGATTTCACTGTTGACTTCGATTTGTATCTTATGACGATCAGCGATGCGTTTACATAGTGCTAATCCTATCCCATTGCCTTCTGTTGTATGGTATCTGACAAAGAGTGTTTTAAGTTGAGCTTCATTTATCCCATCTCCTTGATCAACGATACTTAAGATGACTTTGTTTCCTTCTTGGTGAGCTTTAAGGGTTAAGGTAGATCCTATAGGACTGAATTTAACAGCGTTATCAAGAACAATCATCAGCATCTGTCTTAGCCTTTGATGATCTGCTTCAATGCGCCATAAGCCTTCTTGAGTCTCACAAGAGAGTTTGATCTTCTTGGTTTCAAGTAGTGGTTGAACTGATCTGCAGGTATCGGATAAGAGATCATGGACCTCTATGGGTTGTTTATCGATGTTGAAATCAGGATCTTCGAGTTTACTGAGTTCTAGGAGATCTTTGATCAGTCTTTGCATGGCTTGGGTTTCGGTGATGATTGATTTAGCGAGACGGCTTGAAAGGATGTTGAGGTTATCGGAGAGTTGACCCAGTTCATCATTGGAGGTCTTACTTAAGGCAAGGTTATATTGACCAGATGCCAAGGTATCAATCGCATGGTTGGCTGCTTGTACAGGTTTGATGAAGTGTTTGGATAAGAAGTAACCCATCAGTGAGGCAATTAAGATGCCGATTAAAGTCGCCATAAGCATTTGTCTGACCGCAATATTACTGATCGAACTTATCGCATTGGAAGAAGCACTGATGAAGACAGCCCCAACAATGTTTTCGTTTATATAGACAGGTGAACCAATCGTTAAGGTATCTTGATTAAAGACACCTCTTAAGCTTTCTGAACTGATTTGTTGACCAGCCAATACCTTATCTATGGTATTACGTGTGGCAGAAGCAAAAGCGGAATAATCACGCATCATACCCATACCCATTTTAGTTGGGGTTAGTTTAGAGATCCTACCTAAAGGATCAACGACCCAGACTTGGACATCTTCTAAAGACATACTAGAAAGAATAGAAGATATTTCTTCTCGAGATAAGTTTAAGGTTTGTTTTTCTTCCATCAGTTCAACGATCATTAGAGATTCATGGAGAAGACTGGTCTTGATGGTTTCTTTGGTTTGTCTGCGATAGGAGAAACTAAAAATGATCGCAATGGTGACTGCGAAAGATAAGATGACTAAGATAAAATAGGTGACCAGTTTACGGGTGATGCCTGATTTCATACCTGATCCTCTTTTTCGAATTTATAACCAACACCCCATACAGTCTTTAAAGACCAACCAGGATGATCATAAGCATCGATCTTAGATCTTAGTCTAGTCATGTGAGAATCAACGGTTCTGGAGTCTCCGTAATAGCTATAGCCCCAACATTGATCCAATAGATTTTCGCGAGAGAAAGCACGGTTAGGATTGTTGGCCAGAGTATATAATAACTCGATTTCTTTTTTGGTGAGTAAGAGTTCATGAGTCTCTATAAGGACTTTATAGGCATCCAGATCGATGTGGAGTGTATCGACAGTGATTTGTTTCTTATCGGTTACTTTGCCTTCTAAACGACGCATAATGGCTTTGACACGAGCCATGACTTCAGCCGGTGAGAAAGGTTTGACGATATAATCATCAGCCCCAATATCTAAACCCATGATCCGTTCATAGTCTTCACCTTTAGCGGTGATCATAATAATGGGGATATTGTTGGTTTGACGGATTTGACGACAGACTTGAAAGCCATCCAGTTTAGGCATCATCACATCCAGCAAGATCATATCAAAGTTTTCTTTTTCAACTTTACTTAACACATCAAAACCATCGATAGCGATGGTGACGTTATAGCCTTCTTTACGAGCATAGGTTGC
>WSYG01000025.1 GCA_009773735.1 Erysipelotrichaceae bacterium
ATACCATTCTTTTACGTCAGGAAGATGATAATTCGATAACGAAGATAAATATTTTCCTAAAGTGTTTTTGTGTCCTTTATATTCTAGAAATGATCGCAACAAAGCGATGGTTCTTTTCTTATATTTAAGATTGCTTAAGACGATTTCAAATTCTTTCTCATTGAATGATAAACTAGATTCTTCAAGATATTTCGTAAATCTTCGAATGTTCAAATCTTCTATTTTTTCGTAATGCTCTAAAACTTCCATGAGTTCAATCATTTTGATTACGCTGGGATTTAATCGAATTCTTATCCGATAGAATTTGTTTGATCCAATGGTTTTTGTTTCACTTTGAATAACTGTAGTATAAGCTTCAATTCTTTTGGAAATCTGGGTAGTCAGTCCCAGTCGATTGTATAATTGGTAACCAATAAATAAACCCTTTAATTGTGTTTCGCCAATGAATGTATTGATGATTTCATTCGGGTTTGATTTGATGATCCCAAATTTCGTGATTTCAGAAATTGAATACACTCCCTTTCCGATCCTGGAAATTTCGTTTTTATGAATCATTCTTTCTAGGGTCTTGTAGAAAGTTGCTTCAGGTAAAATAGACAGTTTTTCGCGATATAGTTTTTCAGCGACAAAAATGCTTTGTGGTTTTAGTTGGAATATAACTTTCCTAATTTCCTGAGCGTATTTCATTTCTTGTATCCTACTTATCAAAGCATACTTAAGAGTATTAAAAATGTCAAGTTTATTTCATTTTTACTTGACATTTTGTATCACTATTTAACAATGATTGGTTTTAAAATTTAGAAAGCGTATTTCTTTAGATAATCAGATTACGGTTGATCTTTTCATAGATCAAAGGTAAATCTGAGATGGTGATGATTCCTAAAGGTTTTTGATTAAGGGCTCCGTCTTGGGTAATGATGATTTCTTGTAGGCGTCTGCCTAAAGCCAAATGATGTTCAAACTCTGCGATGACTCCCACTAATGTTGTATTGACTGAGATAAAGGAAACATTGCGATCCTTGATGTCGACGGCGAGGATCTGGCTGATGGTGACTTGAGGAAAAGCACAATTGGCTGCGGAAATGTTTTTGACCAAGAAATGAGTGATCGCATCGGTCGTCAGTAGGCCTTTGAAGTGATTTTGTTTATCATAGACAGGGATCTTTGAATATTTTGAACTTTCTAAAATGGTCAACGCATCGACCAAAGTTGTATCTTCAGTAACCGTATTGACTTTTTTTAGAAAATAATCCTTAACGCGTTCAGGTTGAGTCAGTACACTTGCGATCTGTTCAATTTCTTCCACGATTTTTAGATGAGGTTCCGCAATGACTTCCCCATCGATCCGTTCATGGACGATCGCATTTCTAAGATCACCAAATTCTTCTAAATAGCGACGATATTTATTGTAGGCCTTATCTTGGGTCGATACACGTCTGACCAATTCTGAATATGAAATATATCGATCAGATTTGATCCGACGATTCATGTCGCTTTCTATGGTTGTGAAAGCAGTTAAAAAGCGTTCTGAATTAGAAGATAAACTCATAATTGTCCGTTTCTTGGTAAGCGATTTAAACAATCGTTACCATATAGTTTATTAAAGATGGTTAAGATGATGTGATGTAAACGAGACCCTTGTGTATAATCCGCTGGGGCAACAAAATCAACCCGGCCATAACCTAAGAGATCCTTGGTGACTTCTTTGGGTTCTTTGGTGGGTGGATAAACCGCGATCGAGTGTCCCCCACTGTTTTTGATCAGCTTCATCGAAGGTACATCTGTTAATCCATCTCCGATATAGATCATATGGGTAAAAGGAATCGGTTTGTCTTCATCGGCTTGATGTTTATTAAGATCCTCATCGTTATTGATGTCTAAGACACCTTTGTTGATGCGATAAATAAACTGCGTCTTCATCGTATAATTGACGACCAATTTAGGCCATACGGCTTGTCCTTGGTCATCATAATAGAATTCACAGGCATATATTTTCTTAAAGTATGAAGCGATAGGCGTCGCATCGATGATTTCTTTAAGACCTGACGAGACAATATAATGTTCAACTTCATACCCCATGGTTTCCCCATAGTGATTGATGAGTTCAAACCAAGCTTTAACTCCAGGATAAAGTTCTACCCGTGAGGCATATTGAGCCAAGGCTTCTTTAGTAACCGCCTTGTCTTTCAGTTTAGATTGATGAATCATTTCATATAGGTAAGCTAAAATATGATCCATACTGTTGGATTTGGCTCTGCGATCCACTTGATCCCAAAACTCAGCCGGATCTTTAAATCCTAGGTCTTCAATAAACCCATACTCCTGCATATCTCTATCGGAGAGGGTCTTGTCGAAATCATACAATAGGGCAATTTTCATATGTTTTTCCTTGGTTTTAGTTTACCATAGTCCTGAGCTTCACACAAAATATGTTATGCTTACGCTATGAGAGAAGTTGTGATCGCAGCCATATTTATCCAAGATGAACTTTTAGTAGGTCAACGCGAAAGCGAACCTTTTAAAGGCTATTGGGAATGTCCAGGCGGAAAAGTCGAAGGCGATGAAGATCTAATTGAAGCTTTGGTACGCGAAATACAAGAAGAAGGCAAGGTCAAAGTCGATCATGCAAGTGCCATGTTCGATTATGAAGTAATGACCCCTGATGGTCCACTTCATTTGACTTGGTTTTATACAACTTTATGCGATGAATTCGATCCAACGATCTATGATCATATGAAGACCATAAAAAAAGAGGAAGTCGATGCTTTAGCATGGATTCCTCATAATCGACCTTATTTAGAAAAACTTAAGACATTCTTTCCTATTCAAACTTAGGCATAGATACATCGGATTCAGATGCGGCTTCCGCATCGATTGCCAAGATGGCATTATGATGCAGTAAGATCATCGATGCAGGAAAACCTGTCGAGATCTTTTTTGTATTCAACAATTGTTTGACGACAGAGGATTTGTTTCGGCCTGCTGCCATAACGACAACTTTGCGGGCATTGAGTAGATCTTGTATCCCAAAGGTCAAGATTTGAGTTGGGACTTCACTGAAATCATCATAATCGATGACCATGCTTTGACGAGTCGCATCGCTGATCGTATCCATATGGATTCGTGGCGACAGTGCATCTGCAGCCGAATTGTTGGCGATATGACCATCGGTTCCAATCGTGGTGATCAAAAGATCAACGGGGTCAATCATGTCTAGAAATTGATTGAATACCGTGGCCGTTTGATTTAAATCCTCTGGATCAAAGAAATGTATATGATCGTTATCGATTCCGCAAGGTTTTAAGAAACGCTGCGTGATCTGTTCTTTTAGACTGATACATTGTTCACAACGAACGATCTCGGATATCCCCATAAAATGAGCTTTAGAAAAATCTACTTCTTTATCTAGATAAGCCATGACCAAATGATCATAGACACGTTTAAAGGTAGGACTGTAGGGTAAAACAATCCAAGAGTTAGGCTTTTGTTTGAGTTGTCCTTCAATAAGATGGGCAACCATAGCGGCGCAGTGTTCTGCGTCTTTAGAGATGATCAGTTTCATATCTTTATTTTACACCATCGGCTTTAAAAAACAAATTCGCATGCTTACGGCACTCATCTAGAACTAAGATGGCTTTTTCAGTAATGGCCATCCACTCTTCATATTTTTGATCATCATGATCCATGATGACATCATAGAAATCTTTTATTTCATATACCATGGTCAATTCATCTTGAGGAAAGCCCAATTCGGTTGATTTATTAGATTCGACCAGTAATATTTGAGAGAGTGAAGAAGGTGATTTTTCAGCTTGAAGATGGGCTTTATCGCCGCCGATACTCATGAAATTTAAGCCAGTAGAGTCTTTCGCAATCGATGCCACTGCGATAAATCCATCATAGGTCATTGTGATGACCCCTGATAAATCGATCCCATTGGTGTACTTATTACATTGATAGGTTACATTTTTTGGGCTCCCAAAAGTACCGACACACATGGTAATTGGATAAATACCCAGATCCATCAAAGCACCACCAGAATGTTCCAGAGAAAAGATGGCTGGCTCTTCAGATGCCAATAAAGATGTATAGCGCGATGAACGTTGAACCATGGAGAAATTACATAGGCTTATTCTTCCGATCAGTTTAACGGCTTGTTTAAGTGTTTTAAAGTTAGGTAAATGAACAGGTATGATCGCATCGAAGACATATCGATCCACACTCTGCGCAATCCTTAAAATTTCTTTGAATTCAGCGATATTTGATACAAAAGGTTTTTCTACAATCACATGTTTCTTAGCCAATAAAATGTCTTTGGCCAACGAGAAATGGGTATCGTTGGGCGTTGCGAGATAAACCACATCGATTTGTGGATCCGCAAGTAAAGCTTGCCAATCACTTTGAGTGTGAAGAATATTATACTTATCTGCTAGGACTTGAGCTTTTTGAGCTGTTCTTGAGAATACGGTATCCACTTCAAATGAACCTTCTTTTTGGGCCGCTTGAATAAAATGATCGGTAACAAAGGAAGTTCCAACAGTCGCAAGTTTCATATTAGTGTCCGTTTTCCTCTATGATTGCGGATAGTCTAGGCATGACTTGTTTCTTACGCGAAATCACATCATAGTAGACCAGTTTATCATTGGTGATCCCATCAAAGGCATCCGTCGCGATCCAGCTTTCTTTACCGGCATACAGAATCGCAGATTTGTTGTTTTCTAGTCCTGTAAACAATAAGATCAACACATCAAGTCGCTTATCATCGGCATACGTCTGCATGCCTTTGATCAGCTCAATGCGAATAGGCTCAATGACTTCCACATCATAGAGAGACATTTGTCCAACCATGACCTTGTATTTACCTAAGGTAAACTCTTTGATGTCGTTTTCGATGATGTCTTCAATCGATTTATCTTTTAAACCAGAGCCATGGGTAAAGAGATCTTTAGCCAAGTCTTCAGTATTAAGTTGAGCAATGCGTGCTAATCGTTGACCTGTATTGATGTCGGTTGGAGTTGTGGTCGGTGACTTAAAATTCAAGGTATCGGAAATGATGGCTGCACATAAAAGACCAGCCATTTTTCCATCCAATGGAATACGTGCTTCATCATAAAGTTGAGCAATGATCGTACATGTAGATCCTACCAACTGATTTCTAAACATGATGGGTTTAGAAGTGGTGATGTCTCCAATACGATGATGATCGATGACTTCCAATAGATCGCTTTCTAAGACCGCATCTACGGATTGAGATACTTCATTATGATCGACCAAGATGATTTTCTTTTTACGGGCATTCAACAGGTGGAAACGTGAAATCAAACCATACACATGACGTTTCTCATCGAGCACTGGATAAGATCTGTACCGCGACTTCAACAACTTCGCCAAGACATCATCCACATATTCACTTCTTTGGAAAGATAAAAGCTCGGTACTCATGATGAATCTGACTGGTGTCGAGTAATACAGATAACGCGATGTATTCAAGGTCCCTTGACCTGAAATGATGATGGCACAGCCCTTTTCTTTGGCTTTGGCGATGACCAAATCAGATATTTTTTTCGTCCATACGACCACCAAGCAAGCCGCATTCTTTTCAATAGCTTGTAGTTGAGCTTCAGTATCATTACCTAAGATAACGGTTCGATCTGATAATTCATAGTTTTCTAGTTTATGTTCAGCTACCGCAATGATCGAAACTTTACCGTTAAGTCGCGGTGTTTCAGGTTCATAAACCAAGGTTCCGCCTAAAGTCTGAGCTATATAACTGATCGGTGTTTTCTGTAAGAGTTCAATACTCTTGGCTGTATCGCCCATAGCGATTGAAGATAAATTAGAATTGGTAACCAAGCCTAAGACTCTTTGGTTCTGATCAACCACAACCAAGGCTCTCTTTTCATTTTGTATGATCTGCCATGCCTCAAAGATCGTTGTCTCTGGAGATATGGTAATGGGTTCATCTAAATCGATCTCAGATAAGGTCATTCTGGCATCGCTTAAGACCTTGGGTTCTTCAAATCCAAAGCGCTCTAAGATATATCTTGTTTCATGATTTACTTCGCCTAAACGACAAGCAATGGCTTCTAAACCCTGTTTACGTTTAAGGTTTGCATAAGCAATCGCTGAACAAATCGTATCTGAATCTGGATGCTTGTGCCCCGTCACATGGATGGCTTGGTTCGTATTGAGCATAATTTTTCCTCACTTAACCTTATTATAGACGATTAGAGCATAATAGACCACAGAATTGGACATCATTTACGTTATGAAACATTTTTTAATTGTTTTGTTTTGAGTTTTTCTCACAATAAGATACAATAGGAATTGTCAGGGGACATTTATGGATAAACCACTCTCAAACTTCTATCTAGTGCCAATGCATGACATGACTTTAGAAGATATTTATCTGTACTACAATGATAACCGTTTTCAGCATGAACAAAATTTTGATCCCGGAGATTTGGATTTTTCCATACAATCGCAACGCATACGCTTATTAAGATCGATTATTGAGGCTGATCGTAAGATCGCCTATCGTTTATCCGTGATTTCGGAAGATCGAAAAATGATCGGTGTTGTTAAAATAGCAGGTGTCTTTGATCCTCATCAATTCATCTGTGACATCAGTTATTCCGTTGATAAAAAACTTGATGGGAAAGGTTATAATGGACTGATCCTTAATCGAGCCACCAATCTTGCTTTTAAAGAATATGGCTATCGTAAAGCCACACTAACTTTCTTAAGTACCAATGAAACTGGGATTAAGACTGCCCAGGAAGTAGGCTATGTCATCGTAGGTTTGATGAAAAAACACGAAAAAATAAGAGGTGAATGGAAAGACTTCATCTTACTGGAAAAATTAAATCAAGATATTTTATAAATCGTTTTTGTTTTATGTTTACTGTCATCACTTAGCCAATCGGCTTTTTTTATGCCTTAGGCTACCTTGACAAGCCACACACATCATGTAAGAATAAGTCATGTAAATAAGGAGAACTCATGGAAGCTTGGATCATCGCATTTATGGAGCAATTTGGATATATAGGTGTCTTTTTAATGATCCTCGTTGAAAATATTTTCCCTCCGATCCCATCCGAATTAATTTTGACCTTTGGTGGATTTATGACCACCACGACATCATTAAATGTCCCGGGTGTTGTTTTAAGTGCTACTTTAGGGGCAGTCTTTGGGGCTTGGTTATTGTATGAATTGGGACATTTCTTCCCAGTTGAAACGATTGAGAAATTTGTTGGAAAATACGGAAAAATCTTACGTCTAAAAGTCGAAGACATTCATCGCGCAAAATCTTGGTTTGATAAACGTGGAACCTTAGCTGTATTTGTCTGTAGAATGATCCCTGTCTTAAGAAGTTTGATTTCAATACCTGCTGGTATGGCAAAGATGAACCGTAAGACCTTCTTCTTCTATACCACCATCGGAACTTTGATTTGGAACACTGGTTTGGTGTATGCGGGAGCCTTACTGGGAGATAATTGGGAAGAGATCTTAACCTTCATGGATGTTTACTCCTACCTCACGTATGCGATATTAGGAATCATAGGTGTTGGATTGATTGTTTATCTTGTCACTAAAAACAGAAATAACAAAAATAAAAGTCTCTGATCATCATCATCGGAGACTTTTTTTAAAGTTGTTTTAACAACTTATGGATGATCGTATAAAGCTGTATAAGTTCTTCTTCATTAAGATTAAACATCGATCCGATTTTAGCTGGGATATCACTGGCTTTTTCTTTAAGCGCAAGTCCACTTTCTGTGATTTGGATGATGACGCTTCGTTCATCACTGGTGTCTCTTTGACGTGTGATCAATCGCTGAACTTCAAGCTTTTTAAGGAGTGGAGTTAACGTACCAGAATCAAGATACAATTTATCGCCTATTGCTTTAACGTTGATTGTTTGTTTTTCCCACATGACCATCATGACCAAATACTGAGTATAGGTCAAATGAAGCTCATCTAAAAGTGGGGTATATTTCTTTATGATTTCTTTGGATAAAGCATACAGTGGAAAACAGAGTTGATTTTGTAGTTTTAAAGCATCATCTTTCATACTGACCTCCGTAGTGTTACTTCGCTAAATACATCAAAATGTCTTTTTCGATACTGGCAGGGGTAATATTCGATTCATAACGTTTGACCACATCGCCTTTTCTATCAACCAAAAACTTCGTAAAATTCCATTTGATTTGAGCGCCTAAGAAACTGCCTTTGGCTTTTTTTAGATAGGAATACAGAGGGGCTTCATTGGCTCCATTGACTTCGATTTTAGCAAATCTAGGGAAAGTCGTCGAATAATTGAGGGTACAAAATGCATTGATGTCTTCTATGGTGCCTGGCGCTTGTTTACCAAATTGATTACACGGAAAATCCAAAACGACAAATCCTTTGGCTTCATGATCCTTATACAACTTTTCTAAACCTTCATATTGAGGCGTAAAACCACAACCTGTGGCGGTGTTGACAATCAGCATGACCTTGTTTTGATAAGGGGCTAAATTGATGTCTTGTTGAGCTGTATTCTTAAGTGGGATGTTGTAAATGTTCATGTGTGTTTCCTTTTTACATTGTATACAATTTAATATTATCAAATGTATTTCAAATGTCAACTGATATGAAACGCACTTTCGTGCGTTTTAATGATCTTTGATGTTTTTGATGGCCAATAAGAGTTTTTCTAGATCCATCTTTGTATGTTCAGTTGCGTCGATGTTGACATTGATCCCAAATTCACAGCGATGAAGACAACGTTGTGTCTTAAGTTCAAAGCGTCCATCTTTGGTTTGTGAACCTACTCTACAATCCAGTGCTTTCTCAACACTTTGGATAAAAGCTGCAGCTCCTCGATTAGAACACCGTTCTCCATTACATAAAGTAATCGTATGCACCTTAGTTTCAGTTCGTAAGCTTGGACTTCTTAAGATCAAACCTTTTAAGATGGCAGGAGAAGTCTTAAGCTGTTGACTCATCAAATCGATGGCTTCTTGTGGGATGAGTCCATATTCTGCCTGTATCTCTTTTAAACAAGCCAATAGACTGATTTGATCGACCCCGATAAAATCATCCTCATAAGCTTGAATCAATCGTTTAAGTTTGCTTGATTCTTCTTCATTCATAGCTGATTCTCTAATGGCTCTCCCGCAAGATAATGTTGGATGTTGTTGATAAAGTTGGTGTAGTTTCGCTCTTTGGTGAGTTGACCAGAATTGGAGTTATGCGGGGTAATCATGACTTTAGGATGATCCCATAAAGGACTGTTCGCATCCAAAGGTTCACTCTCAAAGACATCCAGATAGGCAAATGAAATCTGATCTGACCTTAAAGCTTTCAATAATGCAACTTCATCAACTGTTTTACCACGACCTACATTGGCTATGATGGCCCCTGATTTTAAAGTTTCAAAGAAGGCTTCATTCATCAGATGATGCGTTTCTGGTGAATATGGCAAGGTATTGATGACGATATCAGCACTGCGTAGATATTCATGGACCTCGCTCATCTTTCCTGTCACATTGAAAGGTTCTACTTCCCTACCATTGGTGTTTAGTCCAATCAGTAAGAGTCCAAAAGGTTTTAAACGAAGCGCTGTCTCAGCTGCAATACTGCCTGTTCCTAAGAAAAGTATTTTTAGAAAACCCATCTCTCTAACTTCATGTCTTTTCCATACATGGGCTTTTTGTTGAGCTGCAAATTCAGGTTGAAGTTTAATGGCCATTAAAATATGCATGACGGTCATTTCAGCAATGGGTGCACTAAAGACCCCTTTCGCATTGGATATCAACTTACCATCGCTTAACCACTTTTGTATCGGCATGGAATCATAGCCCGCTAGACTCAGTTGGATAAATTTTAAATTGGTAAAGGCATTATAAGGATGTAGGGCAATTGGTATTCTTCCATAAATAACATCATAGAGTGAAGGGTCAAAGGACTCCATATCATCTAAATAATCGACTTCTATTCCAGCATTACTGAAACGCTCTTTCACATCTAAGGGTAAGGGGCTTAATTCTGAGATCAGTATTTTCATAAGGTCCTTTCGTAACAGTTAATCCTGATTCTTAAACTCTGCATAGGTCTTTAAAGCAGAAGCTTTGTCTGAAGATCGGGCAAAATTAGTAACATTGGATGTTGCTTTGGTTGGATGAATAATGGTACCCGCTCCTCCAACACAACCTCCCGGACAAGCCATACCTTCCAGTAAGTAACCATCTTTTCGTCCTGCTTTGGCCATCAGCAGCATCTTTCGACAACTGTGCAATGTCTCAGCCCGTTCGACTTTAATAACGCGATCAGGATCTAAACGCTTGATGACGTTTTCTACCGCACTCAGCACACCTCCACTGATCGCAAATCCACGACCATCCACCGAAGCATGATTTAGAGTATGACTGGGAATCAAAGTGACCAAATCAATACCTCTGGCTATAAACATCGCATTGATTTCTTCATACGTCAGTACGAAGTTTACATTTTGATTGGGATCCATATAAGCTGCTTCATATTTCTTGGCTGAACACGGACCAATCATAACGATCCTTGTCTTTGGGAATTGTTTTCTTAAGTAGTTGGCAGTTTCAACCATCGGTGATAATGAATCTGATACACAATAGGCTTTATCGCCTAGTTCTTTTTGGGCTACTTTTAACCATGCGGGACAACACGATGTCGCTAAGAAAGGTTGATCGATCGGGACATTTTTTAAGAAGTGACGCGCTTCATCTACAGCCGTAATATCAGCCCCATACGCCACTTCACGCACATCATCAAAACCTAGTTGAAGTAAGCCTTCAACCACTTGATCGGCACTTACTTTATCGCCAAATTGTCCTACAAAAGCTGGGGCAATGATCGCACAGACTTCATCTTCGCCTTTGAAAGCTTCAACCAACTGATAGATCTCAGATTTATCCATGATGGCACCAAATGGACATGTCACCATTCACATCCCACAACTGACACATTTCTCAGTCACGATCACGGCACGTTCTTGGTCATCCTTGGTGATTGCATTGACCCCACAGGCTGCATTACACGGACGTTCATTCTTAACGATCGAACCATAAGGACACACATCATAACAACGTCCACATTTGATACAAGGGTCTTGATCAATAAACGCTTGTCCATTTTGCATACTTATACATTTGACTGGACATACTTCAACACAAGGATGAGCTAAACATCCATGACAAGCATTGGTCACAAAGAAACTCTTCTCTTCACACGCTTCACAGGCTTGAGGAATCACGTTGACTAAGGCCTGTCCTACTTTTTTAGTTTTTAAAGACTCAAGATCTTCATCGATAAAATGCTTCTCAAACGAAGTTCCGAGTTCCATATTCATCGCCAATTTAATCCGAGCTCTTACGATCTCACGTTCACGTTCAATGGAATCACGATACCGTGGCATTCCCTCTTCAATCATCTCAAAAGGTATCTCTTCAAGTCTTTCTTTTGACCAACCTTCATAAGCAGCTGCCGTCACATTCTTAAAGATTTCATTTCTAAGAAATTTGACTGTGGTAAATACACCGCGCATAAGGTGCCTCCTATTTCATCTGCTTTTTTGCCTTATTTTCTCTACTTGTTCAAATCAAGATGTTTTACTCAAACTTAACACTTTAATCATACCCTTTAATGGCTTTTCTCACAAGAACAGGTGGTATAATTATTCTATGGAAAATTTAATCGAACTACTAAAAGCCTTGATTTTGGGCATCATCCAAGGCATCACAGAATGGTTGCCCATCTCATCGACCGGACACATGAAAATCTTCAATGCGTTATGGCCCATGACTTCCTCTGAAGAATTTACTAATCTTTTCATCGTTTTTATCCAGATCGGTTCGGTAATGGCGGTATTATTGTTGTTTTATAAGATTTTGAATCCATTGCGTAAGACACCAGAAGGCACTAGAAACACAGTGAATCTATGGATCAAAATCGTGATCGCATCGATTCCGGCAGCCATCATTGGTTTACTGTTTGATGATGCGATCGATGCGTTGTTAAGTGAATATATGCTGATCGTTATCGCAGGAACCTTGATTATATATGGTTTTGTGTTCATTTTTATCGAAAATCAAAATATCCCAGTTAAAGTCTCTCAACTTAAAGACATCACTTATCCTCAAGCTTTAGCCATTGGAGCCTTTCAAACCTTAGCAATCATTCCTGGTACTTCTAGAAGCGGAGCAACGATCATTGGTTCTTTATGGTTAGGCTTAAGCAGAACGGTTGCGGCAGAGTTCTCATTCATGTTGTCGATTCCAGTACTACTGGGATGGGGCACGATCAAATTCATCAAAGCTGGATTTTCTTGGACTTTACTCGAATGGGCTGTTCTATTTGTTGGATTTACCTTTGCCTTCATCGTTTCCTTATTGGTCATGAAGATGCTGATGAATTATGTCAGAAAACATAAATTTACTCCATTTGCGTTATATCGTATTGTTTTAGGCGTGTTGATCTTAGCTTTATTGAGTTTTCAAATTTTATAATACTGCCCTTAAATAGGGCTTTTTAAACACTTCATTTGCACCTAATGTGTGTCCATGTTAAAGTAAAGCCATGGAAACATGTTTGACCTGTAAATCACCGCTATGTATTTCTCACATTCGTTTGTTTAGAACACTAAGTGAGAAACAGCAAGCTTTGATCGTTGCGAATGTGATTAGGATCCCCTTAAAAAAAGGCGAGATTTTTATTCATGAGCAAGAACCTTTATCTTCTTTCGTTGTCATCAATCGTGGTCGTTTTAAAGCATACAACGATACGATCGATGGTAGACGTAATGTGGTTTACTTTTATCGGTCAGGTGATTTCTTTGGGGAAAACTGTTTGTTTCATCCCGTAGATTCACCGTTTACGGTTGAATGTGTGGAAGATGGGAGTCTTTGTACGATCCCTTCTGACATCATGCATCGTTTGATTCAGCAAGATCATGATTTATCATTTGCTCTATTAGCAGGACTGTCTTATCGTATTGAAGCTTTAGAAGATGAAATCAAAAGCGTTCATGTTGAACGTTTAGAAAACCGACTGTATGGTTTATTAAAATCTTTAGAGTTGGATTATGGGGTTGTTCGTAACGGTGAGCGTATCATTAGACTTCCACTGAGCCAAGAAGAAATGGCCAGTCGCTTAGGATCAAGTCGTGAAGCCATTTCCAGAACGTTAAAGAAGATGGAAAATGCAGGCAAAATCAGAATCTTAGCTCATAAAGAAATACTTTTACCTTAAAATGTGATTTGCATCACATTTTTTTGTGTTTGCTTTCGTTACACTGAACAAGGAGGATGTAACCATGAGTGAAATCATCAATAATAGTCAACGTCAAGAGAAGTTAAAGAACTTGATCAAGCGTCTGCATCAGGGAGAAGACCGCACCCAAATCGAAATCGAATTTAAGCGCGATTTTGCGTCTGTCACAGGCGCAGAAATTGCCCAGATGGAGTCTAAATTAGTTGAAGAAGGTGTATCCATCGATGAGATTCAATCCCTGTGTGATGTTCATGCGAGTTTATTCCAAGGTTCTGTTGTAGATCTTCACCAAGATGTTTTAACCGTCAACCCAATGACTGAATTCGAAACAGAAAATGAAGACTTTCAAAAAATGATCGATATTGCGGAAAGTACAATTAAAAGTTCACTTTCAAATGACCAATTGATAACGTTCATCAAAGAAACTGCAGCATCACTAAAAGAAGTCGATGCCCATTACGCTAAGAAAGAAAATATCCTATTCCCAATACTTGAAAAGAATGGAAATACGACCGTTCCACAAGTCATGTGGGGCGTAGATAATAAAATACGAGATGCAATTCGCCTCTTGAATCAACAGTTGGTTCAAAATACGTCTCTAGAACTCATTGTTGAAACCTATAAATCTACATTGACCATGATCAAAGACATGATCATCAAAGAAAACAATATCCTATTCCCAATGTTGAAAGATCTCATGACGCAAGAAGACTTCAAATTGGTTGCGGTCAGTCTACAAGACCAAAGCGGTCAAAATTCGATCTACTCACACACAACTGATGATCTAACTGTCAGCGAAAAAATCCAAATGAGTGCAGGTCAATTAAGCCCAACTGAAATCAATGCTTTATTTAATACCTTGCCTTTCGACATGACTTTTGTTGGGGCAGATCAAAAAGTAAAGTTTGTCTCACAAGGCAAAGAACGCATCTTTGATCGACCTTTATCCGTCATAGGTAGACCAATTCAATTGTGTCATCCCCCACAATCTGTCCACATCGTCATGAAAATCGTAGAAGATCTTGAAAGCGGAAAAAAAGACCATGAAGATTTCTGGATCCAATTCAGAGGTAAATTTGTTTTGATTCGCTATTATGCGGTTCGTGATGAACAAGGTACTTACTTAGGTTGTTTAGAAGTCACCCAAGACATCAAAGACATACAAAACATAAGCGGAGAAAAACGTTTAGCGGATTAGTATTTTAGAGCCTAGTTGGTTTAAACCAACTGGGTTTTATTTTTGAGAAATGATCGGTATCTTGATCGAATTGATCAATCAAGTGAAGCGCAACATCCACTTCTTCTTGGCCAAAGTCTTGTGCCCAAGAAAGTGAGCCGATCGCATTAACAGCGATATATAGAAACATCAATTCAAAGAATTGTTGGGGAATCTGAAAATCAAAATAGGCTTCGATCATTGCAGATGAAAAAACAGTGCTTTTTTCACGACACCATGTGATGCGATTGAACTCTTCCCAAGGATTTCCGATATCCCAACGATCAAAATCTAAGATCCCAAGATTTCCATCAAGATCGACCACAAAGTTACCCACATGATAATCACCGTGTTGAAAGGCTTGTGGACGATCTTTTAATAAGGGCATAAGTTCATAGATGCGTTGAATCAGGATTTCATCATGTTCAAAATTGATTCTACATTCATGATAAGACTTTATCTTTGTTTCGATTTTTGCTTTGTATCTTTTTTCCCAAGAACCATCATTTTGAACTTTGATTTGAGTATGGATCTGTTTTAAGGCATACCCTGCTTGAAGACCCAAATGAATTTGTTGATTAATGGGTAATGATGAAAGTGTCTCAAAAAGATCTGTGCCTTCAATATATGACGTTATAAAATGAGTCTTGCATTTTATGAGTTCAACACTTAAGGGTTGACTATGTTGAATGGGAAATAAATCAAGGGAACTTAAATACTGTATCTCTTGGATCTTGCGTTGATATTTAGAAGCATCCATCACACGTAAAAGAACAGTGGAATCTTTTGATTTGAGAATGGTTTTTTGATCGTTTGACCAGCCTTTTTTAAGTGGAATTTTCTTTGTTTTATCAAGTGTGTTCATAGCCAATTCATTATAACATTACTCAACCTCACAAAAAAAGACACGACGTGTCTTTTATCTTTTCTCAAAGTTCAACAGCTTTTCTTTTAAATCTAAACCTCCAAAAAATCCAGTCAACCCTTTGACACCAACGACTCTGTGACAAGGTTGGACAATCGATATTGGGTTTCTGTTACAAGCGCCCCCAACAGCTCTAAATGCCTTGGGATGACCAATGGCTTTAGCCAAATCACCATAGGTTCTGGTTTCTCCATACGGAATTTCACACATGGCTTTCCAGACTTGTTTTTGAAAATGGGTGCCTTGTGGTTCTAACTTAAGATCGAAGTTGATCTTTTCACCTGAAGCATATTTTTTTAGCTGGTTGACGGCTTCTAAAAGTTCGCCTTGGGCAATACCTTCACTTTCATCTGTCTCTGTGATGTCTAAGTAAGTGATGACTTTTTCATCACCAGTCACTGTTAAATAACGATCTAAGAATTTTACGCTATGTTTCATAAGTGCTCCTTGAAGTAAGTTAAGGTAAACTCATGCAGGGTACTCAAATCAATTAGTTTACATGTGGCATTGCCGAGTTTTATGGTCGGGACTTGATGTGTCTTTTCAAATTCAGTGCCTATCACTTTAAACACATCAGAATCATAATCATAATCTAGAAACTTAATGCGTTTATTTCGACCATTATGAACAACAGTGGCAGATTCTATAGTATACGGTCTTTTTTTTGATAAGGCTTCCGCAACATGCATCCCTGTTAAACGATCATAATCGACCCCAATCAACAATGCCTTGGCTTTAAGTTGAATGGCTTTGTGTAGTGGTGAATCTAGTCCAAAAGCTGGGGTCAAAGGGGCATCCATCGTTACCCATTTGGATTGTTTTCCATACGCCATGACAGCCATACTGGGATGATCTGAAAATTCGGTCAGATCTTTGAGTTGTAAAGTCTGGGCTAATGAACCCATCCAAGCTAGATAAGTAGATTTACCAGTATAAGGCGGATGTGATTCACGAATGGCCTTAAAGGCCTCGATGTCAACGGGTGGATGTTCCCAATGGGCAGGATCACTGTTGGTTGAATATTGGGCAGACATGATTAAAGTGCCTTCGTGAGAAAGCACTTTGAGTAAGGCATCACATATGGTATTGGGTCCTCCGGACACCAAACCAATGGCTTTTAGTGAGCCATGAAGTTCAACGATATCACCACTGTTTAAACCTAAAGATCTAAAGGCAGTGCTTGCACTTTCAAGGGTCACCGGCAACAAATTAATTCATCAATCCTTTAGCTTTAAGAACAGCGATCAGATTGACGACATACAAATCAAAATGTTCATCTAGAAAGCCTGTATCATCTCCTACGATGACTTCTGGGGTAAAGGATTCTTTGATGACCCCATTGATAACGACCACATAAGTTGGGGTTGCTTGCGGTTTGACCACATATTTATAAATTAAATTTAGTTGTTTGTCTGACGTCTTATCCATTTCAATATAGTAAATGGGGAAACTTTTGCGTTCAACAACTTCATTGTTGACATTCTTCATGTATTGGCAAGCACCACAAACTGAACTGCTGAAATAGAACACAAAAGTAGCCTTGGTTTCAATCAATTCAACGATGTAACTGGGTTTGACTTGAGTGATCTTATCTAAGTTAGGGGCTTTGTCTTTGATTTTTTCTGGTATGCCATCTGAACAGCCCACCAATACTAAAGCCAAGACTGAGATTAAGAGTAGAACTTTTTTCATATTTTTACCTTACTTTCCATGGGTATGGGCAATCTTGCTGGCCGCACTGGCCGCAATTGCCCCAACGATATCGTCTAAGAATACATTACATTGGGCACAATGTTCATTGATGGTAGCCAAGATACCAGGCTTTTCACGATCGATATACCCATAATTGGTCAACGCAATCGAACCATACAGATTACAGATTCCATAGGCCAACACTTCATCAATCCCATACAAGGATTCATCATTCATCAAGGTCATGCGTAATTGTTCATCCATTTCGAAATTGGATTCTGCAATTTGATCGATCAAGATGCCTGTCATGATCGCATGTTGAACTTCACGTTTAGCGACAACCCCTTTGACTGTCAACATAATCTCTTCCATTCCAATCTCAGGATGATATTTACCTTGTAGAAAAAGAACCAAATCACCGATATCTTCTAAAGTGACGCCTCTTTCTTGTAATAATTTAACACATTTATCGTACATCTTGTACTCCTTTGCTTAACGCAACAGCGATTTGTGCTCCAACTCTCGCATTATTCTTGATTAGAGCAATGTTGGACTCCAATGAATCACCACCCGTTAGTGCTTTTACTTTGGCTAATAAGTAAGGTGTCACATCTTTACCGCTGATGTTTTCTAAGTGACTTTCTTTTAAAGCTTGATCGATGGCTTGTGTAATAACTTGTTCATCCATCGCAAATGCTGCAGGAATAGGATTACTGATCAAGACACCACCATCTAATTTAAGATCTCGCTTAACGCGTATAATTTTGGCGATTTCTTGGGCGGTATTGACCCTTTGGTCAACTTTTAAGTTTGATTTAGGGGTATAGAATGCTGCCAATTCATCGCTTTGATAACCCAATACAGGAACTCCAAAGGTTTCTAGATATTCCATGGTTAGTGGTAGATCCAAGATGGCTTTGGCCCCTGCACAAACGACTGTGACATTGGTATGGGCCAATTCTTGAAGATCCGCAGAGATATCAAATGTTGCTTGAGCTCCGCGATGAACACCACCGATCCCCCCTGTCACAAAAACTTCGATCTTAGATAACGCCGCAATGATCATGGTTGAGGCAACTGTGGTTGCTCCCCACGCTTTGTTCGCAATGACCATGGGTAGATCACTTCGATCTCATCAGGACTCATCCCAACCACCATGATCCCATCGATGATCCCAATGGTTGCAGGTATTGCCCCATTGGCTCTTATTTCAGCTTCGACTTCAAGAGCTGTTTGTACATTTTGTGGATAAGGCATCCCATGGGATATGATTGTTGATTCTAAAGCGACCACGGCCTTACCTTGACTTAACGCATCTTTTATTTCTTGATTGATTTTTAACATAGTTCTTTCCTAACGAACACACATCGTTTATGTTTCTCAGTAATACTTTCTATACTCAAATCCTTTACAACAGTCCTTTGTGACTCCAAGGTCAACAGTGATGCACAACAGGCAAGTTCCAATGCCTTTTGGAAATCAAAGCGCTGACGCATCACCAAATAGGCTCCCATAAAGGCATCCCCTGCTCCTGTTGCATTGATCACAGAAATGCTTGGGGTCAATAAGTGAAAAGTGGCATCTCCTTTAGAGACATAGATTCCTTTATCTGCAGCACTGATGATGATTTCTTTGATGCCTTTATTTCTAAAGAAATGTAGGGCTTCTAAAAAATCTTCATCTGTTTTTAATGGTGATCCAAAATAAACCTCAGCTTCTAAATCATTGGGTTTAAAGATATCGATCTTATCTAAATGTTTGATTAGTTTCTCTGCTTTATGGGTTGAGATCGGATCACAGGCAATCATACAAGGTCTATGTGTCAAAATCATGTCGATGAATTCTGTTTCTAAATTGGTTTCTAAGACAAGGATGTCTTGACTTGAGATCGATGATAAAGCAGTCTTTATGGATTCATGACTCAAACACGATAAGATCGAATTATCAGATAAACCTAAGGCTAAATCTCCTGCAGGATCTAAGATCGCAAGATACATCGATGACGTCTGATCCACAAAAATACTGTGATCGACATTAATCCCACTTTCAACACAATCTTTATAGCACAGATGACCTAAATGATCATCTCCAAACACACTAATCAGCTCCACATCTGCCCCTAAATGGGCACAGTTTTCCGCAATATTTCTGCCTACCCCACCAAAAGACAAGGATACAGATCCTGGATTAGAATCTTTCATACGCAAGGGATCTGTAGATACTCCCAATAGATCGATGCTAACACCACCCAATACAACAATTTTACTCATAGAACCATTATACTTTAAAACAGCTCATACATAAATAACAACCCTCTTACGATGATTGAATCTTGATGATGTGGTTAAAAAAAGGCACAAGATTGTGCCTTCAGGATTATTCCAGTTCTTCTTCTTCGTGATCTTTGGCTGAATTTGCGATGACTTTTTCAGCGATTGGTTGAGGGGCAAATTCATATCGATCAAACTTCTGAGTATACACACCACGGCCTTGCGTAAACGATCTCAATTCCGTTGAATAACGCATCATTTCGCTCATTGGTGCTTCAGCCAAGACGACTTGATCGCCATCTTCATTGGGTTCCATGCCTAATATGATGCCTCTACGTTTATTAAAATCACCGATGACCGCTCCTGTAAATTCATCCGGAATGGTGACCGCAACTTTGACGACAGGTTCCAAAAGCACAGGTTTCGCCAGTGGCATACCCGTACGATACGCCAAACGGGCAGCCATTTTAAATGCGATTTCTTTCGAGTCGACTTCATGGTATTTCCCATCGACCAAAGTGGCTTTGACGCCAACGACTTTATAGCCAGCCAAAACACCTTTGACCATGGCTTCTCTTAAGCCAGCTTCTACGGCCGGGAAATATTGACGAGGAACAGCTCCTCCGAATACCTTTTCTTCAAAGACCATTTCAATGGAATCACAAGGTTCAAAGGTAATGAAGACATCACCGAATTGACCTGCACCACCAGATTGTTTTTTGTGTTTGCCTTCTACGGTAACGGTTCCGCGAATGGTTTCACGATAAGGGATACGTGGTTCTCTGAGTTCAACATCGACTTTGTATTTGTTTCTAAGCTTACTGACAATGACATCTAAATGTTGATCACCTAGACCATACAAAACCATTTCATGGGTTTCTGGGTTTTTGATGACTTTACATGAAGGATCTTCTTCTTCAATGCGTTGTAGGGATGAACTGAGTTTATCTTCATCAAGTTTGGATTTAGGGAATATGCTCATCGCCAATAACCCTTCAGGGAATATGATGTGATCATAGGCTACTTCTTTGCCTTTGATGGCCAAAGTATCATTGGTCCGAGTAACTTGAAGTTTGACGACACAGCCTAAATCTCCAGTAAACAACTTACCTACCGCGATTTGATTCTTACCTTTGACGATAAAGACTTGGGCAATTTTTTCAGGTTTTTCTTCACGAACATTTTGGACAACAGAATCTGAACTTAAGACCCCAGTCATGACTTTAATGTAGGAAATACGACCAACAAACGGGTCAATGATGGTTTTATAAACAAGTGCACTAAAGGATTCACTTTCATCGGTACGTAGTTTAACAACTTCGCCTCTGAGGTTTTTAGCTTCAACGAAACCTTTTTCACCATAAGATGGGAAATACTCCCCAATAAGATCCAATAAACGTTCTACTCCAATTTGTTGGGTCGCTGATCCGCAATATACAGGACGAATATCACCAGATCTTACCCCAGCTCTAACGCCTTGGATTAATTGTGCTTCTTGAAAAGGTTCACCCGAGAAAAACTTCTCCATCAGTTCATCTGATGTCATCGCAACAGCTTCTGAGATCTGATTGAGATAATCATCGACTTGATCTCTTAAGGATGCTGGGACATCTTGAGGGGTATTACGGTCATTTAAATACCATGCTTTATTCTTAAGGATGTTGATGGATCCTACGACTTTACCATTTTCAATGATCGGCATTTCAAATGGAATGACGGATTTCCCAAATTGGTCTCTTAGTTGAGCATAGACTTTATCAAAAGACGTATTTTCTTCATCGATCTTATTGATGAAAAATATCGTAGGTAACTTACGCTTACTAACCGCTTTCCAAGCTCTAATGGTTCCAGTTTGAATCCCGTCTTTGGCACTCACAACGATCAGCGCATTATCTGCAACCGCCAATCCTGCTTCTTGTTCCTGAGCATAATCAAAATACCCTGGCGTATCGATAAAATTGATCTTGTGGTCTTTCCATTCGATCGGTGCCAAACCTGTATAAATCGATAATCCTTTTTTAATCTCTTCCTGATCAAAATCTATGACAGAATTCCCATCGACAGTTTTACCCATACGATCGGTCACTTTCGTAAAATACAGCATGCTTTCTACGATTTGGGTCTTTCCTACACCGGAATGACCCAGTAAGACAATGTTACGTATATCTAAGGCTGCATAATCTTTCATGGTGATTGGGGCTCCTATTTAAGTAAAGGCTTTAGTTCAGCCAAACATTCGGTTCTTACATAATGCACGGCTTTATTGCCGCCTTTATCGATGACTTCTTTATCTGCGCCATGATCTAAGAGATACTGCACCATTTCGGTATAACCAATATAGGCTGCTCTCATCAAGGCTGTACAACCATTATCATCCACGGCATTGATATTGGCTCCTGCCGCCAATAGCGCTTTGATCACATCGAATTTGAAGGCATTGCAGGCTTCCATCAAAGGTGTTCTACCCATATCGTCTTGTGCATTCACATTGGCTTTAGACTTGACCAAGAGCTCTACAACATCGATTTGACCTAAGAAACTGGCTCTGATCAAGGCTGTTTTGCCTTTATTATCAGCCACATTTACATCGACTCCTGAATCAATCAACATTTTGACGATGTCAGTATGCCCTTTTTTAGCAGCACCCATCAAAGCCGTCTTCCCATTGTTGTCTCGCGCATTCACATCGGCACCATTGTCGACGAGATAACGAACTACTTTTTCAAATCCTCGTTTAGCACTTCTCATCAATGCGGTACGCGCTTCTGCATTTCTGACGTTGACGTCAGCGCCTTGGTTAACTGCCAATACGACCTTGGAGAGATCTCCAGCCGCAGCAGCTTCCCAGAATACTTGATTTGTTTGATCCATTGTTGTCCTCCTGTGTTCAAACAATAAAAAAGATGAACGGGTTAAGTCCATCTTAAAAGGCAAATTTAGTCTTATTCACGACAACAAAGACAGGTGTCTCTGTTACAATTGGTGTCTCAAATTGGACAAGAAAACTTCTGCTCATCCTGATTACCTCACTGTTCTTTGTTCGTTACTTTCATTGTAATCTATTGTTGCCAAAATACAAGTCGTTAGTTTTAAATTTTGTCACTATTTAATTTATATTTAGCACTAGCCCATTTTTTAGTTAAAAACATATTGGGCAAATTCTAAGTACTGGGCCGCTGTTAATGTCGTATCAGAAGCCAAATCAAACTCATGGGCTTTGATTGTAAAAGAAGCTCTGGTGATCTTATCATGGGTCAACAAGAAGTATGTATCGACCACATGGTTTGCTTTATCTGGTACTGGATCATCAAAGGTCACATCAATATACAACCATGCATCATTGACATAGACCAGATTCCACGCATGGTTCATTTTCGTACTAGATACGGTCAATACAGGAATATTCATCTCTCTAGCAACCCCCACAAACGCTTTAGAGTAACCGCTGCATACCGCTTTATGTTGAATAAATAAACCATAGGCTTCAAACGGTGTATGATCGACGATATTGGTTAAATCCAGTTCTAAAATGGCCGTGTCATATTGTGTGGTGACGATCAAACCATCATGAATGTCTCTTAATACTCTTTCAGGTGTTTCTGTACGATCGACTTTTAATTTGATGAATGTATCAATGGCCTTATCGACCTGATCCATACGATCATCATAGAGTTCGATTTTGACATAATCCAACGTCTTGACGGTCTTATCATTTTGAGTATACGTCTTGGTTCCCATACTGAATCTAAACGCATGGATCATCAAGGATTCAAGATAAGCATAGGTTCGATCGATCGAAAAATCGCGATCTTCGATAAAGATCTGAACGGTGCCCTCTTCAAAAAGGATCATGGCTAAGACAGCCAATTCCATTTCCGAATCCACTCGATACACTACTTTTTCCTTAACATAAGTGGGTTGTGAGACCGTTTGAACAATCAGTTCAGGCATATAGTATTCATGACTTGGTTTATAATCTGCGATGACTTCTTTGAATTGTTTAGGAAATAATGCACAGCCTGTTAAAAGGAGGCTTATGGTAATCAGAAGGATCAAAGGTCTTAACTGGATTTGTTTCAATCTATTTTGAAGGTGGCTCATGCTACAATGATTATAACACAGTCCCACATAGGGATGTTTCAAGGAGACCTTTATGAAATTTAAAGACTATGCTTATATTAGACCTGACTTTAATCATGTCAAATCTGAATTCGAAAAATTGTTGGATGTTTTTGCACAAGCACCAGATGTAATCATTGGGCAAGAAACCTTTAAAAAGATCAACGCATTACGCTTAAGTTGGACCTCAATGAGCACATTAAGCTCTATACGGCATTCGATCGATACAGTTGATCCATTCTATGAAACTGAGAATGATTACTGGGACAATCAGAATCCACTGTATGCAGAGCTAGATACCCTTTTATACAAGGCTGTCTTAGATTCAACTTTCAGAAATGAACTTGAAGCTTTTATCCCAAAGACATTCTTTCAGATGGCTGAAAATGCCCTAAAAGCATTTGATCCTAAGATCATTCCTGATCTACAAGAAGAAAATAAACTGCGTAGTAGCTATGGAAAATTGATCGCATCCGCTCAAATCGACTTTAAAGGCGAAACGTTGACACTGGCTCAGTTATATCCTTATACCTTAAATCCTGATCGTAAAACCAGAGAAGACGCTTGGTTGGCCAAAGCTGATTTCTTTAAGACCCATGAAGTAGAAATCGATGAGATCTACGATAAAATGGTCAAACTAAGAGATCAAATCGCACGTAAACTGGGTTATAAAGATTTTATTGAATTGGGTTATGTTCGGATGAATCGACTCGATTATAATGCTCAAATGGTCTCTGTCTTTAGAAAACAAGTGTTGACTGACATCGTACCTTTAGTACAGAAATTAATGAAAAGACAAGCTAAACGTCTAGGTTTAGATCATTTATATTACTATGATTTGGGTTATGAATTCATCAGTGGAAATCCTAAACCAATCGGAACCCCTGAAGAAATCATTGCCTCTGGTCAAAAGATGTATCATCAGCTATCTCAAGAAACTGGTGAATTCATCGATTTCATGATCGAACGAGATCTATTGGATCTGGTCGCTAAAAAAGGCAAAGAATCCGGTGGTTACTGTACCTACATCAGTGAACATCAGTCCCCTTTCATCTTCTCTAACTTCAATGGGACACAAGGCGATGTTGAAGTCTTGACCCATGAAGCAGGTCACGCTTTCCAAGCCTATATGTCACGTTGGATCGATATCCCTGAATGTTCTTTCCCAACCTATGAATCGGCTGAAATCCATTCGATGAGTATGGAATTCATTACTTGGCCATGGATGGATCAATTCTTTGGGAAAGATACAGACAAGTTTAAATTCAGTCATTTGTCTTCCGCAATGACCTTCATGCCTTATGGGGTCTTGATCGATCATTTCCAGCATGATGTATATGCCAATCCACAGTGGACCCCTGCAGAAAGAAAAGCAGCCTTTAGATCATTAGAAAAACAGTACCTACCGCATAAAGACTATACCGGCAATGACTTCTTAGAAAGAGGTGGTTATTGGTTTCAGCAAGGCCATGTCTTTGGATCACCTTTCTACTACATCGACTATACCTTAGCTCAAATCTGTGCACTACAGTTCTTTAAACGGGCTCAGGATCAAGATCCACAGATGTGGAATGATTATCTCAATCTGTGTAAAGTTGGCGGTACCAAGTCTTTCTTAGAACTCGTAAATATCGCTCACTTGAAGTCGCCTTTTGAGGAAGGTTGTGTGGCTTCTGTCACAGCCTTGGTTGAACAAACCTTAGATGCGATCTCAGATCAATCCTTATAAAACCAAAACCTGCTCGTGCAGGTTTTTACTTGGTTTTTGTTGCTTCAATCAGAACTTTTTTGAAGAATTCTATGCCTTTATGATAGGATTCAATGCTGAGTCTTTCATTGTCCGCATGGATCGTTGAACGATCATCTTTCATTGAACTAAAAGGCGGAACACGATACACCGCATCAGCCATCCCATGATACACACGACTATCGGTTGCCGCAACCATCAGATATGGGGCAACCACTCTTAACTCTGGATAAACTGAAGTGAGAGCTTTAGAAACGATCTCAAATTGAGGGATATCAGATCTGCAGATTTCAGTCGGTTGGTTTCCATTTTTTGGGGTGACTTTGATTTTTGGACCAACTCGTGTTTCTATTCGTCTCACTGTTTTTTCGATGGAATCACCAGGAATAATACGACAGTTGATGTTGATCTTCGCAACTTGAGCCAAGACATTAGGAGCCGAAGAACCTGAAGCCATGGTCATGACGGAGGTTGTTCTGACGGTAGCAGCAGTTTCAGGACTTTTAACCAGAGCCAACAATAATATCGGTTTAAAGAGTTGTCTGTTTTTAAATAAAAACTTCATGGGTTGTTTCATATAGGGAATAAGTGCCTTAAACATGGCTTCAGTTGCCGGATTGAAATCAGCCGAGAATTTATGTGACTCCATCTTCATTGCAGCTTGAGCGACATCGTAAAGGGCACTGGTGTGCGGTGGTGTTGACGCATGACCGCCACTTTGAGTTGCGCTAAGTTCCACATCGAGATAGCCTTTTTCACCGACCCCAATGAGCGCTATGGTTGAATCTACACCCATGGCTTTCCCGTTGATATAAGCCCCGCCTTCATCTAAAACCAGATTAAAATGAATGCCTCTTTGTTTAAGCAGATTACGTGTCAAGCGTGCCCCAGAATCGATCATTTCAGAGCCTGTTTCTTCATTATGTCCAAACAAGAGATAAACATCTCTTTCAAAACCAATGCCTTCAGATAAACAAGCCTCAACCGCTTCACATACCGCAATCACATGACCTTTCATATCCAAAGTGCCTCTTCCATAGATGTAGCCATCATGGATTTCAGCCCCAAAAGGAGGAACTTTCCAACCTTCAACTTTAACCGGGACCACATCATAATGACCCATCAAAGCGATTGGATCTAAGTTGCTTGTGCCTTTAAGTTTATAAACAAGGGCATACTTTTCAACCATTTCTAAGGTTGCTTTTTTATGAAGTAAGGGATAACTTTCTTTAAGAAAAGCGATGAACTTATCGAATTCCTTGAAGTTGATGCGTGAACGATCCCCATAAGAAACAGTTTCACACTGAATGGCTTTTTGAAGATGTTCTAAGGGAGTTCCTGTTTTCATCATTTGACCCAACCTTTCTTGAATAGAATGCGTGTTGCATTGATCACATACAATGGCAGAAAGTACAACTACGTTCCTTTTCCTTTTTTCATCATAAAGAAAACACCCTGTGTAAGCAAGATGTTTTAATGTTGATTTAAACTTTTTGTGCTTCTTTATCGATCTTTGAGATCTTATTGAGAAGATAGATACCAAAGATGAAGAAGGTGACCATGAATAGAATGGCATACTTGGTTTGATGGAAAATCAAACCAGATGCGGCCATCAGTAAAGGTCCCAATAAATCCGCATACTTACCAAAGATATCGAAGAATCCAAAGTATTCATTGCTGTTTTCTTTAGGAACCAGTTTACCAAAGTACGATCTAGACAAGGATTGAACGCCACCTTGAGCTAAACCAACCACAACAGCCAAGAACCAGAATTCCCATTGTTGGTCCAACTGGAAGCCAAATACCGCAACGAAGGCATAGATTCCGATGTAACATTTTAATAGAGTTAAGATATTGTAACGTTTGGCTAACCAAGAAGCGAAGATCGCAAATGGGAAGGCAACAAATTGAGTAAGCAATAAAGCCAAAATCAAACCGTTGGTTTCAAGGCCAACTTCTTTCCCAAAGATCGAAGCCATAGATATGATCGTATAGACCCCATCGATATAGAAGAAGTAAGCCACGATAAACAAGAACATTTTACGATTGGCTTTGATCTTTCTAAACGTAACGGCGATTTGTTTGAAGGATCGAGATATCACATGTGGTTCTCTTTCGCGATAGTAGGTTTGTTTGACATTTCTCAGTAGTGGAATCGTAAACAACAACCACCATACCAATGCGATAACAAATGATAATTGTGTAGCTGTTTGTGTGGTCAACCCAAAGGTTTCAGGCATCATGACCAAGATGATTCCTAAGATAAAAGGAATCGTAGATCCGATGTATCCAAAGGCATAACCATAAGCCGATAAAGAATCCATCTTTTCATCGGTCGTGACATCGATCAACATCGAATCATAGAATACATTGGCCAGTGAATAACCTGTTCTAGAAATAACAAACAGAACCAAGAATAAGACCCATTGTGTAACTCCAGAAAAAGCCAAACCGCCTAAGATTCCCACGGCGATCGATCCGACAAACAATTTGCGTTTTAAACCTTTGTGGTCGGCAATCGCGCCCATTAAAGGACTAAGTAGCGCAATGATGGCGACTGAAATGGAGGTCGTTATCGCAAAGAAGGTCGTTGCGGGAATGGCTCCAATTGGATTCAAATTATAAAGATAAGCAAACCAAATCGGAAGCGTCGCGGAGGTGACCAAGGTGAAGGCCGAATTCGCAACATCGTATAAAATCCAACTCTTCTCAGCTTTAGTGAATTTCATAGTTTACCCTTTCAAATTTAAACCCATTATATCACTGAACAATCATGTATATATGAGGATGATGTTTAAATAAAGAAGACAATTGCGATAAAATGAGCGATGGCAGCGAAGTTCACAAATAAGTGCCATATAAAGTGAAAGTAAGGTCGTTCTTTCTTGGAATAAAACCAGGCACCAGCACTATAAAGTACGCCTCCAAAAGCAATAAAGAAGATAAACCAAGGTGATGCCTTTTGGATGATGATGGGCATAAATAAGACAGCCGTCCATCCCATCACAAGATAAATCGTTACCGAGACGGTTGGGACAGAACGTTTAGAGATGGATTTATATAAGATACCCGCAAGCACCATGCCCCACTGGATCACCATGATCAATATGCCCCAAAAACCACCAACGATACTCATCGCAACTGGGGTATACGATCCCGCAATCGCAACATAAATAAAGATATGATCCAAGATCTGAAAGACACGTTTATGTTTGGTATCATATGCCATGGAATGATATAGGCAAGATCCCATAAACATCAAAAACAAACTGATGATAAAGATGATCTTACTGGTCGCTAAAATGTATCCGCCATTTTGATAGGCATGGATAGCGATAAAAGGATTGAGCCATAAAAGAAGAAACGCCATCACCCCATGGGTGACTGCGTTTCCAATTTCTTCTCCGACGGATAGTCGGATGTATTTGTGGGTGCTTGTTTTTGTCATGCACCTATTATAGCGCAGCGTTAACCAAATTCTCAACCATTTCCCAATTGATGATGTTCCAAAATGCACCGATATAATCAACGCGTCTGTTTTGATACTTCAGGTAATACGCATGTTCCCAAACGTCTAATGCTAAGACAGGAGTTCCTTCATCGAATGGGACATCTTGATTGGCACTTGAGGTTACTTTTAAAGTATTTTCTTTGGTCAATACGACCCAAGCCCAACCTGATCCAAAACGAGTTTTGGCAGCTGTGTTGAACTTATCTTTGAGACCTTCCATCGATCCAAAGTCACGATTGATTAAATGTAGCAATTTTACGGAAGGATCTTTATACTGTGGGGTCAGTAGTTTCCAAAACAATGCATGATTGTAATGACCTCCTCCATGATTGGTAACTGCCATTCTGATGTCTGATGGGACTGAATAAAGGTTTTGGAGCAGTTTTTCTAGGGATACGTCATAGAGTTCAGGATGCTTGTCTAACGCTGCATTGAGGTTATCTACGTAAGCCTGATGGTGTTTTGTATGATGGATGGTCATGGTTTGCGCATCGATATGAGGTTCTAGTGAAGCTATATCGTATGGCAATTTAGGTAAAGTATAGGTCATTATTGGGTTCTCCTGTGTTTAACCATACTGTACTTGAGATTGCACTGTTCATCAATTGCTTTGACCGACTTAAAACCTGGGACTATTTTTTAGAACCAACAAAACAATAAAAAACATCGAGAGAATCGATGTTGAATTAAACAGGTTTTCTTTGACTTCTGACTTTACTTAAGGCTTTTAATACAACCGGCGCAATCAATGCCGCTGACAATATCTCAAGGGATCCATTGAGTGAAATCACAATGGCAAAGATCGTAGATAGACCTTTATTGAAAGTTACCAAGCCACTTGACGCAAAAAGAAAGATGGCACTTAGAACCAGAACTGTGTTGGATAAAGTTCCGATGATTGAAACAACCACATGTCTTGGGAATTCTAAAGGAATGAGTTTACGCAATCCCAAAGCCGTATAAGAGATGATCAAACCAACTAAGATACGTGGTGCGATCGAAACCAAAGGGTTGACGAAAATCGCTGCTTCAATGGTTCCTAAAGTCGTTGCGTAATGCCAACTGGTAAGGCCCCATGTGGCTCCTAGCACCAAACCGCCAATCGGTCCGGTCAAAATTGCTCCAATGATGACAGGGATATGGATGATGGTGATTGAAAAAACCCCAGTGGTGATGTAACCAAGATTGGGAATATAGGTCATGATGATGATCATGGCCATCAGCAATCCTAAAGTGGTGATCATAAGTAAACGTTGTCTGTTTCTGGTCATAGGACTCCTTCTTACTCTTCATACAAAAGAGTGGATAAATATCGTTCACCGCCATCTGGTAAGATGACGACAATGGTCTTGCCTTGGTTTTCACTGCGTTGTGATAGTAACATGCCGGCATGCAATGCAGCGCCACTTGAGATCCCCGATAGGATACCTTCGCTTTTCGCCAATGCACGGGCAGCGTCAGTGGCTTCTTGAGTCGATACATTGATGATCTCATCGATGATCTTTAAGTTGAGGATGGTGGGTATAAAGTTAGGCATCAAACCTTGTAGCTGATGCGCATGAGGTGAGCCTCCGCTTAGGACTTGCGAATCTGTTGGCTGTACAGCGATGACTTTTACTTTTGGGTTTTTTCCTTTAAGATATTCACCGACTCCAGTGATGGTTCCCCCTGTTCCGATACCAGCCACCAAGATGTCAACTTGACCATCTGTATCATGAAAGATTTCAGGTCCTGTTGTTTCAAAATGGACTTTAGGGTTATTGATGTTTTCAAATTGCGATGGCATGAAGGATCCCGGATGTTCATTGACCAAAGCTTTGGCTTGATCAATGGCCCCTTTCATCCCTAAATTTACAGGGGTTAAGTGGATTTGTGCTCCATATGCTTTTAGGATCTTGATGCGTTCGATACTCATGTTTTCTGGCATCGTCAAGATCAACTTAATTCCATAGGATGCCGCAACACTGGCTAAACCAATGCCTGTATTGCCACTGGTTGGTTCTATGATGAGACCACCAGGAGCTAATCGACCTTCATGTACAGCGACTTGGATCATTCTTAAGGCGATGCGATCTTTGACACTGCCTGCAGGATTAGCAGCTTCAAGTTTGATTAATAATCGAGCGAGGCCGTTGTGTTTTTGATTGTATCGATCGATGCTGACTAAGGGAGTCTTACCAATCAATGAAGTGATGTTAGGATGAATCTTTGACATGGTGAACTCCTAAGTCAAGTGTAAAGGTGAGGTCTATACTTGTCAATCATCATCATCAGATGAACTACTGCTCATCGCTTTACATCTACCATTATAAACGCTAAACTATACATAGCCCATTTCAATGACTCCAGGAGGTCCCATGGAAGCCCTAAAACCATTTACACATAAAAACATTACCTTGAAAAATAGGATCGTCATGCCTCCAATGTGCATGTATCAAGCCAAAGATGGATTTGTTAATCTCTTCCATATCTCACATTATTCAACCCGTGCCATGGGTGGTGTTGGTTTTGTGATCGTAGAAGCCACCGCAGTGACCCCACAAGGTCGTATCACAGACAATGATTTAGGGATCTGGAGTGATGATCATATTGCCGGACTTAAACAATTGGTCGATGAAGTCCATCGTTATGGGGCTAAGATCGCTGTTCAATTAGGCCATGCGGGACGTAAAGCTCAAACCACGGCTTTGCCTCATATTGCGCCTTCAGAACTAAATTTTGATGATACCTATCAGACACCAGATGCGATGACACTTAAAGATATTCAAGCGACCATCAGTGCCTTTAAAGCAGCTGCCCTTAGGGCAGATCAAGCTGGTTTTGATGGGATTGAATTACACGGAGCTCATGGTTATTTGATCAATGAATTCATGTCGCCTTTATCCAATCTAAGAGAAGATGAATATGGCGGCACTCTAGAAAACAGAGGTCGTTTTGTGTGTGAATTGATTGATTCAATCAGTACCGTATGGCCTCAAGAAAAATGGTTGATGATCAGAGTTTCTGCAGAAGAATATGATCCGCTGGGCAATCATCCAGAAGATGTGGTTGAAATACTGCGTCCTATCAAAAATAAACTAGATTTGATTCATGTTTCTTCAGGTGGTGTTGTCAACCGCAGAATTCCTTTGAAACCTCTATATCAAGTTGAGTACGCAAAAACCATTCGTCACGCCTTAAATAAAATTGTCATTAGTGTTGGGTTGATCACAACCCCAGAGGAAGTCGAAGAAGCCCTACAAGATACCGATTTGGTTGCCTTAGGCAGAGAACTACTTCGTAATCCTAATTTCGTTAATCGGATCTTTGCGACACAAGATGCTGATCAACTTTTTAGTTCATACAAGAGGGCCTTTAAATAATGAAAAGAATCCTTATCTTAGCTTTATTCTTGTTGAGTTCATGTACAACCGTGAACACTCAGAAAGATACTTTAGACTCACTATATTCATTTTTGTTCCCAAAACCACTTGTGCAATCTTTTGATTTGGTCATGGTTGGAGATGCGATCGTTCATTCTAGTGTGTATTTGGATGCCTATTCCAATGGGACATATGATTTTACAGACCAACTTGAATTGATGAAACCTGTGATTGAACCTTATGATCTTGCCTTTTTTAATATGGAATCGGTTTTGGGAGGAACTGAATTAGGCCTATCTGGCTATCCACTTTTCAACTCTCCGTATGAGTTTGGGGATGCCATGTTGGATGTTGGATTCAATTTGGTTTCTTTGGTCAACAATCATACCACTGATCGAGGCAAGCAACCCCTTTTAAACACACTGAAATATTGGGGAGACAAAGATGTGATTACTTCTGGAGTCTATTTAACTCCAACTGAAAGATCTACTTTAAACATATCCACAGTCAACGGGATCAAAGTTGGATTTCTTGCCTATACAAACTCAACGAATATAGATCTACCTATAGGCAATGAACATATGATTGCTTATATTGATTTAGATCAAATGAAAGCAGATGTTTTGGCTTTACAGTCTTATGTCGATGTGTTGATTGTATCTTTGCATATCGGAGAAGAATACATTGACAATCCAACCGATCAACAGCGTTCGGTTGCACGTTTCTTAGCTGGTTTAGGTGTCAATCTCATCATTCAAAATCATTCTCATGCCATTCAACCCATTGAATGGATCGATGATAGTCTTGTTTTTTATGCTTTAGGAAACTTCATCTCTAGTCAAATTGGAACAGAAAGACTTATTGGGTTAACGTCAGCGATTACCGTTACCAAAGTAACCATCGGAAATGTTTCAAAAATCAAACTTCAAGATTTGAAAGTAGACCTTAATTACACTTACTATGACAGTGAACGACGTAATATCAAGGTCTATCCTTGGGATGAAATATCGACCCAACTGTTACCTGATAAAGCCAAGTGGGAAGCTAAGTATCTTAAGATTGTTAATGCTTATGGAGCTAAAGTTAGCTTTGAATCCGTTAAAAAAGACTAAAGGACGCATCAGCGTCCTTTTTAATGTAAGAGTTGTTCAAGGTCAATAGGAAGTGCAGGGACATGCAGATAATAGCCTTGTCCATAATCGGTTCCCAGTGACTTCAAGAATTCTTTCTGATTCTCGTATTCTATGCCTTCTGCGATGACTTTAAGGTTGATGGCGTGGGCTAAGTTGATGATGGTCGCAATGACCTCATTGATTTCATATGAGCTGTGGATCTGTTGGGTAAATCCCCTATCGATCTTTAAGACATCGATGGGTAAAGATACCAGATAAGTCAAGGATGAATAGCCTTTCCCAAAGTCATCCAGTAAGATACGGATGCCTTGAGAGCTTAATAAACCAATGTGCTTTAATGCAACATCACCTGATTCGATCAGTGAAGTTTCGGTGATTTCAATTTCAATTTCCCCAGGTTTGATGTTATATTTATCGATCAACTCAATGACGGATTTCATAAAGTCTTCATCGGTTAACCCTTTTGAAGATAAGTTGATGGCGATGGGGATATTGCGTGATCGAATCTTACGCCATGCAACCACTTGTTTAAACACGTCCTCAAACACCCACAATTCGATTTTAGAAATCAATCCTGAAGTTTCGGCCAAGGGGATAAAGATATCTGGTGATACTGGATCTTGATCTTTTGGAAACCATCGAATTAGGGCTTCCATTGAAGACAAACTATGATCACTGAGTTTGTAAATGGGTTGATACATCATCAGTAGTTCATTATTATCTACTGCTTTACGTAATTGATTGGTCAAAGCAATCTTACTGAGATGGCTCTGATGGAGTGCTCCTGTATAGAAAACATACGTATTCTTGCCTTTATTTTTAGCTTCATACATGGCTTCATCAGCACAATACAATAACTCTTGGACATCTTTTTCATCATTTGGATATTGAGCAAGCCCAATACAGGCATTGACCTCAATGAGACGTCCATCAATCATAGGAATACTATTGAGAGATTCATAGATGCGCTTTATTTTACCAAACAAGTATGTTTTATCAGTACTTTCAATCAGGAATCCAAAACCATCTCCACCTAGATTAGATAGATGATCACTACCCTCAAGATGATCTTTAAGCATATTTCCAATCGCGACCAAAAGCTTATCGCCAATTGAATACCCATAGAAATCATTGATATTTTTGAAGTCATCGATGTCTAGTTCCATGATGGTAAAAGGAAGCTTAGGTGATTTCTCAATGCGTTCCTTTATTTTTTGACTAAAGCCATGGCGATTGAGTAAACCTGTTAAACGATCATAATAAGCAATCTTCGTTAATTCTTCCTGATGATTGATGTATAGGGTAATATCGGTATGAGATCCCGCAACTTTAAGAATCTTTCCGTTTTGATCGATGAGGGATGAACCTCGAGTTCTGATCCAAGCGATGGTACCATCTTTTCTATAAACACGGTAGCTTGCCTCAAAAATGTCGGTTGGGGCATTAGTGAAACGCTCGACATGCTGGCGAAAAACATCTCTGTCTTCTTCGATGATGTAACTCATCCAATCTTCTAAAGTTTCAAGTTTCATCGTATCTTCATACCCTAAAGCAATCATAATCGCTTTGGACATAAAGTATTGGTTATGGATCCCATCATATTCCCAAATCGAATCAAAAGATCCTTTGACGGCCAAATCAAATCGTTTTTCACTGGTCAACGTTCTTTCATATTGGTCTTGAAGTTCATCTTTTGCGCTTTGAACTCTTTTCTTCGCAACTTCATAGAGACTTAGTGTTCGTGCTACCAAGGCATAAATAAAGGTTGCAGTCAAAGCCACATAGATCCAACCTTTATAGGTTTGAAGCTGATTGTAGGTCTCATGATCCCCACCCACCATCCAATTTAAAAACCGATCGGTGGTTAAAATCCATATGACCCCATACAACAAATAGAAAAGTGATATTCTAAAAGCTGAACCTTTGGGAGACAACATTTTAGTTAAAATGCTACGTTTAGGTGAACTTTTATTGACTTCCATAGCCACATTATACTCCTTTTAAATTGGTGAAAGTTTGAAGAAAACGACACACTGGTGTCGTTTAGATGAGATTAATCCTTTTTAGATTCAAGACTTCTGTCTTTTTTTATGATTCTGACTTTTTCGATGACTTTGTCTTCAGCCTTTAAAATTTTAAAGCGCAAATCTTTATATAGAATATCTACAGTTTCATTGTCTTCAGGGATATGACCCAAGAGTCCTGTCAAGAAACCACTGAGAGTATCATAATCTTCTAGTTCTTCTAGTGGTAAATTCAGTTGGCACTCCTCATCTAGATCTTCTAGATCGATTCCGCCATCAACGTCAAACGTATAATGGTTGAGGACTTGAATCTGCTTTTCTTCTTCATCATATTCATCAAAAATGTTACCGACGATCTCTTCGATCAAATCTTCGATGGTGATGATACCAGCCGTTCCACCATATTCATCGATGACCACTGCGATATGTACTTTACGTTTTTGAAGTTCTCTAAAAAGCTCATCGGTTTTCTTAGATTCAGGAACGAAATACGGATCTCGAATCAAAGCTTTCAAATTAAAATTGATGATTTGTTCATGTTCGATGAATTGTAGCAGATCTTTGACATGCAAGATCCCAATGATGTCATCGATGGTTTCTTTATAGACAGGAAAACGGGTATATTGTTCTCTGAATACGATCTGCTTAACTTCCTCAAAACTCGCATCGACTTCGATCCCAAAAACATCTGTTCTATGGGTCATGATGTCTGAGACATTGATGTTATCGAATTCAAAGATATTATTGATCATTTCTTTTTCAGAATTACGAATGGATCCTTTTTCTTCACCCACATCAACCATCATACGAATCTCTTCTTCAGTGACAGCATCAGGTTCTTTATTCGGATCAATTCCAAACAAAGATACGATAAGATTTGTACTGAACGTCAAGAACCTAACAAAAGGATGAAACAGGATCGAAATCCAAAAAATAATTTTAACAACCCCAAATGCGATTTGTTCAGAATAATTCATAGCAAGTCGCTTTGGTACCAATTCTCCAAAAATCAAAGATGATATGGATAACACCAGAGTGATCCCAATCATCACAAACGTCCTTAGCGTGTCTTGAGAAAAGAAATCCACATAGGGATAGATCAAATCAACCAAAGGTCCACTAAAGCTGTCAGATGCAAAAGCTGAGGCTAAAAAGCCAGCCATGGTTATACCAATCTGAATGGTTGAAAGGAATTTTGTAGGATGCGATAATACTCGCCCTACAAGAATGGCTTTGGGATCTCCATCTTCAGCCATGACTTTAATTTTATTGTCGTTTAAGGTAATAAAGGCCATTTCACTAGCCGCAAAGAATGCGTTTAAACCGACTAAAGCAATAAGAAATAGAAATTCTAGCATACTCTAGAACTCCATCTCTTTAAATCAATCAACTTTGCGAGCTTTCGCTCATCACTGCCATCGTCACTCATGTTTTTCTCCATAAAATATGTCCTTATGATACACAGTTTCGTGAGTTTAGTCAAGAAAGCCGAGATACGGCTTGACTTAATGAAGCCTTATCGTTCTTGATTTCATCTTTCATCACCAATTCTAGAAGTTGATTCAATATCACTTTGATCGTTTTTCCTTGATGGTCCATTTTAAGCAAATCATCTCCGTTGATGGCTAAGTCTTTTAAACTAACACATGGATCTTCTTTTATCAATTCTGTCATCAACAAGGGATCGATTCCATCCATTCCTAGTGTTTTCTGGTACTCTAAAACCAAAAGAACCAGTTCTTTACCATAGCCACCTAAAAGTGTTTTCATGGTATAACGATCTTGAGTCTTAATTTCACTTAGGATTTTAAGTAAACTGACTTTTAAAACAAAACTTTTTGGATGCTTCAAATGAGTCAGTTGATTTTGGATCTTTTCAGCATTCATATGATTCAATAAGCATAAATAACGTAACCCTTTGTCTGAAAATTGTTCGATGTGTTGAATATGAGTCGGATCAAAATCGATACAGATCTTTAATAATTCAGGATAATTCTTGAACAAAGGTTCAAGATGTTGTGACTGTATCAATTTATCAAACTCAACTGATATTCTTTCTATCGGTAAGGTTTTGATAAGATCTTGCGACTTGATCATGGCAAGTGAAGTCTTGTCTTCAATCGTAAAACCTAGTTGTACAGAAAAGCGAAGTGCTCTTAAGATCCTTAAGGCATCCTCTTGAAAGCGATCTTCAGGATGTCCTATGGCTTTGATTTGTCGTTTCTTTAAATCGATACAGCCATCCGTATAATCGATTAGATCCCCATAGATATTGATGGCCAATGCATTAATGGTAAAATCTCTACGAAAGACATCATCTTTCAATGATCCAATAAAGCGTACCTCATCAGGATGACGATAATTACTGGAAGTTCCTTCTGAGCGATACGTCGTTATTTCGATCCATTGGTCCATGATCTTGACCCCAATGGTCCCTAGTTTTTCACCGATTTTTGATAAAGGATAATCCTTGAAAAGTTCGATCATCTGTTGAGTCGATGCATTGGTAGCCATATCGATATCTCCACCAAATCTTCCCAGCAATAAGTCCCTCACAAAACCACCGATAATGTAGGCTTCAAAACCCTTGTCTTCTAGCAAGGTCATTAAAATAGCTGCTGCTTTTGGGATAGGATAAGGAGGCATCATGCTGATTTCATTATAGCATGACACATCGTTTATGGTCATTCCTCCATTTGGTTAGTGTTTGCACATCTTCATCTCAATAAATAAAAGCATGTGATTATATTGATCCCTTAAAAGTGGACAGTTAAAAAAAAGACAAGCTCGTTATAGTGAAAAGTATTACGAGGTTTTTTCATGATATGATAGATACACTTGGAGGAAAGTTATGAAACGATTCCTAATATTATTAAGCGCTGTTGTGGTATTGGCTTTTGCGATTTTACTACAACTTGATATGATTGCCCTGTTTAATTTAAATTTGTCTGGGATTTATGATGCCCCAACATCCATGTATTTCTTATGGATCTTTCCTATGATGATGAACACAGATTATGAAATCTTGAAGGATTCATTGCCAATGATCATATTGGTCAGTGATGTGTTGATCTTAACCTCTGGTGGGCTATTTTATCTGGGATTTAAAAAAGATGATGTTTCAAAACAAAGAAAGTATCATTATTAAGGCCTGAAGGCCTTTTTTTCTAAGATGGCGAAAGATTCGATATGTTTGGTGTGAGGAAAAAGATCAATGCCTTGGATCCAAGTTACTTTATATTGTTGACTCAGTTGTTTTAAATCACGGATCTGAGTCAAAGGATTACAGGAGATATAAAGGATTTGTCGTGGATTCATTTTAATGAGTTTGTTGATAAAAGCCATGGAAGCCCCTTCACGCGGTGGATCCATTAAGACAATATCAGCGCCTTCAGCTGTACTCATATATTCATCCACATCTTTTTTGATGAACTTAACGTTTGAGATTTCATTTAGTTTTGCGTTTTCTATCGCAAATTTTACCGCAACAGGATTACTTTCAATCCCGATGACAGTTTTGGCTTTCGTAGCACACATCAAAGCCATGACTCCTACGCCACTGTACAAATCAACCAAGGTATCATTTGATCGAATATCCAAATGAGAGAGTGCTTCTTTAAACATCAACTCTGCTTGTTTAGGATGAACTTGAAAGAAGGATGAAGGTCCCAATTTAAATTGATAACCGCCAATTTCTTCAGTCAATGTTTCTTTTCCATACAACAAATGATTCGTGTTGGATAAGACATAAGGACCTTGTTTAGGATTGATATTTTCATAAATGGAAGTAATTTCAGGATGTGCTTTTCTTAGGGCTGTGACGACGTTTTTTCGTCCTGGAAATTCAGTGGATGCATTAACCAAGATCACCATAATTTCCTGCGTGAAGCTAGAAACTCTGATGACGATATGTTTGAGATAGCCTTCATCATAATCAGGTTCATATATTTGTTGCTTCTGTTGTTTCAAAATAACTTTTAAGGAGTTGAATATGTCCTCTGCTTTGGGATCTTGAATCAAACAATGATTGATGGTGACCAAATTCTTAGAATTCATCGCATAAAAGCCACCTAAGATCTCATTCTTATAGGCTTTTAAAGTATAGGTATTTTTATGTCTATAACCAAAGATTTCTGATGCTCTTAAAAATGGTTTAGGGCTTAATTGGATGTCATTACACAAAGCTTCCATCTGTTTGGATTTCCACTCGAGTTGTTTTTCATAATCCCAATTAAGCAACTGACAGCCTCCACACTTTAAAAAGTAAGGACAATAATGACCTTTTGGAGCAGGTGATTTTTTAATCGATTCTAAGTCTTGGTTACTGATCCTTAATTCAAAATAGCTCTCGTCTTGCATCAAAAGATCTCGATACTGACCGGACAATGATCCGATCCAAAGACATCATCATGAATCTTGGCTTCTTTAAGTGCCAATTTTAAACGCTCAGAAATGATGAAATAATCAATTCTCCAGCCTACCCCTTTTTCACGGGCATTCATACGATAGCTCCACCAAGAGTACTGGATCTTAGTGGGATATAAGGCTCTAAACGTATCCATAAAGCCGCTTTTTAATAAACGTGTCATTTTTTCTCTTTCTTGATCACTAAAACCTGGACTCATTCGATTGGTTTTAGGATTCTTTAGGTCGATTTCTTCATGGGCAACATTCAAGTCACCACAAACAATCACCCCTTTTTTCTGATCCAAACGCATTAGAAACATTCTAAATTCATCTTCCCACATCATTCGATAAGGCAATCTGCGCAACTCTTCTTGAGCATTGGGTGTATAAACATTGATCAGATAGAAATTGTCATACTCTAAAGTTAAGACACGGCCTTCTTGGTCATGTTCTTCCATGTCGATACCACGATAAACATCGATTGGTGTATGACGCGTAAAGATCGCTGTTCCTGAATACCCTTTCTTAACGGCAGAATTATAATAGGACTGATAGCCTTCTGGTTTGAATTCCAGCTGGCCTTCTTGCATTTTGGTTTCTTGCAGACACACAAAATCCGCATTAAATGCGTTGAAGATTTCAGGGAAACCTTTTGTATAGATGGCTCTTAAGCCATTGACATTCCAAGATACAAATTTCATAGGACACACTCCTTGAGTCATTATACTGTGTAGACTTGTAAATGATGTGAGACAAAATAAGAGAAGCATTTAATTAAAGATTGGGAGAATAAAGTGGAGATTTATTTAGAAAGGGTATGAAACAA
>WSYG01000026.1 GCA_009773735.1 Erysipelotrichaceae bacterium
AAGGATTCACGAAAGCAGAGAATGAATTAAGTCTACTATTCGAAACCGAAGAACACGAAGAAAGCTAACCCAGTTTACACAAGATATTTGACAGTACCTCATTTATGCGATCTTATAGAAATAAACGATCAAGTTAATAAAGATTTGAATCATCAAAAACGCTTAATCAATGTGCACCAACTTGAAATAAACATTAAGAAAACCTGTCTTGCGACAGGTTAAAGGCTATTTTATTGCAAGTTCAACGACACGATAGGCACCGTGATACACTTTATTTTTATGATTATTCAAGATTAATTCATTCATCATCTCCAAGTGAATCGGCTGATTAAGCAATAAATCCATCATTTGATTGGCCAATTCTGGTGTTTCACATTCAAGTGTTCCATCACCTATTTCACTAGAGTGGATGGCACCCCAAGCTTCATGCCCCCCTACTCTTTTTACGAATAATTTTGGGATGGGATAGAATGCCAGTTCACTTGGTTTTGTAACAAGAACATCACTTGATCTCATCAATAAGTTTGTAGAATAAACAGCTGCAAATATATCTTGATGATAAAACACGTGGATTCCAAATATGTCGTTGTTTAGGGCTTGTTTCGCAAAACCCTGAGTCTCATCCCAATCATTAAAATGCAATACTGCGATTTTTTCAAGATCCGGTACTTTTTTCTTCAAGGATTCCCAAACATGAAGATGGTCTCCAATATTGAGGTATAGTGTTGCATTATTTGACTTAACAGAAGGAAGCAAGTTTTGAATCATGGTCGCATAGAAATCACTTTGGGCACCTGCACCACCCACCGTCATCAAAATCCTTTTGGACTTGTTGGATTGGAGTCGACTTAAACGCTTGGCTGTATCATCACTTAAGTGCTCAACCAACTCATGATCGATGTAATGTCCAGTATAGATAAGATCATCATCACCCATAGGATTTAGAATCTTTTTCCCATTCATTCCTTTCAACGTTTTATATCCAAAATATGAAGAAAGTGTTTGAACAGTATGAATGCTTCCCTGCGACAGATGAAGTGCCATCGGCCAATTATCGGGGATCGCATTTACAACTCTTTGGATACCAGCATGAATGGCAGCTTGGGCTGGCCAAACGTGGGTTGCGATAAACGGAATCGTTTTTGGTAAATCGCGATAAATAGGAACCATCAACTCAGCCATTATTTGATCTGATGAATTGTAACTCAATGCCTTAAAGCCATCGTAATTTAATGGTTCCCAATAGAATCGATTAAACAAAGGATATTTTTGTGACCATCTAGATCCCATAGAATATAGACCATTCAAATGCGAGATGATTTTAGCACCGGTCGTTGGTTTAAATGAGGGCAAATCAAACCAATACGGGGTATATCCCATCGCATTAGCGCAAGAAGCAATGGCCATTGATATGCGATAGTGTCCATAACCCATACGAATATTTCCAACGATAAGCGGTTTTTCTGAACCAACTTGCCATGCATGATCTGAAAGGACCAAATTTTTCACTTTGAAATAAGGATGTAAGACTGCATTTTCTTCTTCTGCTAGGTGGTATTCTTGATGAACATCATTACCAAACTTTTTAGATAATTTTATGGCGTTATTTTCAGCTTTTTTGATAACCGCATCAGACATCTGATTGTTAAATAGTGATTTATGCTTGTCCATTAGTCTTTTACCTTCATACTTTCAAAAGCTGCCAGCACTTGATTTGTACTGTGATCTTTTCTGCTTTTTGAACTTAGATTCATAAGATACTGCTCACCAGAAACCGTGTCAATTCTAACCAGGTCTTGACTAGATTCAACCGTTGTAACGATGGGTTTTGCTTGATGCATCATGTGTTGATACAATTTTCTCTGCTGGTCTTTATACTCTGAGATATCGTCTGATGTAAACAGAAGTCCTCCAAAAAGCCAATTGGTCAGAGCTAATGTCTTCTTTTGATTCAAAGACAGCGCTATGTTTGACTCACGAAGCAAGAATACATCAGGATCATTCACAAATGCCCTTCTATTCAAATGTCTTCGTCCAATCGAATTCTTAATCGAATGAAGTGTCGATATCCGCTCACGATGTAACATTCGCATATATGGACGATCATTCCAATCCAGTCCTACATCACAGCCGATTCGACAAAAGTCAACCAATCCAAAGCTAGAAGCCAATGGTACACCACAACCCAAGATATATTTATCTTTGACACAATCTCTTACAAAACTCATGGCTTCATGCATCAGTTGTCCGCGTGATTTATTATTTCGAGGCATCATACAGGCTGCATAAAGGAAATCCAGCTTGACCATGTCATAGTCCCATTCATTGAGCATAACATCAAATACAGCCCTTAAATGGTCTCTGACAGCCAATAATTCTAAATCCAACGCATAACAACCGCTCCAATTGCCTCCTGCACTTAAAGGCTTGCCATCATAATCTTTGATGAACCAATCTGGATGATTGCGAAAAAGTTCTGATTTTGTCTCTGCCACAAAGGGAGCCAACCATATCCCTGCCTTCATGCCTTGAGTATGAATTTGATCAGCGATTGGTTTCATTCCTTGTGGAAACTTCGATGGATCAACACTTAACCAATCTCCTACTGCAGTTTGATAACCATCATCGATCTGAAAGAAGTCAAGATGATCTTCTTTAGTGAAATTTCTAAGATTCTTATGAATGAGTGATTCAGAAATGTTTTGATAGTAATTGTACCAACTTGTCCAACCCGAGGCTTGCTGGATTCTGGGTTTTGATGTCCCAAGCAATTCAAAATAGGTGTCGTAAACTTCACTACTGGAACCATGAAGACATAACATATCTAAAACACAGATTGCTTCGCTTCCGATCCAACCCGCATTGTCCTTGATAAAAGACCATTTTCCCTTATTGTGGAAATACTCCAGAATGGTGAATCCTGTTTTCTCATTAAGCGATCCAAAAAACAGTTTCTGTTGATCTGATCCTACAGTTGCATAGGTAAAGCCATGAAAGTGACCTTTTCGATGAGAGAATGATCTGACAACGGTATCTCCATATCGATCAAACTTGTATTTATCCATCAATGGTTTAGCCAATATGGACAGATGAGGCATCTTATCATTAGCCTTTAACTCATGACTGTCTGTCCAAGACTGATACCCATTGAAAAATAGGGTTTCTTTTTGATCGACTTTAAAATTCAAATCACAACGGACTTCTTCAAGTTGTACTTCACCATGAGGCTGAAAAATGATTTGCAGGCGAGTCCCAAATGCAACTTCTGATATTTCAAGAGTGGCTTGTGCATACGGTGAACTCTCATAGAGACTTAATGAATGAAAGGCACCTTCAGCATGAAACTGGATTTCAAATGTACTCTTAGACCAATCCAATCTACTTTGATTTTGGTTCATCTTCAATGCCGCGAAGGATGGCTTCTTCATCATAGCCAAGCAGCAAAATCATACCAATTAAACAGAAGACTGCTGCAGCCACAGCTGTTAAACGAATCCCAATTTCGTTAGAGCCATTACGTTCAATCAACAAGAGTGCACTGATAATCAACATAGAAACCATCTGACCCATTTTCGACATAAATGTCCTTGTCCCAAAAAACATCGCTTCACGACGAACACCTGTTTTACGGGCATCAAATTCTGCGATATCTGCGATCACTGCATTTGGTAAGATTCCAAAGATCGCCATAGGAATACTTCCTAGACCCACTAAGATAAAAGCCTGGGTCATGGATACAACTGGTAAGGTTCCTAAGAAAGCCCCAAAAACATACGTTACGATAAACATCATAAAGGCAACGATCAACAGTTTCTTCTTACCGAATTTACGAGAAACCAAATTGACTGGCACATAGAAGATAAAGGATCCTAAACCTAAGACGACCAACAAGGTTCCTGTTGTTTCTTCAGGTAAGCTCAATAATATGGTCACATAATAAATCAAAGCACTTTGGAACACCGTGACCGCGACCCAATAAACCAGATCAGAGGCAACAAATACAGTGAAATTCTTGTTTCTGAAAGTGGCCTTCATGGAATCGATCATATTGTCTTCTGATGGGGTCGATACACAATAACGTTTTTCATCGATGGCCAAGACTGGGATATATAAGAAAACCAAAGCAATTGCGGACAGAATGGTGAAAGCCAAGCGCATTGCACTTACTTTATCCATTCCATTGCCTTCAAACATGGTCCATAATAATGGCGCTTGTGAAGCCACCGCAAAACCTAAGAACCACGTTACAGAAATAAAAGTCGATAGATTCAAACGTTCTTGTGGGGTATGTCCCAATTCAGACATCAAGGCAAAAAACGGGGTGACATACATCGTAAGGAACAAGTAGAAGAGCAGTAGATTAATGGTTAAAACAACGGCATTGAGCCAGCTTATGCCTGCTGTTGGATGATAGAAAACCAAAACTGTAAACAATGCAAAAGGAACAGCGGATTTCTGCATAAATGAAATACGTCTTCCTTTTTTTGATTTGCTTCGATCACTTAACGTTGCGATCCAAGGATCCGTGATGGCATCAAAAAATCTTCCCAACATCATGATCATACCAATGATGGTCAAAAATCCAAAAAAGCTGACTTGAGGAATACTGACGGGAATACCTGAGATACTTGTCGGAATATAATAAAAGATCAAATAGGTTCCCACTAAACCCGACAACAAAGACCAACCAAACTGACCCAAGGCATAAGCAATCTGCTTAGACAACGGCAACTTTTCTTTCATGGTTCCTCCTGTAAAAAGTTATTTTGAACGGATGTAGTCACAAATCATCTCAATCACAAGACGAATTTGTGCTTCCCCCGTTATTTCCAAATCACTGTGAACAATTGTGCCACGCAGGATGAACTTTTGAATGATGCTCATCATGGTATGCATACTGGTCATATAAAAGAGTGCGATATCAAAATCAGAACGGATACTACCATCTTGTCTTCCTTTTTGAATGGCTTCAGTTATCGGTTCTTTTAAGGTAAGCATGATTCGTTCAACTTCAACCAACTGCTCAAATCCAACGGACTCATTGGCGATGTAATTATCAAATTGTTCAAGAAAGCGAAAGACTTCTGGGGTTTTTTTATAATGAAAAATAAAGACTTCAAGTAAACTTTGGAATTGGTTAATTCCCTTTAATGCTTCATAATCTTTGGGAAGATAAATCGGCAGTTGCATGAACTCTTGTTCCCATAGGATTGCTGCAGTATCTATGATCAATTGTTTTTTTGTTGGAAAGTATCTAAATAAGGTCGCAATACCGATTTCAGAGGCATCAGCGATGTCTTTCATGGTTGCTTGTTCAAGTCCTTGAGACATGAAAATATCCAAGGCACAGCGTAAGATATGCTCCTTACGCTCTTCTTTTCTTTCTTCCCTTTCAGATTGTCTGATTTGCTGAAGTTTCATCGTCCCTCCAAATTATGATAGCAAAACTATCACTATGATATCAATTATATCACTGTAAGCGCTATCTGTACATTTATTTTAAGTTTTTTCTATGAAATGATTTTTCTAAATTCTTTCAACTTTTGTGTTTACTTACATTTAACCACTCCAGAAATTAACTTAAATTTATGTCTTTTAAAATGTTGATAGTTCATTCTTCATAAGTGTCATATCATCACCTCTTTATTTCTACACTCAACTTTTTAATGATTTACATACTTTACTGAAATGATGAAAAGGAATATGATGAGCATAGGTGGTAACATGAGCAAAAAAACAAAAAATACCCAGCGTCAAGTTGCTTTGATCATAGTATTAATATTCTTAATCATAACAACTTCGGTCGGGGGATTCATTTTTATCAAGTCTGAATTAGACAAAAAGAATAACAACAATAACAATAATAACCAAGCAGAAATAGAAAAAGAAAAGGCGCGTGAAGTGAAGCGTGTCGAATTAATCAGTAAAGCAAGTTTAATGGTATCTGGTTATTACTATGAGGAAGCGATAGAACTACTTAAGAGTAATTCTGACATTTATAATGACAAAATGAAAAGTGAGGTAAAAAAGGTTGAGGACTTCGTTGCTGATCTTGAGCCATACACCGGCCGTATTGAACAGGTCTTTTTTCACACTTTGATTGTATACCCTGAATTGGCATTTGGGCCTAACAGTTCACAACCTCAAGGATATAACTATTGGATGACGACTCAATTGGAATTTCAACGCATGTTACCGTTATTGATGGAAAAAGGATATGTGTTGATTCGGATCAGCGATTTGTATGATGTTGATGCACAAGGAAATGTTACCGAAAAAGAACTCTATCTTCCGCAAGGAAAGCGACCACTGTTAATGTCTGTCGATAATGTCGGATATCCGGAGTCTAGAAAAAAAGATGGTTTTGCTTCACGTTTGATGATTGACGATAATAATGAGATAACAGCTGTAATCCGAAATCCTAAGGGGGTTGAAATTGTTTCTCGAACAGCAGAAATTTTTCCAATTGTGGACGATTTCATAAAAGCACACCCAGAATTCTCTTATAGAGGAGCAAAAGGAATGGTAGGTATCACAGGTAGCTGGGGTGTTATGGGATATGATCCAAAAATTGCTTCAGAGGCGGCAATTGCAAAAAAAATAGCTAATCGTTTAAAAGAATTAGGTTGGGACTTTGTTTCTCACAGCTACACTCATGCTGATGGTAAGTATTTTAGTGAAAATTCAACCCTTGAAGGGGTGAAAGAAGATACCGAATTGTTCAAAAAATGGATAGTTCCGATTATAGGGGATTCTAACGTTTTTATTGCTCCATTTGGTGTAACTTTAAAAGGAGAATTGTATCAGTATATGATTGACGAAGGATATACGTTCTATCTTACTGTCGACCGTCGCTCACAACCAAAGATTTTAGGGAAAAGTGTGTTGATGCCTCGAATCAATTTGGATGGGTTTGTAATGAACAGAGATAAAGCGTATATTACCGAGCACTTCTTTGATGTCGATAAAGTTTACGACTCACGTAGGCCAGTTTTTCAATAAAACCGCTAAGAAGCCATCAAAGGTTTTTCCTTAAAACGGAAAGAGAATCTAAAACACAAGGCTAGAAATCAACAACTTTTGTTAGTACCAAAGTCGTTGATTGAAGGGATGTTAAAAAAAATCACATTTTCAGTGATTTTTTCTATAATCATTTAAATACTAATGGTAATCTAATCGTATTTTCAATCATCTTTATGATCGTTATAAAATCATGGTGCCCGGGGACGGACTCGAACCGTCATGACTTGCGTCGGTGGATTTTGAGTCCACTGCGTCTACCAATTTCACCACTCGGGCATTGCTTTATTATTCTAACTTATTGTATAGAAAAGGTCAATTCTTTTCCGTATTGAATTTAATCAGTTATAATAAAAACATGACGATGAAAAAACTCCCCTTTACAGACAAATTAGCGTATGGATTTGGTGATTTGGGTAATGGTTTAGCCATGCAAGTGGTAGGATCTTATCTGGTTTTCTTTATGACATCTATTCTTCATATTCCTGGTACGATTGCTGGTTTAGCGATTGGGGTCAGTATCTTTTGGGATGCCATTACAGATCCCATAATGGGCTATATATCAGATAATACCCGTTCTAAGAAATTCGGGAGAAGACATGGTTATTTATTGATTGGCGCCATTGGGGTTTCCATTAGTATCATTGGTCTATTTTTTATTCCACTTGATGCCTCTTTAACATTAAAAGTCATCTTGATCTTTGTGTTCATCATCAGTTATAAAACATTCATCACCATTTTGGTGACCCCTTATACTGCCTTAGGTTCTGAACTATCGGGAGATTATGCAGAACGGACCCAAATCCAATCCATTCGTTCCATCTTCTTTATGATTGGGATTGCAGTCATGATGGTTGGGGGCATGTATGTGTTCTTTCAGCCCACACTTGATTATCCAATTGGTCAACTTAATCCACAAGCTTATATTTCCCTTGCTTTATTTACCGCCATTGCTTCTTTAGTGGCAATTCTGGTGGTGTATTTTAAAACACGAAAATATATAGAGCCATTAAGTCACAATCATGGATTATTAGGAGAATCATCATCGGTTCAAAGAATCATTAAAACATTTATGGATACCTACAAAAACAAAGCTTTTGTGTTTGTCGCAACAGCCTATATGTTCAGTAACATCGCAACAGCCATTGTCAATAATATTGGGATTCATGTGTTTACGTATACCTTTGGATTTACTTCAACCATGATTGCGACAGTTATCGGGATTCAGTTTCTATGTAGTATCCTTTCACAGCCATTCTGGGTCTATCTGGTAGGTAAAACAGATAAGAAGAGTGCTTTATTACTCGGATTGTTTATTACCTTCATAGCGACTGTTGTGTTCCTTTTGGTATCCGTCTTCCATGACACTTTCCAACAAAACATTTGGATCTTTATGCCCTATGCAATCTTAGGTGGATTTGGGACAGGAGCTATGTTTAGTATTCCTGCGTCTATGGTTGGAGATACAATTGACATTGAAGAATTACAAAGCGGAACTCGTAATGAGGGGGTTTACTTTGGAAGCATGACTTTGTTTTATAAGAGCTCTCAGGCAGTAGTTGTATTTTTCATCGGTATTCTCCTAGATTTGATCGGATTTAATTCACACATCACAGTTCAAGCTCCTTTTACACAGTTGGCTTTAGGTCTCATCTTAAGTTTGGGTTGTGCCTTCGCAGTCATTATGTCGGCAGCAAGCATTTACAAATATCCGTTAACAAAAAACAAAGTTCTGGAGATTCATAAACAACTCAACATCAATCGCTCTCATAAATCATAAACAATTGACAATTTCGCATTTAATCACAACTAAGTAATGACAATTCTTTCTACATTAGGTATAATAAAAAAGCACTTGGAGGATTGGCCGAGCGGTTTAAGGCACCATCTTGGAAAGGTGGCGAAGTGCAAGCTTCCGTGAGTTCGAATCTCATGTCCTCCGCCATATGCATTCAAAACCCTTATAGAATCAGGGTTTTTTGTATGTTTGCGTTTAATTTTGCGTTTAAAATTAAACTTAATCTTAAACTCAACGGTTTTGAACCGTAAAAAAACCCTTTGTTTATAAGGGTTTTGAAGAATATGGCGGAGGACAACTTGTACTTGCTTGTAGATATTCGACTTCACTTAGATTCACCTAGATAATCCATTAAAGCACTAATAACTGCTTTCTGGGTATGGCATAAGTTGTACTAAATCTTTCTTTGATTAAACTATTTCAAAATTGGATAAATAGCATCTTCTTGAAATACAGTAATTTCCCCATCAATGAAAGTAAGAACTGAGAAGTCATCTAGTTCTAGATCTGTTATGACCAGTTCGCTTTTTGTAAATTTAATATCTGTTTTAAAAAATAAAGTCTTACTACCTTTGTTTTCGAAATAATAAATTGTCCCTGCACTCATAACAAACTGAGATATTTCACTACTGCTGATCATTTTCTCTTCATTCGAAACAAGGTTGATCGCGAATGTTCCAACAGTGATATTTTTCGCACTTCTGTATACGATCGCATAATTATCAATCAATGTTGATGAACCCTTACCTTCACTACCCTCCGTTGAAATAATATAATTGGATTCTTCTTTAAACGAGTATTTGACAATATCCTCATTTACCTTTTTGTATACAACATAATCTTTGTTCATGCCGGATAAGTTGCTTACATGCTCGAAATCAATCACTGTTTTCTTTTTGGTTGAAAAGTTATAGGAAACCAATTCTTCATCAGCAAGAAAGACGACTCTTTCGTAACCCATCAAAAACCCTTTAACCGATGAATAAGACGACAGGTCTCTTCCATTACCAAGATCTATTTGAAGACTCGTAATTTTACCATTTTGATCAATCGATGAAATTGAGTTACCCAATCCATCAGTATCTAAGAAATACAATACGCCATCGAACACTTGGAAATTGCTCATTTTTGAATCGATACGTATTTTTTCTTGAAGAAGATTATTGCGATCAGTTGATTTATAGAGTGTTGACTCACCGTCATAAAAATAAAAAACCTTATCGATTTTCACAACCTGTGATCCATTCAATGTGTTTTGGATTTCATTTTGGGAATTTTGATTTGTTGTCAAATTAAAAGAGCACGCTGTTAGGACAAAAATAATTACTAAGTATATGATAATTTTCTTCATATTATCCCCCGTTTTTTATATTATATCAACAAACAATGAGACATCTTCAAAAATCACATATAAACGTTCTAGGCTAATAAATTATCTGGAAGATAATCTAATCAATATTTTTCATTTATTGTCATATCGAATAGTGTAGTTTGAACACTTGGACAGCAAATCCATAATTCGAATCTATGTTAAAGTTAAGTTTAATTTTAAGTTTAAATGGACGAATAATCAGAAGGATCTAGAAAGAATTAGAAATCAAAATCCTGATAGAATAAGGGAAAAGAAGAGATGGAAAGTTTAGGAAACCATTTAGGACCTCTCTCATGTCCTCCGCCATAGTGAATAAAACCCTGATTCTATCAGGGTTTTTTGTTGGTCTGGGTATAAGAATGGGTATAAAGTCGTAAATAAACTCTAAATTTTGGATGATTTCTGTCTAAAGTTTAACCACTAGATAAATGGCATGAAGTATATGACGGAGGATATTATTGACTTAACCAAAAAGTTAGTCCACCTTAGTTACATCACAAATCAAGCGGTAAAAACCTGACATCAATATACACTAACATAAAACTAAAAGAATATTCATATCAGCATGTATTTGAGATTCCTTTATCTTAGAGAATCGACAACTTCTTATCGCAATTTACATTTTGCCATTTTAAAAGGAAATATTTAGATTTATCTTCTAACCCAAAGAAACTCACATAATTTTAAGATCTTGAAATTCATTTTCCCACCTTTTGCTAAGAATTCATCTGATATCTGCTCTGCATTTGGATATAAAATGCGACTAAAAATCGCCATCTCAATGGTGCTACCATCTGAATTTGGAATCAAATATCCCTCAATTGATCGAATTTGAGCCTCATAGGACTCACCGTAAGCTGATAATTGAAACACACTAATTGCATAGGGATACCATTCATCATATCCATTTTCCACAGTAACACCTACTAAACGACCGCCTGCGCCAGTTCCCCCACCGCGTTCTTTTATTCGAACCATAAATTCACCAAGATTATTGATATAGACTTCTTCAATGCTGATTTTGGACTGTCCATCGTTATATAAGACAATTCCTTTATTGTCTTCTAGATTAATGAGGTCTAAGATTATCCTATTTGACTGACCTATGTTCCCATAACTTCTAGAGTAATTACTCTGCGAATACCAACTCAAGCCAAATATAAACACTGGAATATTTCCATTGGACCAATTAAACGTGAAGAGAACAAATACTATAAGTAACAAAGTGACTTGATTGAGTTTCTTTTTGGTTTTATGTTCCTTAACTTTTGAATCATAGAATCCAATTCGGCTTGGAAAAGCACTGACAAGATCATTGTAGAATCCATCTTTATCTTCACCGAATATAGATACTGGCTCTCTCTTGTTATCTTGAGCGTCTTTCAATAAGGTTTCGACTCCCTGCAATGCGATTTTAAGCTCTGCTTTGTTTGGGATGTCAATTCTTAAGTGGTACTGTAATTCAAGATATAATGACAGATATTTTCCACCTATAGTTTTGCTTCTTTTCCTAAACATTATCATTTCCCCCTTTTTAATGTTCTATTAACATTATCTTCAAGGCTTTTCCAAGCCTCGATAAACCTTGATAATTCTTCTTTACCGTTTGAGTTTAGAGTATAGTACTTGCGCTTAGGACCATTGCTTACTGCTACTAGTTCAGTATCAAAATACCCTTCTTGTTCAAGACGTAGTAGTAATGGAAAAAGTGTACCGTCAGAAACATGGGTAAATCCAAGACTTTGGATTTGCATAACGATCTCCTGGCTGAAGAGTTTTTGATTATTTAGAATTTGAAGAACACAACCCTCTAGAATCCCCTTCGTCATCTGTGTGGTATTAACCAATTTTATCCCCCGTATCTTGTATTGCAAGTATCTAAACTCAGTATAAACTAGTTCTGATTTTTTTACAATAATTTATTGAATTAAGATATGAATTACTTGAATAGGTCTATTCTTATAGAGTCACGTTTCAAATGTCGCATTATCTCAACAATCGACTTATCCACATTCTTTTGTATTGTATTGAGTGGGTATAAGAATGGGTACAATTCGAGAAACAGATAGAAACGATTAGAAACGATTAGAAAGCATAAACCCTGATTTTATATGGATTATAACGAGTTAGAAACGATTAGAAACAATATTGAGAGTATCTCATGTCCTCCGCCATAGTGAATAAACCCTGATTCTATCAGGGTTTTTTGTTGGTCTGGGTATAAGAATGGGTATAAAGTTGTAAATTAACTCGAAATTTCGAATGATTTCTGTCTAAAATATATGCGCTAGATAAATAGGTTTAAGTATATGACGGAGGATAGTTTTCCATTATAAACGGCTTTTCGCAACCTGAACGAAAGACTATCTTTATATAACTGTAATAGGTCAACCTTTGCAGAGTCACAATGTTAAAGTTGTATGAGTACAAAATGAGAACAAATACCAAGTGGAATAGTTCAACTTTTATTAATTCATAATTCATAGTTGTATGTGTACAATAATCTGCCAATTCCAGTAAAATATTAGTTTATTATAAATAAAATCAAACTCACATTTCAAGAGAATGAGACAATTTTTAGTCACCCTTCAAAGCGTTTTAAATGATTTCACTATCTTTGATGGCGCTTTCAGTTCAATAAAATCAGATATTTTCCGTTCTTTACGTTTCAAATTTATCTTTTTTTTGAGATTACAGGAGTCTGTTTCAGATGTCTTAAACTCTGATATATGGAATAAGCCAACAAGGTATTTAGGACTACGAAAAAACTGGTTTTGATACTGCGGATGATGACTTGAATATCAAAGGGGATCCCGTAAAGTTGATTGAGCCATATTGGGGTTAGTATGACATTGATCAGAATCTCTATTATGATGACCGATAAAAGCCAGATTTGGAATTGGATCTGCAGGATTGTTTTTTGTTTGAGTGTTTGGTAAATCAAATAAGTGATAGGCAAAGTTGCCAACGTCATACCGATCAGGGTCAATTTGACTGGCCAATCCAAGACAAAAAACACTTGCGAAGCAGTTAGCGAATCCGTATTTAGTATAAACAAGATACTCGTACCATATAGTAACGTCACCAATCCAATGATGGCATATTTGATCTGTTTGGGATTCTTATTGGCCAAAAGAAAAACGACCCCAGGGATGATCCCAATTAGGGCTTTATTTAAGGTAAAACCGATGTATGGCGAAGTGATCGTGCCACTGGCTAATTCTAAAAGATCTTCTAATACTCCAGCCACCATGCCCCACCACGGCCCAAATAAAGCACCGGCCATCATGATGGGCAATTGCGAGAAGCCAAACTTCAAAGAAGGAAAACCGAATAGTGGAATGAAGATAGACAGATAGGCTGCTAAAACCATCGATAATAAACTCAAAAAACTGACGATGATCATCGTTCTGAGTTTGAAACGTGTTTTAGTTGTGATATGTACGATCAGGATAATGATAATCAAAACTATACCAATTCCCAAAATGTAATAGATGTTCTGTGTGTTCATAGTGACCCCTTCAACAGTTCAGGCAAGAGCTTCTTCCTGATTTTGAAAATATAGGATAAGTAGCCGGTTATCAAAAAGTACTCTCTACGGCGATGGTGAATTGCTTTTAGAATAGTTTTTTTGGGAAGAATCTCTTCTTCACCTTTTCAATACGAGTATTCTACATGATAACGAGTTCATCATCTTTTAACTCGCTGAAAGTTTTTAAAGGATTAGACCACGGGTTTTCGGTACGAAAAGCGTCTTGGCAGTCAGGTGTTCAACCGGTGTTGTAGCGATAGGAACCATATCGTTTTACGTCCTATCAGAATCAGTTTTAGACAGATCCACATCATCATATGAAATATACTTTTTATAAAATGTCCCATAGAGTTGACTCGAAACAAAAGAATGCGACAACTCTATGAGATATTGTTCAGAATAGATTTTGTTATGGAGACCCTATTTAATATATCGTAAAAATAGTATTTTTAACGGATTGTAAAGCGCGAATACCGCTAAAGTGATCAATGCTCCTTTGAACAAATTGAAAGGTGTAACTGAGATTATGCCTGCGATCTTCACCGCATGTTCACTCATACCATAAAGTGGGAAAGTGAAATAATAGTTAACCAAAGCCATTACAAAAGTAGAAAGTAACGTGCTTAGTGCGAAAAATGGCAAAAAGCGAAGCATAAATGCAGTATTACTCCAAGTTTTTAATTTTGATTTCACGACCTTAGCAAAAATGGAAACTGGAAGAATAAAGGCAAGTCCAAAAAAGAAATTAGCAATTTCACCAGAAAAATTAGGATCTTTTTGACTAAATAAACCATGCAGGACATTCTTGACCAATTCAACGATAATCGCTGGGATTGGACCGATAAAGATGCCGGTAAACACTGCAGGGATATCGCTGGGATCGATTTTTAAATAAGGCGGAAACAAAGCCGGTATTGGGAATTCTAAAAACATAAATAAATAAGACAATGCTATCATCATACTAATCAAAGTCAATAATCGAAGGTTGTTTTTCATTTTTTTCTCCTTTCAACAAAAAACCCCAGAATAATCCCAGGGCTCAATATCAAAAGAGATATTGTTATCTTCTTTCATCCAGACTTTACTGTCGCCACCGGAATCAAACCGGTTCATGCCGTTAGGCTCGCGGGGTATACCGCCGGTAGGGAATCGCACCCTGCCCTGAAGATGGTTATAGTTTAACTGATTCTAAGTCTCATGTAAAGTAGTTTATACTCTACCAGAATATTCTCCATCAGATGTACTAATTACAAACATCTCTCCTTCAGCAATAAACATTGGAACTTTAATTTCAAGACCGGTTTCCAAAACAGCATTTTTCATAGCGCTGGCTGCGGTATCGCCGCGAATAGCTGGTTAAATGAGTAACGTGTTGCCCCTAACTAACTTACCAAGCCATTTGATTAATTCTTTAGCTGTGAACTCTAGACTATTATCATTGCGCACATACGCTTGACTCGCACGTCCTTCACCCAAGTTAATAAAGCCGCCTTCTATCTGTTATCAATTTTTTCCGGATAAAGATCGTGCATATGCAGACGTTCTTTAGCAACATCAAACCATTCAGTTTCCTTTTCACCATAATTACAATAAGGGTCAATTGAAATACCACCCCTAGGAGTGAACTTACCCCACACCTCGATATATTTGGGTTCCATGATTTTAATCAGATCTTTCATGATTTTATTGATACAGTCTTCGTGAAAGTCACCATGATTCCTAAAACTAAACAAATACAGTTTCAGTGACTTGCTTTCAACCATGTAAATATTCGGCACATAAGAAATGTAGATAGTTGCGAAATCGGGTTGACTCGTGATTGGGCACAAACTTGTAAATTCAGGACAATTAAATTTCACAAAATAATCATTGTCTTGATGTTTGTTTTCAAATGTTTCGAGTAAACCCGGGTCATAATCATTGGAATATTTGACGTTTTGATTGCCTAATAATGAAATCGGTTTGTGATTATCTTCAATTTTCGTCATTGGTTTTTGCCTCTCTTTTGAAATTTTTTTCTAAAAACATAACTAGAAATATGCCGAATGCGCTTGGGATGATCTGCCCCACCCCAACACTAACAAAAAGTGCAAGATATGGAACATTCAATAATATTGAAAGCCACGATGAAACCAACAGTGTCGGAATGAGCAAAATCGGCACCCCAACGAGATAGACACTAACTTTTCTCGCTTTGAAACAGCCTAGAGCAGTAAGGATGCCTACGATTAAGCCCCCAATCATATCAAGCGGGCCAAGACCACCAAACAGAAAATTACTAAGAAAATTAGCAATGCCTAAAGGAATGATCAAAAATGGATAAAAGGCAGCTAAAGCATATAAACTTGTGGCAATTCTAATTTGGTATTGGCCAAAAGCAAAGCTTTGACTAAAAAACATGACCGAAATATACAATGCAATAACCATTCCTGAAAACGCGATCTTATGACTACTTTTTATATCTCTATTTTTCATATACACCTTTCGTTCTAAAAATATATTTCTTCGCAAGTGTCTCTTGGTCTGTTTTTGAAACAAAAGAAATGGTGCTAAGGCACCATGAATAAAACAATTTTGTTGGTCCTAGTTTTGTTTCACGACAGGATGGTTACGAACTGTCTATATTTTTATCTACACTATAATAACACTCATTTGGAAAATCTTGAATAGAATTTAAAAATCATCATCCATGAGCCAAGCTTCGCGCAACATCGATACTGCTTTCTTGATTTCGAACTCATTCATCGATGCGTAACCCAGTAAAATAATTGGGTATTCGCTCCTTGGGACGGATTCAAAAAAATAACGTGAAATACCATGAACTTCTATTCCACGATCAAACGCTTTCTGAACAAGTTCTCTTTCTGTCATTCCATTGGTGATTTTTATCAGGATATGCAATCCGGCATCTGCCCCAAGAATTTCGATGTTACTGTTCATTTCAGTGACACTTTGTACAAGGACATCGTATTTCTTTCTATATAATGTGCGCATCTTATTCAGGTGTCTCTCAAAAAAACCATCATTAATAAAACGATATAACACTTTCTGTTCAATAAGGGGCACTGAACACAACATAAAAGAAAGATTTTGAAGATACTTTTGCATCAGTTTAGGCGGAAGCACCATGTAGCTGATCCTAATCGTCGGTGATAAAGATTTTGAGAAAGAACCCAGGTAAATCACTTTGCCGTTGGAATCCAATCCTTGAAGGGCAGGAATTGGCTTTCCGCTATACTTGAACTCGCTGTCATAATCATCTTCGATAATATAGCGCTCTTGAGATTTATTAGCCCAGTTGATCAGTTGACCTCTACGATTGATCGGCATGATGGTTCCGGTTGGAAACTGATGTGATGGTGTTATGCAAAGAACATCAGCTTCATTAATACGTTTATCACTCGATGACATCCCTTCCAGGTCAACCTCAATTGGGATGATATTACAATCGTTCGCTTTAAAAACAAGTCTTGGTTTCTCATACCCAGGGTTTTCCAGTCCATAAACCGTTTTTCTATCAAAAAGCTGAATGATAAGTTGAACCAGAAACTCGGTACCAGAACTAATAATGATCTGGTTGGCTGAGCAATTCACGCCTCGAGATTGATGAAGATAATGCGCTATACTTTCGCGCAACAGTTCATCACCTTGAAATCCTGAAAGTGTCAAAAGAGTTTTATCGTTCTCATTTATGATTTCTTTATAGAGTTTTCTCCAGGTTGAATATGGAAACGAATATCGATCGACTCCATTAATTGAAAAATCGAAAAGTATCGACAATTCACTCTTTTCTTCTTTATTCCTAAAAATCTCATTATTATCGAGTTTGATAATATTTTCAATCTTCGAGACATAATACCCCTTCTTTTCAACCGAAACAATATATCCCTCATCAATAAGTTGATTATAGGCAGCTTGAATTGTGTTCTGACTAATTTTCAGAAATTCAGAGAATTTTCTTTTTGAAGGTAACTTTTGATTTGGAACAAGAGATCCAAATTGAATATCATTTTTAATAAAAACATACAATTGTTTATGTAAAGGCACCTTGTTTTTAGAATCCAGATCATACATCAACATGTTCATTTTACTCTCCAATCTGACACCTTAATTATTCATTATTCTGATACTTTCATTGATATCAGTATTGGAATACAATAAGCGAATGACAACCAAATGTCAATCAAGGAGATTCAAAATGAATGATCGTTATGAGCTAAATAAAAATCTAGCCCAAATGCTTAAAGGAGGGGTGATCATGGATGTTACAACACCTGAACAAGCCATCATTGCTGAACAAGCAGGAGCTTGCGCTGTAATGGCGCTTGAACGAATTCCTGCCGATATTCGCACTGCCGGCGGTGTTTCCAGAATGAGTGACCCAAAAATGATAAAAAGCATACAAGAAGCAGTTTCAATTCCAGTTATGGCCAAGGTCAGGATTGGGCATTTTGTCGAGGCTCAGGTCCTGCAAGCCATTGATATTGACTTCATTGATGAAAGCGAAGTATTGTCACCAGCAGATGATACCTTCCATATTGATAAAACCATTTTCAATGTACCTTTTGTTTGTGGTGCGAAAGATTTAGGTGAAGCATTGAGAAGAATTGATGAAGGGGCTTCCATGATCCGTACAAAAGGCGAACCTGGGACAGGCGATATCGTTCAAGCGGTAAGACACATGCGGCTGATCAATCAACAAATCAAGCGAATTCAAAACATGCGGGATGATGAGTTGTTTAATGCGGCTAAAGAACTGCAGGTCAGCGTAGATCTGGTAAAATACGTTCATGATTATGGAAAACTACCAGTTGTCAACTTCGCTGCTGGTGGAATTGCTACTCCGGCAGATGCTGCATTAATGATGCAGTTGGGAGCTGAAGGAGTCTTTGTAGGATCAGGAATATTTAAGTCAGGTGATCCTGCAAAGCGGGCTTCAGCAATTGTCAAAGCAGTCACTAATTTTAAGGATTCTAAAATTGTCGCTGAATTGTCTGAAAATCTTGGAGAAGCAATGGTTGGAATTAACGAACAAGAGATCGATCTTTTAATGGCTCAAAGAGGAAAATAGTGACTAAAAATATAGGAGTGTTAGCAATTCAAGGAGGATTTGCTGAGCATATTGCTATGTTAGAAAAGTTAGGTGTTCATTGTATAGAAATAAGAAAAAAATCCGATTTAATCTCCTATCATCTTGATGGTCTTGTACTTCCTGGAGGGGAAAGCACAGTGATTGGAAAATTGTTAAGAGAACTCGATTTATTTGAAAAGTTAAAAGAGATGATTGGTGGTGGTCTTCCAGTTCTTGGAACTTGCGCTGGGATGATTCTGTTATCTAAAAATATTGTAAATGATACCCATATTCATTTAGGAGCTATGAACATCAGTGTAATGAGAAATGCATTCGGAAAACAAAGTGGTAGTTTTTTTATTGAAGGAGAATTTAAGGGGATAGGCAAAATTCCCATGACCTTTATCAGAGCCCCGTATATTGAGAAGATTTGGGAAGACGTTGATGTTTTGGCAAAAATTGACAACCATATCGTCGCCGCAAAACAGAGGAACATAATTGTTACTTCATTTCATCCAGAATTAGCTTCAGATTTGAGAGTTCATGAATATTTCATAGACCTTATAGAAGATCCAAAACTGTAGGTTAAAATTGTTAAGTAGACTTTCAAAAGTGACCAAAAAAGTGAAAGGCACAGCAAATAATGAAATTAAAATGTCTGAAACACCCTTAAAATACAATCTTTTGAAAACTGGAATAGGTCGACTTTTGTAGAGTCACAATTTAACAGTTGTATGTGTACTACAATCGACCCATCCACATCTTTATATATTATTTTGATTGGGTATAAGAATGGGTACAATTTGAGAAACAAATAGAAGCGATTAGAAACAATTAGAAAGCATAAACCCAGATTTTATATGGATTAGAACAAGTTAGAAACGATTAGAAACAATATTGAGAGTATCTCATGTCCTCCGCCATAGTGAACAAACCCGCTTAATCAGCGGGTTTTCTTATGTTTTAGGGTGTTTTGACCATACAATGACCATACAAAGTAATCAGGAGAAAATCATGATAATTTTGACTTATCTTGAGCAGGGTCATTTTCCCAAGCATAGATGATTGCTCCTAACCCACTCTTCTTGGCTTCTTCATAACAATCAATGGTATCTGGGGCTTGATAATTCTCGGATTTGACAATCTTAATTTCTTCGACGCGAATAACTTTTCAACCCTCATTCGCTGCATATGCTTCAGCAGCCTTCAAGGCAGAATCCGGATTAGCAGCTTTAACCCAACAATTGATAAACCCACCAGAAACTTCCTGGCTTTCGTCATTGTCTAGTAAAGGCATGTTTTCAAGCATTAGGTAATAGATATCCATCGTTTCCTCCATGAAATGTTAATATTACTTTTATCCTAGGATGACCAAAATTAAGTTAATTAGTAATTCCTTATCTTTAGGATCCGATGCAGCAATCAAAATCGTCAATGCTGCAAGTGTCTCGTCATTGATCCTTTTTCTTCCTGAGATAAACAAAGCTTTGTTTCTGTCAAGAAAATACAAGAATATTGTTGAAGCGATTCGCTTGTTCCCATCGATGAAGCTGTGATTCTTTGTAATCAAATAAAGCAGATTGGCTGCTTTTGATTCTAAAGTCGGGTAGAGTTCTTCTCCATCGAATGTTTGATAAATGGTGGATATACTTGAGTTAAAAGATTGATCACGTTCTCTAGCGAAATTGTCACTTTTCCCTGAGAATTTGCTTCGGTGAATGATATCCATACATTCAATATAGTTGATAAGATAGGTATCTCTGTTTCCTTCAGGAGTCCTGAATGTTCGATGATCATAATCATCAAGAATAGAAAGACCTCTATTATATGCGATAAGGAATTGTAGGACATCATTGCCGCTTAACTGCAAATCACCATCAAATTGTCGATATGTATCCAACATTTGGGTGATCTCGCTTAGATTAGGAATTTTAATTTTTGTTTGGTTAATGATGTATCCTTTTTTAAGATAGTCTGATAATACACCATTGACCCATTTTCTAAATTTTGTTGCTTGTTTCGATTTTACTCGATAACCAACTGACAAAATGGCATCCAAGTTATAGTGCTTGATCTGTCTTTTAACCTTTCTAATACCTTCATTTCGAACTACTAAGAAAACCTTAGTAGTTGCCTTTTCGTCAATCTCGTTTTCTTTAATGATATTTTGAAGATGCATCACAACATTCTCGGTTGTCGTTTCAAAAAGATCGGCGATCTCTGTCTGTGTCAACCAAACCGTTTCATGGGCAGGATCAAAATTCACGTCTAAACTTTCGTGACCATCATCACTTTTAAAACTAACTAGAATATTGTTAATAACAGGTTCTTTCATGTGTTTATTATAACATTCAAGATTTAAGGATTATCTTGCACATTCTGTATTATACAGATTATTGGACAGGTACTGTCAAATATCTTGTGTAAACTGGGTTAGCTTTCTTCGTGTTCTTCGGTTTCGAATAGTAGACTTAATTCATTCTCTGCTTTCGTGAATC
>WSYG01000027.1 GCA_009773735.1 Erysipelotrichaceae bacterium
TTACGCCTTGAATTACAAAACCCCAGTTCAATATAAACGAGATCTGGGGTTTGAATAAGTAATTTTTATTTACTTGTCTACTTAGGCTTTACAACTTCAATAAATGGCACTTTTATCTTTAATGTTCATTTCTGCTTTTATATTGAGCATAATGATGGTAAGTTAAAATCATGAATGGTAAAGTAACTTTACTAAAAGGAGAATTCTTATATGGACATAAAATTTCAAAAGCTTAGACGTTTTAACTTAATCATGGGTTTATTTCATTTAATACAAGGTGTTGCCATGTTGTTTCTGGCCACCAGCGTGATCCAAAAGATTGCTACTTTTCAGCCTACAGTCGTTCAGTATTTCTTACAGTTCAATGTGGCGACCCGATCCCTTGAACCTGCCGTCAAAGATCTGTTTGCCTTGCCTTTTGGCATCTTGGTCGCCAGTTTCTTATTGATTTCGGCACTCGCTCATGGTTTGATTTATCTTAGTGGTGATAAATACATCAATGATCTGAAGAAAGGCATCAATAAATTCCGTTGGTTTGAATATGCCTTTAGTTCTTCCATCATGATCGTATTGATCGCTACATTATTTGGAGTCTATGATATTGGCTCACTTGTTTTGATCTTCTTGGTCAATGCGGCCATGAATCTGTTTGGCTTAGACATGGAACTCATCAATGCAGGCTCTAATAAAGAAAATGTAAACTGGGGTCCATTTATTTGGGGATCCGTTGCTGGTTTAGCCCCTTGGATCGTCATCTTGTTGTATATGTTTGGTTCAGGTAACTTCGATATGACCCCATGGTTTGTATGGGCCATCGTAGGAACATACTTCGTTGCCTTCAACACTTTTCCAATCAACATGATTCTTCAATACAAACGCATTGGGAAGTGGAAAGATTACCTGTATGGAGAACGCGTCTACATCATTCTAAGTTTGGCTGCTAAATCGATCTTGGCTTGGTTGGTTCTGTTTGGAGCAATGCAGCCTTAAGACTCATATTTGATTCAAAGGATGTCTCAAACATCTTTTTTTATATGCATTCTTTTAGGTTTAACACCATATCCGTTTCTTTTTAACTAAAGAAAGTGGTTGATGAAGTATAATAAGGACGAGGCCTCATCATGAAAAATATGGAACTGACTTGTTTCAACATCATATCTAATGCAGGAGCTGCTAAATCAGCTTTTTTAGATGCATTAAGTGCCATCAAGATCAAACAATTTGATTCTGCCAAAACTAAACTCAAAGAAGGTGAGCATTTTCTTCGTGAAGCCCATAAGACGCATATGGGCATCATCTCACAGGAAGCCAGTGGTATTAAAACAGAGTTCTCACTCTTACTGATGCATGCGGAAGACCAAATCAATACGGCTGAGATCATTAAGATCTTGGTCGATGAATTGATTCAGCTTTATCCTAAAAAATAAAACGACTCACGTCGTTTTTTGTTTGGATTTATGGCCATTTTGATAATTAGGTTTAGGACCTTCTTTTTTAAAAGATGGGGCTGGATGAGGTTTTTGACGATGGAAACGAGCTGGATCTTTATCACCGAATTTACGATCGACGGCTGCAGGTTTGCTGGTAAAGACAGGTTCTGTAGGTCTAATGCGATGACCACGAGGACTGAAAGGATGTTCATGAGTAATCGGAATTGATTTATTGATGAGCTTTTCGATGTCTCTCAATAAACCTCTTTCTTCTTCATCACAGAAAGATATGGCGGTTCCGCCAAGTCCTGCACGTCCTGTACGTCCAATTCGATGGACATAAGTTTCAGACACTTCAGGCAAATCATAAATCAACACATGACTTAATTCATCGATATCCAAACCTCTGGCTGCAATATCAGTTGCGACGAGAATTTTAGTTTTTCTGTCTTTAAAAGATTTCAAGGCTGCTTGTCTGGCATTTTGCGATTTATTCCCATGAATGGCCAAAGCTGGTAAACCTGAGATCACCAATGCTTTGACGATCTTATCGGCTCCATGTTTGGTTCTTGAGAAAACCAACACAGACTCAATATCTAAAGTCTTTAACAGATGGATCAATAAATGGATCTTATCTGGTTTATTGACGAAATAGAGTTGTTGATTGATCGTATCGACTGTTGATGCAACAGGTGTCACTTCAACTTTTACTGGATTTTTTAGAATAGAATTGGATAAGATGGCAATTTCTTTAGGCATGGTTGCGGAAAAGAACATCGTTTGTCTGACATGAGGTAGATATGAAATGATCTTACGTACGTCATGGATCATCCCCATATCCAACATCATGTCTGCTTCATCCAATACAAAGTATTTCACATGCTCAAGATGAATAAATTTTTGATTGATCAAATCCAATAATCTTCCTGGAGTAGCCACTAAAATATCGATGCCTCGGGCCAAATCATCGGTTTGAGGACGTTGTGATACTCCCCCATAGATCGCAATGGTTCTGGAATTTAAGTACTTCCCATAGGTCTTAAAACTGTCTTGAATCTGAATGGCCAATTCTCTGGTCGGTGCTAAAATCAAAGCTTGAATTTTTCGTGGTGTCTTTGATGCTCCGCTTAAACCTTGTAGTATTGGGATCGCAAATGCTGCGGTTTTCCCTGTACCTGTTTGGGCGGTTCCTAAAAGATCTTTACCTTCTAATAAAGGACCAATCGCTTGGGCCTGGATGGGAGTTGGGTCTTTATATCCTTCTTCTTTGAGTGCCCTTTGTATGGGGGCAATGATGTTTAAATTTTCAAATTGCATTTTTTCCTTATGACTCACTTCTGATGTCTGGGCAAAAGCCCATGATACTTTAACACATTTATGTTCATAAGTATCGATTTAGGCCAAATTAGCCCCTATTCTCTGAAATGAATGCCCTTTTGATCCATAGATTCAATGATGGCCAAAGACTCTAAGCGATAACCTTGTTCTCTTAAGCTAGCCCCACCTTCCTGAAATCCTTTCTCGATAACAATCCCAATCCCAACAACCTGAGCCTTCGCTTGAAGTACCAAATCAATCAATCCATTAACTGCTTCCCCTTTGGCTAAGAAGTCATCTAAAATCAAAATCTGCTCATTTTCTTTAAGATAAGATTTATTGACTTGTACGATCGAAGTCTTATTTTTGGTGTAAGAATGAATGAGGGTGCTATAGACAAGATGATGTTTAACCTCACCTTTTTTTGCAAACACCACAGGCACTTTAAAATATTGGGCTGCGATCACCGCAATCGCGATCCCTGACGCTTCTATGGTTAAGATCTTATCGACTTTGATGTCACTGAAACGCTCAAAAAAAGTTTTCCCAATCGACTTAAGAAGTTCAACATCGATTTGATGATTGAGGAAACTGTCTACCTTTAAGATATTGCCTGGATATACTTTCCCTTCAGATCGAATTTTGTCTTTCAATGTTTTCATATGAACCTCTTGGTTATATTTTAACTGATTATTCAAAAAATACTATACTTTCATACCAGACCATTGAAACCAATCAAATGAATTTTCTATTCTTTTTATAGACTAAATAATGCACTTCTTAATGGTGACTCGATATTGAGTTGATCCAAAAATAAATATCGCTTACACTCTATACAAGCGAAAATAGGTGTGCTACAATACTTTTAGTATAGGTCCTTTAAATCAAGACGAGAGCTTGATAAGGTACGATTTAAACCTTCAACTAGGGGTCCTTTATACAGAGGGACCCTTTTTTTTGAAAAAAACCGGGACTATACGAAACTCAAAAGGAGAGAAATTATGAAAGACATTGTGCATGGTTATTTGCCGGATGAGAAGCCCCCAATAGGGAAGCTGCTTGTCTTCGCCCTTCAACAGATTCTGGTTATGTTTCCAGCGACCGTCTTGGTTGCCTTACTGACTGGTTTCCACGTTTCCACCACGATTTTCGCTTCCGGTTTTGCAACGCTTTGCTTTATTTTTATCACCAAAGGTAAGATTCCGCTGTATTATGGATCAAGTTTCTCCTATATCGCAGCCATCGTAGGGATCACTGGCGCTAAATTTGGTACACCGGCACCAGACGTCTTGATTTCAGCAGCCCAGTTTGGGATCATCATGTCGGGTTTAGTCTCAATTGTAGCCGGCTTGATCGTATCTCGTTTTGGACTAGATAAGATTGAAAAAGTCTTGCCGCCTTCCGTTACAGGTTCCATTGCGATCGTCATTGGGATCTCACTTGCCGCAATAGCTGTGACAAACGCCGGTAGTAATGGTGGTGGTGCAGTTACCAACATCAACTGGATCGCAGCTTTAGTTACCTTATTTGCGACCATACTTTTCTCAGTTTATCTCAAAGGCGTATGGGCACAACTGCCAATCCTATTGGGCATCTTGGTTGGCTACGCTGTAAGCATTAGCTTAGGTATGGTTGACTTTTCACAAATATTGGCTGGAAACATCATTCAAACCCCACACTTTACATTACCAGACTTTACCGCGTGGAATGCTGTATTCGCCATCATGCCAATTGCGATCGCAACCATTCCAGAATCTACAGCACATTTATTCCAGCTTGATATTTACGTCAATGACTTGGCCAAGAAAAAAGGCAAACCTCCTGTTAAGATCGCCGAAAAGTTAGGCTTGAATCTTATTGGGGATGGCGTTGGCGATATCGTATCTTCTCTGTTTGGTGGACCAGCTGGTACCAATTACGGTGAAAACTTATCCACAATGGCCATTACAAAGAACTTCTCTGTATGGGTACTAGGCGCAGCAGCCATCATCACGATGATCATATCCTTCTTATCGCCATTAACAAACCTCGTCTTATCGATTCCTTCATCCGTCATCAATGGCGCTTGTATCTATCTGTTTGGGATCATTGGGGCACAAGGTGTTGCCATCATGATCGAAAGAAAAGTCGATATGTTCAATTCAAAGAATCTAGCTGTCATCGCTGTCATCTTGACCATTGGGTTGGGTGGCAGTTATGGTTATCCAGGTGGAATGATTCCTTTGTTTGGAGGCAATTTCCCAGCCATCGCTACAGCCTCTGTTGTCGGGATCTTATTGAATCTTGCATTGTCCTTTAAGAAGGATACAACCGTAGTCGAATAAGACCAAACCCCTTCGGGGGTTTTTTTATTGGTCGTTTTAAGCAACAACATCCTTTTATAAGTTATAATTAAGCCATTACAAACGAGGTTCACCATGAGTCAAAAAGAAGTATTAACACGTAGTCAAGTCCCAGTCGAATTCACTTGGGATACCGCATCCATATTCGCAGATGATACATCTTGGGAACAATCTTTTAAGTCTGCTGAAGATACGCTTGAAACAGCCGCTTCCTTCAAAGGCAAATTAACAGAGTCCCCTAAATCATTACTAAAGGCTTTAGAGTATCGTAATCACGTCATTCAGTTGGTTGAGCACTTATATACTTATGCCCATTTAAAAAGCGATGTGGATACAACCAATGCCCTGTACCTTGGTTTTCAAAGCAGAGCCCGTAGTTTATATGGAAAGCTCGCATCAGAGTTAAGCTATTATGATACTGAACTCTTAGAAGCAGATGAAGACTTGGTCAGATCTTACCTTCATCAAGATGCCTTAAAGATCTATTCCCATGAATTTGAGATCTTGTTTAAACGCAGAGCTCATATCTTAAGTGACAAAGAAGAAAACATCTTAGCCATGGCTTCTGAAGTCTTAGGCGCCTCTGGTCAAATCTTTTCGATCCTCAACAATGCCGATCTTAAGTTACCTCAAATCAAGGGTGAAGACGGGACTCAGGTTCAATTGTCTCAAGGAAGATATGGATTATTTTTAGAGTCTAAGCAACGTGATGTTAGAAAAGAAGCCTTCAAAGCGATGTATGCGACCTATGGAGCCTTTAAGAATACCTTTGCGGCAACCTTATCCACCAACATTAAAGCCCATAATTTTAATTCTAAAGTACGTCATTTCAACAGTGCCCGTGAAGCAGCTTTATTTGGTAATCATATCCCGGAAAGTGTTTATGATGCCTTGGTCAATGCGATCCAGGAAGGCTTACCTTTACTGCATAAATATGTTGCCTTACGCAAGAAAGTTTTAAAACTGGATGACTTAAGGATGTATGACTTGTATGTCCCGATGGTTGAAGATGTCGAGATGAAGTTTACCTATGATGAAGCCAAAGAAGTCATTTTAAAAGCCCTTTCTGTCTTAGGTGAAGATTATGTCTCCCATTTAAAAGAAGCCTTTGAGAACCGCTGGATCGATGTCTTAGAGAACACGGGTAAACGCTCAGGTGCTTATTCATCAGGGAGCTACAACACCAATCCTTTCATTTTGCTCAATTGGCAAGATAATCTAGACAATGTCTATACCTTAGCTCATGAGCTTGGCCATTCGATTCATTCTTATTACACCAGAAAGAATCAGCCTTTCATCTATGGTGATTATTCGATCTTTGTGGCTGAAGTCGCTTCCACAACCAATGAAAACTTATTGACTGCTTATTTGTTAAAAACATATAAAGATCCAAAGATCCAAGCCACCATCATCAATCATTATCTGGATGGGGTCAAAGGCACAGTCTACAGACAAACTCAATTCGCTGAATTCGAACACTTCATTCACCAAGCTGATTCAGATGGGATCGCATTGACTTCAGATGCCTTAAGTGAAAAGTATGATGCGATAAATAAGGCTTATTATGGACCTGAAATGACCTATGATGAAGAAATCGCCAGTGAATGGGCACGTATCCCCCACTTCTACTACAACTATTATGTCTATCAATATGCGACTGGATTCTCTGCAGCCAGCGCATTAGCCTATAAGATCTTAAATGAAGGTGAAGCTGCGGTTACAAATTACTTAAAATTCTTAAAAGCTGGATCTAGTGTTACCCCGATTGATGCCTTAAAGATCGCAGGTGTTGATATGTCCAGCAATCAAGCCACATTAGATGCCTTAAAACTCTTTAAACAAAGATTGGATGAATTCGAAAACTTGATCAAATAAAAAAGCGAAATTTCTTCGCTTTTTTTAACCTTGATGTTCTCCATATAGATCATATTCATCATTTCTACTGATATTTACTTTCGCAAATGTTCCAATCTTTAAAGCTTGATCTGAAGTAAACACGACTTCCCCATCGATTTGATCTGGGGCATAATGGATCGAACGACCACGATAAGTGTTTGTTCCTCTGTCTTTAGAGTCGATCAACACATCTAAAGTTGAACCAATCATGGCTTTGATCTTTTCTTCTGAGATCTTGGCTTGTAGATCCATGACTTGTAGAAGTCTTTCTTGTTTTTCAGTTTCTGAACAACTGTCTTTCATAAAGTATGCCGGGGTATCTTCTTCAAGTGAATAGGCAAAGGCACCTAAGCGATCAAATTTGATTTCTTGGATAAAATCAAGCAAAGCTTGGAATTGCTTCTGTATTTCACCTGGAAATCCAACGATGAGTGTTGTTCGTAATATGGCTTGTGGAAACACCTCACGAATCTCATGGATCACTTGTCGTATATCTTCAACTGTTCCTTTACGTGCCATAGCCTTCAACAGGTCATTATCAGCGTGCTGAATGGGAATATCAAAGTATGGGATAACTTTATCACAGGCTTTCATATCCATCAGTAAAGCCTTGGAAACGGCATTAGGATACATATATAAGATGCGGATCCACTTCAAGCCAGGCAAGGCATTGAGTTCTTTTAAAAGCTGGCCTAATTGGTTGGATCCTTGGTCTTCCATGTATCGAGTGGTATCTTGGGCGATGAGGACCAATTCTTTCACGCCTCGCAAAATCAAATGTTGTGCTTCCAGTAATAACTCTGCTTTGGGATAAGAATTTAAAGGACCTCTAATTAAAGGGATGGCACAGTATGTACAACGATTTGAACAACCTTCTGCTATTTTTAAATAAGCCGTATGAGCTTTCTTTGAGATCAAACGTTCCATTTTTCCATAGGATCCGATGATTTCTGTTTCTAAGACTTCACTTAAAATCTCATCCAGTTTATTGTATTCAGAGACACCGATGAAACGATCGACTTCAGGAAGTTCTTTGATTAAATCCTCTTTATAGCGCTGTGAAAGACAACCGATGACGATCAGTTTCTTTAAGTTCTTCTGTTTATATTCTGCCATATCGAGGATCGTATTGATGCTTTCCTCTTTAGCAGGATTGATAAAACCGCAGGTATTGACAAAGATGGCAGATGCTTCATCAAGTGATTTGGTCAAGGTGTGACCATTGGCTTTAAGTAAGCCCATCACTCGTTCAGAATCAACCTGATTTTTACTGCATCCTAGTGAAATAAATCCAATTTTCATGTTAGTACTTCGGATTCTTAACATCTTTATAGGTATATTTGATGTGTTTACGGTTACGTCCAAAGATGACCCAAGGCAAGTATTCGATCAGCCATACGATCCCAACCAATACGATCGTAAAGAAGACATAGCCTGGATTTCCAAACAATTCTTCAAAGAAGACCAGTGGTGATCCAGGAGACGGATAATTCATGAAGAAGAAGTTTGTATCGAAAGCTTTGTTGAAATAATAGAGTCCAAAACATAACACAAGGTGAATGATAAATACCATTGGTAAATTCTTATAGTTAGGCTTCAATTCTCCCGCAAATACCAACATCACGATGAAGGCAATCAAACAACCATGGACTAAAAAGCTTTGGATCGATTGGAAATTAAGTAAAGGTAGAATCAACCAATCTGCAAACACCAAAGCCATCAGTGCCCCAACGATCCCTAACGCATATAGAGATTCTTTAGCGATCTTATTTTTGGTGAAAGCATAGATCAGTATCGTAAATTCAGTAAAGCCACATAAGTGGAAAGGCAAATATTCCAGTCTGTATCTTCCCATGATGAGATAGGTTACTTGTCTAAAGATTTCCATGGAGATGATGAAGATCGCAAATCCTTTTTTAAATTGGGTCCTGCTAGATCCATTCATCGATCTGTATGCCAAAGACACCCCAATGATGATCAAGAGTAAAACCCCCAACCAAATCAAATGCGGTGTTGAATAGTAGTCAATGCCCGACCCTTGCGGAACATTGTACAAATCATAGAAGAATGTGCTGAAATCCATAGATGGTACCTCCCCTGACGTTTTAAGTTTACCTAAAAGAAGCATGCTTGTAAATGAGTTTGTTAAACCAAAGAAAAACCTGTCAGTGACAGGATTTCAAGTGAGTGGTGGTTCCGGCCGGAATTGAACCGGCGACACCTTGATTTTCAGTCAAGTGCTCTACCTACTGAGCTACAGAACCATGGTTGCGGGGGAAGGATTTGAACCAACGACCTCCGGGTTATGAGCCCGACGAGCTACCAGGCTGCTCTACCCCGCGATAAGGAAAAACTGGTGATATAAAATGGTTGCGGGGGAAGGATTTGAACCAACGACCTCCGGGTTATGAGCCCGACGAGCTACCAGGCTGCTCTACCCCGCGACAAATAAGCAATAACGACTTCGAGTTAAGATGGCGGAGGAAGTGGGATTCGAACCCACGCATGCTTTCACATCTGCTGGTTTTCAAGACCAGTCCCTTAAACCGCTTGGGTATTCCTCCATTTTCAGAAATGGTGGACCCTGTAGGACTCGAACCTACGACCGACCGGTTATGAGCCGGCAGCTCTAACCAACTGAGCTAAGGGTCCACATTTGGTAGCGGGAGTCGGATTCGAACCGACGACCGACCGGGTATGAACCGATTGCTCTAGCCAACTGAGCTATCCCGCCACAAATTTTAAACTGGTCGGGATGACAGGATTTGAACCTGCGACCCCTTGATCCCAAATCAAGTGCACTACCAAGCTGTGCTACATCCCGATGTATGATGGTAATAATAATAAATGGCGCGCCCAGCAGGAGTCGAACCCGCAACCCTTTGATCCGTAGTCAAATACTCTATCCAATTGAGCTATGGGCGCAATGTGATGCTTGGACAACACAAGTGCAAAAGTGGTGGGGATGAAGGGACTTGAACCCTTACGATGTTGCCATCAACGGATTTTAAGTCCGTTGCGTCTGCCTATTCCGCCACATCCCCAATTGGAGGTTCCTGTCGGAATCGAACCGACGGTCACAGAGTTGCAGTCTATTGCCTTACCACTTGGCTAAGGAACCGTCTAAACGGTGCCTTCTAATTATACCCAAGGGACCTCTAAAATGCAAGAATAAAAAAAGACTTTAAAAAGAAAAACAAACTTGGTTCATCTTGTGACTTTTTGATAGTGACAATGCGAGAAAAAGACACGGATTTCTCCGTGTCTTATCAAGCTTTAGTCAGCTTTTACGCGTGTCCACTTGTCAGGCAAGATGGAAACGAGTTCAGGCGAATAGGCATGTACTTCATCCAGTGGATTGTCCAAACGAGGGGCATAAGCTGGGTTATTGAAGTAAACACCATCTGCGGAAGTAACAGCTTCAAAGGCTGAAACGATCGGTGATGTATAGCCTACATATTCAGTATTCTTCAAAGCAACATCATCACGAAGCATGAAGTTGATCCATTTGTGAGCCAAATCAACGTTTTGTGAATTGGTTGGGATGACCATGGAATCGGTCCATAAATTCGTGCCTTCAGATGGGACAAAGAAGTCCATATCTGGGTTTTCAGACAACACATAAGCAGCATCACCTGAGAAGTCAACGGCCAAATCTTTTTCACCATTGATCATGTTGTCGATCAATGTTTCATCGATGTAAACAGGATTAGTTTTATCATCCATGTCTTGTAACCAAGTAAAAGCTTCTTCGATCTGAGCGGTATTGGTCGTATTGATCGAATAACCCAATGACTTATAAGCCATCATAAAGGCATCGCGAGCAGAATCATACACATAAACACGGTCTTTGTATTTTACATCTCTTAAGACATCCCAACCTTGAGCTTCAAGATCGGCCACATCAACCACGTTCTTATTGAAGATGATCCCAATGTTGCCATAGAAATAAGGCACACTGTATTGATTGTTGGGATCAAAAGGACGATTTAACATCCCTGAATCGACATTCTTGAGATTTGTGATCTTGGTAAGGTCGATCTTTTGGATCTTGCCTTCTGCGATCAAACGTTCAACCATGTGATCGGTAGGAACCAAGATGTCATATTTTTCTCCAGATTGGAGTTTTGTATACATCAATTCATTTGAATCATACGTATCATAAATAACTCGAACATTGTATTCTTTTTCAAAATCAGCAATGACTGTCGCATCAATATATTCGCCCCAATTGAAGACTTTTAAAGTCTTTTTGGCCGGTGTACAAGCGGAGAGGGTTCCAATAAGCAGGAATAGGATCAATATTTTTTTCATAGATAGAAGTATCTACCTCCTTGTGTTGAATGCATTAATTCGCTTTCACTTTGACCCATAGGTCAGAAATGATTTTTTTGATGGTTTCGTCATATTTGAAGACTTCATCTTTAGGATGATCAAACCGAGGAGAATAGGCATTTAGTCCTTCAAATTCGGTTTCTTTCAAGTTTTCAAATACGCTTTGGATCGGTGATGAATAACCGACATAGACACTGTTGAGTTCAGCCACTTCTGGATCCAACATGAAGTTGATCCACTTATGAGCCAAATCAGAAACTTTTGTGTTCTTCGAGATGACCATGTTGTCGATCCAGAAGTTGGTTCCTTGTTCAGGAACATAATAAGCCATATCTGGGTTTTCCATCGTAATATACGCCGCATCACCTGAGTAAACCATAGCGATGGCTTTGTTACCTTGAATCATGTTATCGATGACGTCATCGGTCGCATAGACCGGATTCATCGTATTATCCAAGGTTTCTAACCAATCATAGGCCGCATCAAGTTGAGCTTGAATTTTGGTATTGGCTGAAAATCCTAAAGCTTTTAAGGCAACCATGAAGGCATCGCGCTCTGAATCGTACACATAGATTTGACCTTTATAGGTGGTATTTCTTAAGATTTCCCAACCTTGATTCAAATCTTCTTCGTTGACGATCGTGGTGTTGTAGATAAGACCCACATTGCCCCAAAAGTAAGGCACACTATACGTATTCTGTGGATCAAATCCCCAACCTTTTAAACTCGAGATGATGCCACTTGCATTGGGCAATTTCGCGAAAATCAAGGTTTTCAATCGATCTTCTTCGATCAAACGCTGAACCATATAATCGGAAGGGACCAATACATCGTATTTTTCACCACTGAGCAGTTTTGTATACATGGCTTCGTTGCTTTCAAACATATCGTAGATTACAACGCAATCATATTCTTCTTCAAATGCTTCGATGACCGTTTCGTCAATGTAAGCCCCCCAACTAAATACCTTTAGGGTTGGCTTACCCGTTTGGCACCCGTTCAGCGCTAAACTCGCCAGCAGGATGCTAAACACAATTTTTTTCATTCAGCACCTCTCAGTTCTTTCTTTTTCAACATAGGCAACAAGTTTACGATCAACAAGACGACAGTAATGATGACAACCAAGATGGTCGACAAAGCATTAATCGTAGGATTGATACGCTTGCTCATCGTATAAACCAGAATCGAGATGTTTTTGACCCCGTTTCCAGATACGAAGTAAGATATGACGAAGTCGTCAAACGACATCGTGAAGGCCAAAAGCGCTCCTGAGATCACACCCGGCATAATCAGCGGGATAATGACCTTCCATAAGGCTTGGGCTGGTGTTGCGCCTAGATCCATCGCAGCTTCAGTGATGTCTGGATCTAAACCGCGTAGTTTAGGCAATACGGTTAATATGACATAAGGGGTAGAAAAGATAATGTGTGCGACCAACATGGTCAGCATCCCTTTTTCAATCGATAAGGAAGAAAACAACAACATCAATCCAATCGCAGTTACAATTTCAGGATTGAGGATCGGAAAGTTATTGACGTTGATGATGAGTTCACGAATGATCTTGCGACTCTTTGAGATCCCGATGGCGGTTAATGTTCCAACCACAGTGGACACAAAAGTCGAAAGCAACGCAACGACCAAGGTCACATAAATAGCGCTCATCATTTCACGATTGTTAAACAATGCAGTATACCACTGGGTTGAAAATCCAGCCCATGAGGTCAATGAACGAGAATCATTGAACGAGAAGACCATCAAACTTGCAATCGGTGCATAGAAGAACAACAAGACACCAGCAATCAACAAGACCCGAATCCAAGTACGGCGTTTTGACCCTACCATTTGTTGCCTCCTTGTGCTTCTTGAACAATGTCTTTGTCCATCTTACGCGTCATATACATCGAAAGCATAATGATCATTGCCATGATCAGGGAGATCGCTGAACCAAAGTTCCATTCCCCAACGGTAATAAACTGATTCTCAATTAGGTTACCGATCAACATATACTGGCCACCTCCTAAGAATTTTGGAATAATGAAGGTGGATACGGCTGGTAAGAAAACCAAAGTAACGCCTGAGATCACCCCTGGTAAAGACAATGGGAATGTGATCTTCATGAAGGTCTGACGGGTATTGGCCCCTAAATCAAAAGAGGCATCGATCACCGCTTTATCCATTTTCGCCAGTGAAGTATAAATGGACAGTATCATAAATGGCAAGAAGTTATAGACCATTCCTAAGATGACCGCAAAATCGGTATACATCATTTTGATGGGACCGACATTGATCGACTTCAAGAAAGTATTGATGAGACCCGCATCAGATAAGATACTGATCCAAGCATAGGTACGAACCAACATATTGATCCACATTGGAATGGTGACTAGCAGCATAAGCAAGGTCTGCCAGCGTTCATCGACATTTGCGATGACATAGGCGATCGGATAACCGATCAAAATACAAACAAAGGTCGTAACCAAGGCAACCTGAATCGATTTCAGTAAGACTTTGATGAAGACAGGGTCAAAGAATTTACCGAAGTTATCAAGCGTAAACTGAAACGCCATGACACTGTTTCCATGTGTCGTAAAGGCATACAGCACGATCAAGATCATCGGCACGACAATAAACAAGCTCATCCAGACCAGATACGGTCTGACAAGATTCGCAAAGACTCTCATGATCAATAACCTATTCTATACATGATGTGAATGTCTTCGGGAAAGAAATGGAGTCCGACTTCTTGACCAATGGCCGCATTGTCGGTCGTGTGGATGATGAATTCACGATATGGGGTCTCAACGACGATTTCGAAGTGAACCCCTTTGAAGAGACTGGATTGAACAATGCCTCTGAGCTTGCCCATTTCAACTGGAACGATGTCGATGTCTTCTGGACGAAGGACGATATCGACGGGAGCCATATCACTGAATCCAGAATCGATGCATTCAAATTCATGATCATCGAAACGAACTCGGTAATCGGCGACCATATTGCCTTCCATCAGATTAGATTCTCCAATGAAATCCGCAACGAAACGATTCTCAGGTTCATTGTAGATGTCGGTTGGCGTACCGATCTGCTGGATTTCTCCGTTGTTCATGACAACGATGGTATCTGACATGGTCAAGGCTTCTTCTTGATCATGGGTAACATAAATGAAGGTGATCCCAACTTCTTGTTGGATTTTCTTAAGTTCATGCTGCATTTCTTTACGCAATTTAAGATCCAAAGCACCTAAAGGTTCATCCAGAAGTAGAACCATAGGTTCATTGACCAAAGCTCTGGCGATTGCAACACGTTGTTGTTGACCCCCAGACATCAGTGTCACAGGACGATCTTCATACCCTTCTAATCCAACCAGTTTTAACATACGTGTCACTTTTTGTTTGATGGTGTTTTTGTCTTGCTTTTTGATGTTGAGACCAAAGGCAATGTTATCAAACACATTCATATGAGGAAACAAAGCATATCTTTGAAAGACCGTGTTGATTTCTCGCTTATAGGGGGGCACATTGCTGATTTCAATCCCATCAAAGATGACCTCGCCTTCAGTTTGAGATAAAAATCCCCCTAATATGCGCAGTAAGGTTGTTTTACCGCAACCGGAAGGTCCCAGTAATGTCACGAATTCATTCTCGTGAATGACAAGGTTGATGCCTTTGAGGACCAAAGTCCCATTGAATTCTTTGACGATGTTTTTAAATTCGATTAGTTGTCTCATGTTGTGCTCCTAGAAGATTGGTGGGGTACTGACCCATACTACACTGGCTTTACTATCACTGTCATTTCTTAAATAATGGCTATGTGTTCCTTTGACGTAGAAGGTTTGCCCTTTCTTCAAGGGAAATTCTTTGCCGTCTTGGATCAGTCTTAGCTTACCACTAAGCACGTAACCGAATTCTTCGCCGATATGAGGCGGTACTTCAAAGGAGGATTGATGAGGTAAGACCTCGATCAATAAAGGCTCCATGACGTTCTTTTTGGCGTTGGGGACGATCCAATGTAAGATACTACCATCTCTCTCATCTGTAAAAAAATCATTCTGAGAAAAGACGATCTTTTCATCGATGTCTTCTTGAAAGAATTGAGCCAAACTAATGCCCAAAGCCCCTGCGATATCGCCTAATGTGGCAATTGAAGGTGATGTCAGATCTCGTTCTAATTGCGAGATGAATCCTTTGGTCAATTCAGTCCGGCTAGCCAGTTCATCCAAGGTCATGTTATTTTTGATGCGCAAACGATTTATGCGTCGACCAATGTTCATGAGAACCTTTCTTGTTTAGTAGGAGTAAACAAATAATATGTTTTTACTAAACAGGAATATTATACAAAAAAATCTTGCATATGCAAGAACTTTGTTACTTATTTACATAAAAAAGAGATCTTACGATCTCAATCTTTAGGTTATAGGGCTCTGTTGATCAAAGCGGCTAATTGGGCTTTTTGTTGGAAACCAACGACTTTACCAACAGGTTCACCATCTTTGAATAGAATCAAAGTCGGAATGGACATGACACCAAAGCTTTGAGCAACTTCAGGTGTCGCATCGACATCCAATTTAATGATGTTTGCCTTGCCTTCGTATTCTTTGGATAATTGTTCCAAGACTGGTGCAATCATTTTGCACGGTCCACACCAATCGGCATAGAAATCAACCAAGGTTACCCCTGATTGGATGGCGCTTTTGAATTCTGCTGATGAATTGACAACTTTCATAGTTTTAACTACCTCCACATGATTTTAGTATAGCACAAGTTAATTTAGTTGCATTGTTTATGACTGATTCAAAATATATTTATGAATGACGGCAGCCACACCATTTTGCATATTGGTCAATGTTATTTCAGAGGCGATTTTTTTGACCTCTTCTTCAGCATTGCCCATCGCAATACCTCTTTTGAAAGCTTGGATCATCGCTGTATCGTTTTGAGAATCCCCAATGGTCATGACTTCATCGACTTTGATCTCATGAAGGACCATGACTTGATGGATTCCAGTCAATTTGGAGATGCCTTTAGGAGCCCCATCGATCCACAGATCTCCGACATGCATGAGTTCTAAATCATCTCCAAGTAAGGTTCTTAGTTGTGGTTCGACTTTCAATATTTTCGGACCGATATGCGCAAAACCAACTTTTTGATATTCACCAACCACATCTTCGACACTCTTTAGCATTCTTAAGTGACTTGATTTTAGAAAACCAAAAAGCTGAAGAAAATTAAACTTTTTGAAGATGAAACCAAAGTAAGGCAAGATCTTATTTAGAGCCTGATAAACGGCTCTGATGGGAACCAATTCTTTAGGCGTATAGAAAGCTAAACCATGAGCTGAAGATAAGATCAACTGTAAACGAAGCTCCTTGGCTGCCACAAAGGCTTTCTGAGCGGCTTTGGTGGAGATGACCCCATTGGTCTGATGTTTCTTGTTGGTGATGTCATAGAGCGATTGTCCATTGTTGGTGACCAAATAACCACCATACTTATCCATTTGAAGTTCCATGGCATACATCAAAGTAGAATCCATACCTCGACCTGTTGCTAAAACCACTCTGACACCCATTTCTTGAGCTTTAAGAATGGCTTCCTTATTTTCAGCTGAAATTGTTTTTGCGTTGGACAGCAAGGTTCCATCCAAATCACTGACAAAGAGTTTAATCATTGAGTAAACGAGCCGCTTCTTCATCCAAGATCAAAACAACATCTTGATGTTTCTGTAATATGGTACAAGGCACTTCTTCTCGAATCTTACCATGAATCATTTCTTTGACAGCCAAGGCTTTCTTATTGCCTGTAGCGATCAATACGATCTTTTTAGCCGACATAATTTCAGTAATGCCCATCGATACAGCATATCTGGGGACTTCATCCAAACCACTAAAGAAACGAGCATTATCAAGTCTGGTTTCTTCTTTTAAACCCACCACATGGGTCGTTGAGCTAAATGATGTTCCTGGTTCATTAAAACCAATGTGTCCATTAGAACCAATACCTAAGACTTGAACATCGGGCTTGGCAGTTAATACTGCAGCACTATACGCATCGGCTGCTGCTTTCAAATCATCGACATGAACTTCAGGCATATGGATCTGATTTCGTGGACAATCAATATAATCAAACAAATGCTGATTCATAAAAGTTAGATAACTTTGAAGGTGACCTTTAGGTAAGCCAACATATTCATCCAGATTATAGGTCGTCACATGCGCATAAGAGGTCTTGTTTTTAATATGGTCTTCCACCAAACGGGCATATAATCCAACTGGTGAAGATCCTGTAGCCAAACCTAACGTAATCGGATGGTCGACTTTGATGATGTCTTTGAGAATTTCAAAAGCTTTTTGACTGACTTCATCATAAGTCTTGTATACAAAAATCTTGAACATGATTTCTCCTTAGTGAATTTCGCAATTTTGCGGAACTCGGGCTGTTAGCCATTTAGGGCGCATAATAAACTTATACTCTTGCAGATGATAAACTTCACCGTCGATTTGCGAGGCGATGGGTTCCAAGGTTCTAATTTCAAGCTTATCTGCTTTATAGAAATGGGCTTGTTTTTCATTGATATGCGTACCAAACATATATTTAGGCAATAGTCTTAAGATGGTCCACAGATCACAATAATCGACCAAACAAACATCAAACAAGCCATCTTGGACAGAAGCATCTGGTGTTGGTTTAAAACCGCCTCCATAATACTTGCCATTCATAACAGCACATAAGATCATCTCATGAACAGTGGTTTTTCCATCTAGTGTCAAATGCAACTCAACAGGAGCTCTTTCTTTTAAGGTCAAAAACAAACTGACGATATAAACAAGTTTTGAAGGCATAGGTAATCTTTTGCCGACAGTATGTGCTTTGATCGTTACTTTCGCATCCAATCCCATGGTCGTACAGTTATGAAAACGTAAACCATTGGCTTCACCGATATCGATTTGGACATTGCGTCCTTCAATCGTTTGAATCAAAATATCTTTAAGCGACTTTAAATTTTTAGGATATTGGAAACTACGTGTAAAATCATTGCCTGTTCCAGACGGAATGACTGCCATCGGTACGCCTTCTTGAAGTCCATTTAAGACTTCATATGCAGTCCCATCTCCCCCGCATGCATACACCGTCACATCGTCTTGGACGCTATATTGTGCAGCCAATTGTGTTGCATGACCATTCCCCGTGGTCATAAAGATCTGATAATCATTTTCGCGATTGGCGAAGTAAGCATGGATCCAGGGCACGAGCTTTGATGAGCGGCCATGACCTGAAACTGGATTGATGATGAAGATGTGTTTCATTTGGGGTCCCTTTTAACTATATTATACGGTATATACGACCTGTCCTTTGACATAGGTTGCTAAGACCGTGTAATCCTGATCCAAAACTGTTAAATCGGCTTCATAATGCGTCTGAATCTTACCTAATCGATCCGCCATACCTAAGACTTTTGCGGGATTGATTGTGGCAGCATTGATGGCGCTGATTTCATCGACACCAGCATTCTCAATCAAATTTCTTAAGCCTTGACTATAAAGCAAAGTCGATCCAGCTAAGGTGTTGGAGTCTGCAATATAAGCTCCGCCATTAGGACGGATATCGATGGCTTGTCCCCCAAATTCATATCGACCTGCTTCCAAACCTTTGGCACATAATGAATCTGTGATCATGACACAATGGTCTTTGCCTTTGGCTTTAAATAAGACATTGATGGCTGGCCAACTGACATGATTACCATCACTGATGATTTCAGCATAAGCTTGGCCAAGGTTTAATGCAGCACCAACCAAACCAGGTTCTCTGTGATTAAATGGGCTCATTGCGTTAAAAGTATGGGTCAAACCACTAGCCCCATTGGCAAACGCAAACAAGGCATCTTGATAAGTTGCTCCTGAGTGTCCTAAGTTGACCGCAATTTTATGTTGACTTAAATAACGAGTTAATTCTAATTGATCATCTTTTTCAGGAGCTAAAGTAATAACTTTTATCAAGCCTTGAGCTGCTTTTTGATAAGCAATGAATTGATCAACATTGGGTTTAACGATGAAAGGTTCTGGTTGAGCCCCTTTAAAGGCAACATTTAAGTAAGGTCCTTCAAAATGAATACCGGCTATTCGTGCGCCTTTGGGTTGAGTTGATGCAAGGGCAGCCACATTCTTCAGTGCTTGAGTCAATATCGCTTCACTTTGAGTGATTGTTGTGGGGCATATTGAGGTTAAACCTTCTTTTGGGGCAGCCTCAAGCCACATTTTAAGCCCCTCACTTGTTGCTTCATTGGTATCAAAACCAAAAGCACCATGGCAGTGAGTATCGATAAAACCTGGATAGATGCGATGATTTCCATAATCGACATCCACATTCTTAGTTCCATATCGTAAAATCGCAACGATAAGATTGTTTTCGATTTCAATTTGAGCCGGAACCCAATGCTCTACGATCCAAACGCGTTTACTTTGAAGTATCATGTGATCTCCTTTGCGGCAATGGCCTGATCAAACAATGTTTACCAAAGCCAACCAAATCAAGTCGATTGGCTTGTTTAAGCGCTTCAAATACCAAATGTTGATTCTTAGGATTGGCATATTGCATCAAGACTCTTTGTAAAGTCTTGTCTTTGACTGTTTTAGCGACATAGATCTTTTCATTCGTAAAAGGATCAATTTCGGTATAATACATGCAGGTACTCGCAGTAAAGGGCGTTGGATAGAAATCCTGGACTTGTTGGGGTTGATGGCCGATCTTTTTTAAATACAAAGCCAATTCGACCGCATCTTTTAAGGAAGATCCTGGATGAGATGAAATCAAATATGGTACCAGATACTGATCCTTGTTGAATTGTTTGTTTTTGGCTTCATATTTCTTGACGAACTTGTCATACAGTTCAAAAGATGGTTTACCCATTTTTTCTAGGACACGATTGGATACATGTTCAGGTGCTACTTTGAGTTGACCTGAGATATGATATTGGATTAACTCATCAAAGAAACTTTCATCTTGATCAAACACAAGATAATCATAACGAATGCCTGATCTGATGAAGACTTTCTTAATTTTTGGAATGGCTCTTAGTTGTCTTAAGGCATCCAGATATTTCGCATGGCTGACTTCGAGTTGTGAACACGCTTTAGGATGCAGACAATCTTTGTTTTTACAGGTTCCTAAAGTCAATTGTTTCTCACAACTGGGCTGATGAAAATTCGCAGTTGGTCCACCTACATCATGAATATACCCTTTAAAGTTAGGCATTTGGGTAATCTTTGTGGCTTCTTCAACCAAAGATGGGGTACTTCTAGAAGTAATCATACGACCCTGATGTTGCGTAATGGCACAGAAATTACATGAACCAAAACATCCTCGATTGGAGATCAATGAGAATTGGACTTCTTCTATGGCAGGTATATTGGTATAAGAAGGATGAAATTTGCGTTCAAATGGTAATGCATAGACCCAATCCATTTCTGCTTGAGTCAAGGCAAAAGCAGGTTTGTTTTGTACGATGCGGACATTCCCATAGGCTTCAACCAAAGGCAGTCCTGTAAAGGCGTCTGTGTTGCGATACTGAAGTAAGAAGCTTTCAGTATATTTTGTTTTACTCTCTTTTACTTCAAAAAACGAAGGCAACATAATGGCTTTGTCTGGATTTTGCTTGGTTTTGGTTTTCCAAACAGTACCTCGTAAATAAGTAATCTCATCGATTGGAATATTGCCTTTTAAGGCATCCGCAATCTCAACGATGATGTTTTCAGCCATCCCATACACCAAAAGATCTGCCGTAGAATCCATCAAGATCGATGATCTGACTTTATCATCCCAATAATCATAATGACTCATACGACGAAGCGATGCTTCTATCCCACCAATGATGATGGGAGCTTTAGGATGGATCTTACGAATCCATTG
>WSYG01000028.1 GCA_009773735.1 Erysipelotrichaceae bacterium
TGATTTGACACCAATATTTTACACGGAGTGCTTCCTCTATTCATAGAAATTTCGTCCTTTTCTACTTTGTACGTTTACACAAGATATTTTATACTACCTCTATTTGCGATATTTTGACATAGGTTTGTTACAATTTATTGTTTTTATATTAAAGTTTATCATTTATGTTGAATTTTAAGACTAAAAGTATCAAAAATTTCTTTCACAGAAAAGGAAATTTATTTTATAAAAATTGTGCTTTACTCTTAATCGAGACAACTATTTGTCACTTTCGACCAATCAATCGCCCTATTCTCGTTTCTTTTTTTTATCCCATATCTTTGTATTTATCCAAAATCCTATTTTGAGATACATATAGGATTACATCTACAGATCGATCAACTGTTAGTTGTTTCTTTGAGTTGTCCATTCCAGAAATTAACTACTCTTATTGATTTTGGGTTACCAAAGTTTCGCTTATAATGGTTGACTGTTGAGTTTAACAGAGATACATTTCGCGAAACACTTATATATGTACAAAACACCATCATAATCATGATGGTGTTTTAGATTTTTCTTATAATGAGTCTTTAATCCTAATTAATGAATTGATTTATAATGGGAATATTTCCTTTTGATGCTCACCATTGACAATTTGTCCAACTGCAGAATAGAAAGCACTAAATCCACAGAAAATTCCAACCAATCCAGCAACAAATGTGATCGTTGGATTGCCCGTAAAATCACCAATCGCCAACAAAGCAAACAACACAGTCAAGGATCCAAAAACCACACGAGTCATCATATTGTGAGTCAATGTACCAATGAACATGAAAGCAGTAAACAATCCCCAGATCGACAAGTAATATCCCATTGCAATCTTATCTGCGGCCATCCCCACTGGCGCCATGGTCCAAATAATTACTAGTGACCACCAGAAGCATCCATACGCAATAAAAGCTGTGCCCGCAAATGTATTTCCTTGTTTCATTTCTAAAATTCCAGCAATAAGTTGTGCTAAGCCCCCTAAAGCAACACCCATTCCAATAATCATGATGGATAATGGGATTAACCCTGCATTATGCACATTCAGTAAAATGGTGGTCATCCCAAAACCAAGGAGCCCTAAAGGACCGGGATTGGCCGTCTTTTGTAATGTCATATCTCTTCTCCTTTTGCGTAGACGCAACGCACTTAGTATATCAAGCGAAAACAAGGCTTACAAGAGAAACATGACAACTTGTTCATGTTTATTCTTAGTATATAATTTGGCGTGATAAATGTCGTTTTCTTCATAATCATTTAGAGAAAATTTTGAGCGATATACAATAATAAAACGGATTCACATCACTAAATTAGCATAAAAAAACATCTTTCCGATGATGGGTTTGTCAACTTTTGATGGAACTAAATCAATCATAATCCAACACTCTTCAAAAATTGGGAAAGCATCAAAATAGTGAGGAATCAATTTTTTAAGTAGCAAATTGATTCCAATTGAAGACTACACAATAATGTGACCCAAGGCTATTTTTACAAATTTATCTTTATGGTTCGTTTTTGACTATCTTGTATACACAAAGATATTCCGGTTTCTTAAAGCACAACGCTATCTAATAAACTAAGATTAACCTCGACGATCACTATATGCCATATACGCGCCAAGAAGCATAATCGATAAGGCAATTATAAATGTTACTGTGGGTACTTCACCAAAAATCACCAGTGATATCCCTGTCCCGATAAATGGAGCAAAGGCATAATAAGCACTCGTTCTTGAAGCACCTAACTCTCGTTGAGCATGTACATAAAGAAATATACTAAGTCCATAGGCCATAAAACCAAGAATCAATGCAAATACGATATATTGTACATTACCTGATAATTCCCCCAAAACTGATGCGATGATGAGTGATCCCAAACCTGAACCAAATCCTTTCAGAATAACGATTTGAAGTGGATTTTTGTTAGAAAGCACCCTTGTGTAATTATTTTCTAATCCCCAACAAATGCAGGCTAGAATTACATATATTGAACCAATCGAAAATGAAAAGCTGGATATATCTTCAATACTTAGAAGTGCACTTGAGAAGGTAACCAGAAAAATAGCGATCCATAACTTAAAAGAAATCTTCTCTCTAAAAAAGAAAAGTGCAATAATCGTTGTTGCAACAATCTCAAAATTATTCAACAGTGACGCATTTGCAGCTGTGGTTAAGTTCAATCCTAACATTAGGAAAATTGGCGCAAGAATATCAAGCACGATCATACCAAATATATAAGGAAGTTCCTTTTTGGATAAATGCTTCTCAATTGATTTATGCACAAAAAAAGTTTTTTGAACAACTCCCACTACCGATAAACCCAATCCAGCGCCAAGATACAATAGAGCCGCCATCAAAACAGGACTTATCTTAGTAAGCAGAATTTTAGATATAGGTGAGCTAATTGCATAAAGTAGTGCAGCCAATACCGCATACAATATTGCCTTTTGATGCTTGTTCATTTATCTCCTGTTTTGTTCATGTATAAATAATTGCTCATTATACTAATTAATTACATTTTCATTCGCAATTTTAATATTCTCAACTTATACACTGCATATAATTTGCCGGATATCGGTTTATATGACCAGTAATATATTACCATTTTTTACTCTTACAAATTCTCAATACATATGGGCATTAAAAAACCATCTTCCTCAAGATGGTTTCACAGAATTTCAAACGGAAGTGAGACGAGTTATCTTATCACTTGGCTATTTAGGAATATAATTGTTTTTTATACCCGTCTATTTACTATATATGTTAAGAAACTACAATAGAACCCGATTAATTAGTTTTCGGAAGTTGAATGATAATAGGTCCAGGTAAGACCTTCAATTCAGTTCCACCCAATACTTTAAATATGACAATTTTATCGTCTCTAATTTCAAGTTCGATGTGGTATTCATTAATACCGCTCAAGCCAATTGTTTCACCACGCCAAGAGAAATCATCAATGGCATTTGTCTTAACTGGCATCAATCCCTGGTTTCCAACGCTTTGGTGATCTTCCAGAACAATTTCATATTTATTACCATTAACGATCACTTCTTTGAGTGTTAAGTGCTCAGGTAAAGAAGAGAATGTTCTCGTTTTTGGATCAAAACTGACTGTTTCATATGCTCTGTCCAAAACAGATGCGTTTTTTAGTTCCAAACTAAAAGTATTCATATGATTCAGTTGTCCAATAGGAAAGTTATCGTATATATAGTTCACTTCAAGTGATTCATCATCCCATGAAACACCACTGGTAAAGTCTTTGAATACAATCAACACCAACAGTTTTTCGTTTTCTGGATCATGATAAGTAGTGAGTTGTGAACTGAAGGCCCCCATCTCCAGACTTTTCAAGATTAACTTTTGTCCACCAACCACAATGGTCTTGTTGATCGGTACGATAACAGGCTGAATCACTTTGGTTTGGTCGATATTGACCTGGAGTTCACCATACTGTTCCGCAAGATCAAGATCAGGAGTGAACTTGATGTTCAAGGGTTCATATTTGTTGAGATTTTTTAGAGAAACCTCTGTCCACCAGTAATTTTCAAAATGCCTATATGAGTAACCATAGCTGATGGATTGACCATCCAGAGTCATGAATTCAAAACTTGGGTGATGCGCAGATTCAAACTCATCAATCAGTTTTCCTTGATATCTGACTTTATAAAACATGTTGATGCTTCGGGTATCCGAGATGATTGAATCAACTTCTAAGGTATAATCACCTACGGTTATTATCTTGTCGATCAATTGGACATAACCGCTGTCATAGGCACTGAGAATGTCTTGTCTTCCATTGACCAGCTGTGTCAGCGGTCTTAGAATTGGGTTGCTTACGGCGTACACATAGAACTTATCGTTCAAGTTAACCAACAAAGCAAACACCAATACAAGAGAAATGATGGAGGATAAGGGAAAACTTAACCAGCAGATGTGTTTGTTGCGTCTTAGTCTTTTTACTTTATGTTCAATTAATTCATCGATCATAGACACATCATTTGGATCAACTTGGTGAATCAAGTCTTTGAATTGGTCATTATTCGTCATAAAATACCTCCAGTTCTACCCTCATTTTTCTGAGAGCCAACGCATAACGGCTTTTTATAGTACTTTCAGGAACAGTCAAAGTCATTGAAATCTCTTTAAATGTCAGTTGATTATAAAACTTCAAAACGATAATCTGTTTTAAATCAAACGGCAGTTTTTCCATTGTTTCCTTTATGTATGTGTAGTCTTCTTTAACCGGTTCACTGATGTCGAAGTCTTCAGGTAAAGCCACATACCGATGAGTTCTCTTTAACTCATCCTTGCATTCGTTGATCAATATCCTGATGACCCAAGTCTGGAAGAACTCAATCTGTTTGACTTGCTTGCGGTGCTTATAAACTTTAGCAATCGTTTCAGAAATACAATCTTTGGCTTGTTCCATGTCCCCAAGCAAGCCCATGGACGTTTTGAGTAGTAAAGTTGAAATCGATTTGAGATATTCGACCAAGGCGATATCATCCCCATGAATCACCCTGGTCATTTTTTCTGTGTCCATGCTTACCTCTTTCTCTTATTAGACGGATTAGAAAACCAAAAAGTCGAAACCATCATCATTATCTTAACAAAATTACACCTTAGAAGCCTAAATACTCTTTGGTTGGATTCTAATAGATATAATTATGTTCATGATTGTTCTAATCGTCTCAAACAATCTTAGTACTTATCAAACAATCCTAGTGCCAGCATCACCTTATATGCTCTCCAATAAAAAACATCTTTCTCAAGATGGTTTCGCCGACTTTTGTGGAAGTGATTTGGATGACTCTATTACAATCATCATATCTTGGTTGGTACTAGAGTTTAATTACAATATTTGTATGAATGTTGGATTGGGTTCTGGGTATCCTTAATTATCTTATAATTCTCACACATGTTGTTTGAATGTAGAGTTTTCTTGAAACCTTATTAGAGTAGCATATTTTTAATGCAAATTATTTTTTTCTACTATAGATCTAATTTTTGAAATGTTTCAATGCTAGAAAGTAAAGCTTTGATGGTTTCTTCGCGTTTATAATCATGAATGTTATTTTGACTCTCAAACATAGCCTCATCAAAGAACTTAGTCATGCTGAAATCAAGGGATGTTTCCTGCTTAAGTTCTTGGTTGTGAAGCATAGGCAGGTCGATTTGATCACCCATAAGATCCTCGAAATAGAAAATACTTTCTCGGATCATATGTCCCAAACTAAAATGTTCTTTGGAGGAATTTGTTGAAGAAGGGGAAGTGACAGTGGTCATACTTATATCTTAATAAATACGCATTGAACTTCATCAAGATTGTGTTAAGAAACGGTAATAGAATGATGAATTTTTTTAGACTGCTGCAATCTTATAAAATGCCCTCTAAAAAGTTTCGGATTGATACGCGAAATCCAACATTTTTATAAGGGAATTTAATACTCATCATAAAAGCCGTCTTTCTCATTATGGTTTCGTCGACTTTATTGTTGAAGTGAGGCGTGTTGGTCTTATCCCTGTGTAATACCATTTTGATTCTCAGTTTCAACACTTTCGCGGAGATTTTTTTACGACAACACAAATAACCATTAAAAAGACCTGAAACAGGGCTTGGATGTCATAATGGAGCGGATGATGAGAGTACTTTAATCACTCGCTAAGATGCGTTAAATGACCTATCTATAAGGATTTCTACACTTATTATGCAGTAGATTCCTTATTATATGGATCAATACTTCCAATAAAACTACCCCAGTAGTTTTTATCAACTTTTGAACCTTTTATCGAATAATAATGAGTTTTTTCCTAATTTGGATCGACTACACTAACTAGACAAATTTCTTAGGGGATATTAAACTAAGAAAGAGAGAAAGTGAAACTGATTGAAATGAAAAGTGCCCTATTCTGAGTGATGGTCTTCCAATTTATGCGACACCCATTAATCCTTTCCTGCACAAACTTAAGTCAAAATTGAATAGTTTTGCATGGAGGCTCGCATAACTTAATCTACCAAATGCGTTGTCTTTTAGTATAATAAATTCAAGGAGATACTTTATGCGAACACTTAAAGTCCTGATCATTCTGATGCTTGTGTCGATGTCTTTGGATGCTTGCAGTTCTTCTAAGAAGGTTAGCACCTATACCCTCAATCCGGCCAAAACCTTTGTGTTGGTCAAGAGCTATCGTTGTGAAGATGTCATGAATGACAGTTTCATCTCTTTGGAAGACTATCTTAGTCAACCGCCGGTCTTGTGTGGCTTCTCCGACTTGGAACTTGGTGTCACTTTGCCTAAGATTGATCTGCATGCGGTATATAAGGAACCGGCAAATTTTACGATAGAGAAATCCGCCGATGAAGACATCGAAATCTTTTCGGACTCGATCACTGAACTTCAAATCAACAGTACCTTGACAATGCCTTCGACCCTAACGAAGGGTCAAGCTGCCCCCATCAAACTCAATACCACAGGCAGTGCAATCTATGATAAGACTGGCCGTAAGATCTCCTATGGGATCGGGCTCGCTATGATCATCCGACCGATGACCGTGGTTCAAAGCGCCTATAAATCGACCTTTGAGGACCCTTGGGACACCGTAGATGCGGAGTTTGACGCCCAAGCCAATCCTTGGGAAATCCGTCCTCAGGGTTCTGATTTCGTGAATACCCTAGATGCTAACATGACTTTGACTGTTCCTGAAAGCGTCAACTCCAAAACAATTGCTTTGATCGTTCGACTGACACAGTCTCACTTTGAATATTTGATTTTTATCTATTATGAGGCTAAGAACTAACTTTCATTTTCGAAGACGGATGACCTTTGACTAGAGCCTGCTTTTCTCAAATCTTATGGCAGGCACAAGTAGAATCATAAAGAGTCCTCTGTAAATCATCATACAAACACAAGATAAAAGCCATCATTCTCATGATGGCTTAAGCGACTTTTAGTGGACGTGAGTCGTGTTGGTCTTATCCCTGTGTTATACAAAATCAAACGCCAGATGAACTTTCCAATTTTATCAACAAAATTTATGTATAGAATATGTCAAGAATTTCATTGATTATAAAACCAGAATTTCATTGACTAAATAACCGTTGGAGTTATAATTAGAATAAGGAACCCTTCATGAGCAAACTCTATCTAAAAAGAATCGTCGATCAAAAACTTTCTCTATATCTGCAAACTTTTGGTGCTGTATTAGTCGAGGGTCCAAAATGGTGTGGGAAAACAACAACAGCCAGTATCCATGCTAAAAGCATTCTAAAAATGCAAGAACCAGCACAATTGAGAAATAATTTACGTATCGCTGATTCAGCACCTCAACTTCTTTTAAAAGGTGAGTCTCCACGTCTGATCGATGAGTGGCAAATCGCACCTGTTTTATGGAACACGATTCGGTCTCACATCGATGATGAACCAAGTTCCGGTCAGTTCATCTTAACCGGATCGACGACACCCCCCAATGATCCGAGTATGCACACCGGAACAGGCCGCTTTGGCCGTTTATTGATGCGGCCTATGAGTCTGTTTGAATCACTGGAATCAACGGGTGAGGTCTCTCTTAAGCTTCTTTTCGAAGGAGCCCAACTCAAACCATGTAAATCTAACTTGAGCATAGAACAGATTGCTCATCTCATTTGTCGAGGAGGGTGGCCAGCATCCATCAACAAATCAGAAGATTCCGCTTTGCTTATGGCAAGAGAATATGTCAAAGCCATTACTAATGAACAAATAAACACGCCAAATGGTGTCATACGAGATTCGATTAGAGTAAGATCTTTTCTAAGAGCTTACGCCAGAAACTTACAAACACTTACAAAAAATACAACTTTACTGGAAGATATGAAAGCCAATGATGTCTCCATAGATGCTGCAACTCTATATGCTTATTTAAACGCATTACAGAAGATATTCGTCATTGAAGAAACCCCAGCATGGTCACCGAATATTCGGTCAAGAACCGCAATTAGAACATCAAATAAAAAAGGGTTTGTGGATCCATCGATCGCGGCTGCAGTATTGGGGCATAAAGAATCTACTTTATTAAATGATTTTGAATTATTCGGATTTTTATTTGAATCATTATGCATTAGAGATTTAAGAATATACGCAGATGACCTAGATGGAACAATAAGCCACTATCGTGATGTTTATGGGCTTGAGTGTGACGCAGTGATTCATTTAAGCAACGGGAAGTTTGCGCTCATTGAAATAAAATTAGGCGGAAAAGAGGAAGATGTCGCCGCTAGACACCTCAATGAGTTGGAGTCTCTTCTCTTATCTAAAGGATATCTTTTACCACAATTCAAAATGATCTTAACAGGAGGAGAGCTTGGTTATCTTCGTAAAGATGGTGTCATGGTTGTTCCTTTAGGATGTTTAAAACCATAAGTCATTAGAAGATTGATCCTGTTATTGTTCATAACTCTAAAACGATAACAAGGAGATCTTATACGCCTATAATACTAACGTTAAGGAGGAATTTTCATGATTTTATACGCAACTAAACAAACCATCGATCGATTTAGGATCAAGATGCCTAATGAGATGCACCCAATCCCTGAGGCAGCCTCTAATCAAATCATTAAAGATCAACACGGAGATGCCCTTCTGGAGTGGGGATTGAAATTATTCTATTTTGATCGAAGGAAATGTATCCAAGCCATGAATTTTGCAAGTAAACTTACGATCTTTTTAATTGATGTAAAAGTTGATGACATAGAAAATGCCGCCAACAGCATTGCGCTCTATTTGTTGGATATGTTCAAAACAGATAAGAACATGGTCCTCACACTTGAAAAATTCTTTTCACAATACTCCCTATGCGCTTATTCCAAGCTCACAGACCGAAGCATCATTTCGTCATTGAATCGCAATCAGTGGGTTTTCGCCAATGATGGTTACGCTTTCTATGATTATTTTGAGAACGGCATCCTACAAACCAGAAAGATAAATCATGATGTGAACTTTAAGTGGCTGGTAACCCAAACGATTGACGGGAAAACGGAGTATATATATCCTGGTGAACGGTTCAAGGCATTGTTGCTTGAACGATACGGAAGATCATAATCGATCATTTGAATACTTCGACCTAAGTAAACTGGTTTCACTTAAAAATAACAGAATAATAAAGCCATCCTTTCCAGGATGGCTTAATCGACTTTTGGTGGAAGTGAGGGGAGTTGGTCTTATCGCTGTGTAATTGCTGTGTACCATTAAAGAACTTCACTTCTCCACACTGATCCCAATCTTTACAACTCAATTCTAACTCAAATTCCCTTACACTCATTAATACGCTCATTGATCATCGATAAAAAAAGAGGATTTGCATTATAAAGGTAGATGATCTTGTTCAGCATCAAAGATACTAGATTCGGCAATTGATCAAGACCAAGAAGGACTTCGCTGGGCAGAAAGGATTGATTATCACTGATTTCCTCATAATGACGATCGATCTGAAAGTCATCATACTTAAGTTGAGAATATTTCATTAAGTGCAAAAAGGAAGTCATAGCGTCACCGTTGATCATTCTAAATGCACAGATCTTTTCACCACGGAGATATCGCCCTAATGCTATATAACTTGAGAACAGAAATTGATTCAGCCAATGATCAAGTGGCCAAGTTTCTGGAAGAATTTGATAGTTAGAGCTTTCGAGATCCAACCCCTCACGTTGAAAAATGACCACTCCCTTTTCATGAGGATATTCTTGATAATGATGAAATGAGGCAACCCCAAAATCGCCGATTAGTCCGTTTTTGAATAAAACTTTATAGTTATCAATGCCTTCTCTTAAAAATGTTTCTATAGGCAGGATTTTTTCAAGCCAACCCAAATCCTCTGTGTATGATGTTATGGATTCAGGTTTGGCAATCACTAAAAAATCTAGATCAGAATAACGATCATTTTTTCTTTTAGATACTGACCCAAATACTAAGAATGCTAGGAAATCTTCATTTTTCAGCAAGCCGTTTTTTAGAGTATTGACTAGCTGATCCATACAATCGGGTAGTTCATTACTACAGTACCTTCTATTCCGGTTTTACCTTCGCTCCAAGTCAGTACAAAGTCTTCTGTTTCACTCATAAAATGATGACTTCCTTGCTTACCATAAATTTTGATTAGATGGTTCTCTTGATTATCGGTATTATTACCCACATCACTCATTAATTGACCTGAACTGTTTGTGTTCAGAAGTATTCCTGTTCCGGATTTTACATAAACCAAAACATCCGTCAATGCAACTTTCAAAGACTGAGTTTTTCCTCCATGAATCAATTCATTAGTGAGCAATCCATACCAATCGCCTTTCGGGAAATAGACATTTCGTTCAACTACACCTTTGGTGAGGATTGGAGCAACCAATAGGTTCGCAAAAAGGTACTGATCGTGAGTCACAATTGCAATGGGATCATTTGGATAATCTACCATGAAGTGTTTCATCAATACTTTATTTTGATTTACACATTTTATTGACTCACTGTAGATGTGAGGTAATAAGTTCATTCTTAGCCAGTAATACTTTCTGATATTCTTAATCAGTTGATCATCGTCATAGTGGTTGGCGATGTTCCATGGGGTTCTTTCATTGTTGATAACTTTCTCTTTAGTAATCAATGAAAACTGACCTCCAACAGGTTCGGAGTGTAATTGCATTATCGGCGAAAAGACACTCAGCTGAGTCGATCTGTAATAGAGTTCCAGTTCAGGTAGATCCCCAGCAAATCCAGCAATGTCAAAGCTCCAAAACGTCTGACCGCTCAATCCAGCATTAATCCCTGCATTAAAGATGCTCTGAAATTCTGTCCAGGTCGATTTCTGATCACCTGCCCATTGGATACCAACGGACTGCTGACCGATATAACCCGCTCTGCTGAAAAGTGTTCTGTCTTTTCCAATAAATTCGCGATACGCTTCAATATAGTCATGACTATATTGATTAACCATGGATTTCCCATTTTCACCGGACTTAAAAATGATATCGTCTCTATAAATGTGTTCTCCCCCATCTGTTTTAAAACCATCGACACCAATATCCAATAAATGCTGCCTTCTAGAAAACCACCAATTTTTGGTTTCCTTTTGACTAAAATCCGGAATCATGGACCCCGGGAACCAATGACCTTCAGGGATCGTAAATGCGGAACCTACAGGTAATCTCGCAGTTAGCTTCTTTGAATCTACAGCCTCCCAATCAAGTTCATGCTGCCGACTCGGCACATCTTTTGGTTCAAGTTTCTTAATGACCGGGATCTGCCAAAGTAACAATTTTAATCCTTGTTTATGAATTCGATCAATCATTTCTTTGGGATTCCTCCAAGGACCTTGCTTATCAAAGGTGAAATCTGAGTATTTTTTAGCTTCATTGGAGGGTTGATAGGTTGCCCCGTTAAACACATAGAATGTTGCTTCATCGCTCCATTGTTCAAGCACCATAACGGTAAAGGGAAAGTTTAGTTCTTTAATGATCCTTAACTGTTGATCTACGAGATCTTCAGTATTCCACCGATGCGCTGACATCCAGGGACCAAAAGCCCATTTTGGTGGAAGTAATGCTTTTCCAGTTAGTGAAATAAAGTCAGAAATCATTTCATTGGGTTGTCCAGAAACAACAATAATGTCACACTCGTCATCTGAGTCAAGTTGAATCTCTAATTCAGGTTTTATCGAAATATGAATTGCCCTTTTTGTTTTAATGAATATACCCAACTCGTTTGGAATAAAGAAGAAAGGTAACGGAAAATAAGTAAGATTTCCTTGATTACAAAAATGATCCACGACTCTATTATCAAATTCTGTATTTTTGTGATTAATGGCATTAAACCGTTCACCAAATCCAAAAATCTGACCATAAGAGCCAGTAATTCTTATATGCGACTCTTTAACTGACAGAACTAATCCGCTGTTTGTTTTGATTTCATTATTCTCACAGGACTTGAATTGATGTGTAATCATGGCTTCTCCCTTATTTTTTTGATTTGATTGATATACGCTGCGCATACAAACTCAGCATTAGCCCACATAAGAGGATTGATGAGGGAATGGGACTCATCGGTTGCATCAATGGCTTCCGGAAGCATTCCATATCCATTTAGATGATTGATTGCCCATTCCATCGTTTTTTTATAGTGTTGGTTATCATTAATCAGAAAAGCAGTTTCTGCCACCGCGCACGTATTGAAGAGCCATGGTCCGTGATGGTATTCCTGTTCACTATAGCCAATACCATAGTCAAAAAAGGAGGCTTTTTTTATTAAGCAATAATAGTTCTGGATAAAATTATTTGTGATTGGATAACCAAGACTGGCTGATAAGAATTGTGGTGTGTCATATTTGTATAGTATTTCGTCATGATAATCCACATACCCATAGGCATAATAACCATCTTGAAGAAGTGTATTCTCAATGCCTTGGATGGTCTCAACCACCAACTTTTGCCATTGTATTGCATCTTGGAGATGACCGAATACTTTAGCAATATGAATAGCACCTAACACACCACCCACAATAAACATGTTTGTGGATGTAATGTATGCCGGCCCAAATACACCTTCGTTTACGCCACCTTCCGGGCCAAAAAGATTGTTTTTTCTGGATATAGCTTTCAAAGCATTGACACTTCTTTTGATGGTTTTGTAATCTACAAGTAATTTTCCACTAAGTTCGTAATAATCCGAAATAACTCTACAAAAGTACCCAATCGTATCAATTTGTGAGTAGACGTTATTATTGGCTCCCTCATCAGGATTTTTATTCGCATTGTATCTCTGATAAAACTCACCATTCTCCTTTATCGGGCAAGCCATTAAGAAATTAATGATTTGCTCAAACTCTTCATAGTATCCCGCATAAAGAAAAGCCCTTGATCCCATTAATGCATCTCTGACATAAAATGTTACTTTCCCTTTAGCAAAATAGTGACCGGTAAGATCCGCCGGTAAGAGTCCGTTCAGATTCGCTGCTTTTAAAGCAATCAACATGGTTTTGGTTTCTACAGGATAATTCGAACTGAGTGTGCTGTGGTTAAGCCATGTGGTCCAGAACTCAACTAGATCAATCAATCCGAAGTCAAAATGAACCTCATGGATATGATCTAATACATCTCTTTCAGAACTGCCCACGACGATTGCCCACTTGTAGTCATAGCTTTCACCAGGAACCAATAATACTTCCTTGTTTAGCGACATCGATATCGGTGTTGAAGCTTCCAGAGCTTCCACCAACTTGTTTTTATGATGCAAGATATCTTCTATTCCGTGATACATAAAACCGCTTGGCGCATCCAACGATGCATAGATGTAATCAACGTTTTGTGCCATTACCGCGAAATGATTGCCTGCACTTTGATAGAAAACAACCTCATTATTTCGTTTGATCTTCGTTTGGAGATTGTTTTGATTGATCACTAAGGCGGAGAGGCTAAAGAGCTGTGACTTATCACTGGTATTAGTAATGCTCGTTTGAAAAAAAAGATGGTTCTTATTTGCTCCTGCAACATCTGTTTTGGTAAAATCCTCATACACAAATACATCTTTAACCAGACAATGATTTACAACCGAAGATTCTTTCGATTTTAACCGAGATGGATGTCCAATGCGTGGTTTTACCCGATCTCCAAAATATGCAGTCTCATTTAACGTAACCACTGTACAAGCCGTGTGAATCAGATCAACTTGATAGTTATCGATGAATAAATGTTGCAGACCGATAGCCTTTTGATCAACAATGGTTTCATTCAGTCCATAAAGTGAGGAAAAGCGACCTGATCCAAGATAAGTGATCCCTGGATATTTCACTTTATTCCTCCTTCTTGAATACCTCTGATAAAGTACTTTTGAGCAAAAGAATACAAAACCAAAATTGGAATCATAGAAACTAAAGAACCTGCCATCAATGTATTTACTTCCGTTGTATATTGAGTATTTAATCTGCTTAGTAATACTGGCAGTGTCATTAAGTCTTGATTTGTTAGGACTATGAGTGGCCAAAAGTAATCATTCCAATAGCCCATAAAGTTTATGACCAAAAGCGTAGTAACTGGAACAATGCTCATTGGCATAACGATTTTCCAATATACTTGGAAGAAACTTGCCCCATCCATATACGCCGCTTCAATAAAATCATTCGATATGTTTTTCATATACTGTCTCAACAAAAAGATGGCAAATACATTGAATACAGTTGGAATAATGACGCCTAAATAAGAATTGATCAATCCCAACTTCATTAAAATGATGAAAATGGGAATACCTGTAACTTGAATGGGTATCATCATACTGGCTAAAAAAAGTGTAAATAGAATATTCTTATATTTGAAATCGAACTTCGCAAATACGAATGCTGCCAGACTTGATGATGTAATGGTCAACAAAGTTGATGCCACCGAAACTATCGTACTATTTAGTAAGGATCTTGCAAATGGTAGTTGAGTAAATATCTTAACATAAGAAGCAAAAGTAGCTTCTTTGGGTATCCATTCAATGGGTATCGCCATCAATGAACCCGTACTCTTAAAAGATGTTGATATCATCCACATAAATGGTACTAAACCTAAAATCGTCAGTATAAGCAAGACGAGAAAGACCGATTTGTCTTTAAGTTTTAAATTTCTATTCATAATACACCCATTTCTTTTGTAATATCAATTGAATCAATGTGATGGTTACAATTACAATAAGTAATAAGATTGACAGAGCTGTTGCATAACCCATCTCGAAATATCTGAAACCATAGGTATAAATTCGCTCGACCATGACTTGAGTTGCACCCATAGGTCCTCCAGCAGTCATTACCATGATTTGTGAGAAGAGTTGGAATGAGCTAATCATCGTGGTAACTAGAACAAAGAATAAAGTTGGCGTAACCAAAGGAATTGTTATTTTCTTTAGTATTTGGAAGCCATTCGCTCCATCTATTTCAGCCGCTTCATATAGTGTTCTATCGATTCCTCTTAAACCACCAAAAATTATGAGTGAAAAGAACCCTAGGTCCTTCCAAATACTAACAATAACAATTGAAATCATCGCCCATTTAGGATCTGTTAACCATGCGGGACCTTGGATGCCGATAATTGCCAATAGGTTATTTAGCATACCATATTGCCCACTTAAAACGGATCTCCATATCAACGAACCTGCAATCCATGATGTTAACACAGGTATAAACAACAATACTCTAAACACAGCCACATGCTTTACATTTGAATTAAACATTAATGCTACACCTAAAGATAAAGTAATGATGCCGGGAATATAAAGTGAAATGAACTTCATAGTATTAAATATAACTCGAAGAAATTCTTCACTCTTCAGAATATCAATATAGTTCTTCAACCCTATCAAATTCGGAGAACCCCCGATTACATCCCAATCTGTAAAACTCAAGAATAGAGCGGATAACATTGGAAGCAAGGAAAAGACGATGAACCCAAGCACGCTAGGTAGAAGGAACAGTATTATATAGAACCTAACTTTTTTCTCCATTGTTTTCATCGTCTTTCTCCTTTTAAGAACTGCTGTAACTATTTAATATTTTCCGCTTATTAAGACTTGCGCTTGATCTAACGCTTCTTTGGCAGTTAGTTCTCCAGCAAGTGCTTTAGATAAGTAAATCTGTAGATCATCAGCAACAGCACTAAACTTTTCAAGTGATGGTGGCATTACCAAGTATTGAAGAGAGTCAAATACTGCTTGTTTATTGGAAGGAGGCGTGACTGCTTTAAATGCATTTACAACTGCATCTGTTAAAGCTACAGGTAAATCCCAGTTCGCATTCGCACGTAGCATTGCCGCTTCAGGGCTACCAGACACGAAGGCTGCGAATTTCGTTGCTGCTGCTTGAACTTTGGAAGTTTTGCTTACAACGAGTGCTTCTGAAAAGAAGTGTGTAGCATGTTGTTTTATTCCAGGTTCGACAGCGATGTCCCAATTAAATTTACAGTTGGTCGCAAAATCAGAGAATGCCCAAATACCTGTAACTAACATCCCAAGACGTCCGGATTTAAATAGATCCCAGTCACCCATTCCACCTAATTGTTGGGTTGTTGGGGTAACATTTGTAACCTTAACCCGTGCAATCATCATTTCGAGCGCTTCAATATTAGCGGCAGAATTCAAAGTAAATGCACTTTGGTCTGCATTCATCATACTTCCACCATTCTGTGCAACTGTTTTATAGAATTCCCAGGTTTGAATTGGACGTATAACTCCAAAAATGTCTGTTCCTAATGCGCGAATTTTTTCAGCAGCAGCTAATTCCTCAGTCCACGTCCAGTTCGCTGTTGGATATGCAACTTTTGCCTGATCAAATAAGTCTTTATTATAGATTAATACAACATTCGAGAATTTAGTAGGTAAACCATACTGTTTTGAACCAATTTGGAAAGCTTTGAGTGCTGTTGGATGAATTTTAGTAATATCCAAACCCGCAACATTTAGTTCAACAATAGCTCCTTTGTCTGCGTAAGCTCTGAAGTTTTCGATATTCAATTCAAATACGTCTGGTGCTTGACCACCAGCAACTCTAGTTGCTAATTGGGTAAAGTAATCAGCATAACCTATCGTTTCAACTTCAATTTTAATCAATGGATTTGCGGTTTCAAAAACATCAATCATAGCTGCCAAAGTTGCTTCTTGGCCATTAATCGAAGAATAATTCAAAAACTTTACTGTAACTTCTTTAGCTTTTGCCGGTGTACATGCCGCCAACATTACAGTAACAGCGAGTACAATCATCATCTTTTTAATCATTGTATTTCCTTTTCTTTCTGTTTATATAACTTGTTTACCGTTTTATAAATCATTCCCTTTACCCTCCAAGACGATTGCTTCATACGGTCTCAAGTTTAAACCATGGTTTGAATCGATCTCATCATAGTTTGATAAAATCAATTTCATTGTCTGAACATCTTCATTCAAATGAATACTATGTGAATGGAAATTGCAATAAACCTTCAATTCCATTGAGCCCAATATACGTTTGTAAGCGAATAAGTCTTTATGATCTGAGTACATTAATTCGAATTGACCATCTCGAATTATGTCTTTGAGATTGCTTACTCTTCTAAACCAAATGAGTTTTCGATAATATTCCAAGACTGAATCCACTCTTCCTAGTTGCTCTTGTGCATTGATCAAACTATAATTTGGATTCATATTAATCCAAGGTTGAACTTCGCTGAACCCGCCGAAATCCGATTTATTCCAAGGAAATGGCGTACGGGCATTGTCTCGACCAATCTTTTGAATGGAAGCCATAATTTGATCATCGGTCAAACCTTTTTTTCTACGATCTCTGATCATGTTCTGAGTCTCTATATCACGATAGTCACTAAATGATTCAAATTTTACATTGGTCATTCCCAATTCTTCACCTTGATAAATGTATGGGGTTCCTTGCATGAAATGTAATAGTGTCCCTAGCATTTTTGCGGACTGTTCTCGATATTCTTGATCATTTCCCCAACGCGACACGATCCGTGGTAGATCATGGTTGTTCCAAAATAGGGAGTTCCAGCCTTTTTGATATAAATCGACTTGCTGATCATTGAAAACTTTCTTTAGTTTAACCAAATCCAACTCAACGGTGTCCCACTTCTCTTTACCGGGTTCTTGATCCAGCAAGATATGCGAGAAATTGAAGATCATTGAGAATTCACTCCCGTCTAAATTTGAATAACGCTTTGCTTTCTCAGTTGTTGCACCCCATGTTTCACCAACCGTAAGAATAGAATGTTTCTTAAAACAGTTTAGATTTAACTCTTGGATGTAGTCATGTAGCTTTGGACCATCTGAGATCTTATTTTGATCTAAGTCTTTTGCGACTAAATCTATGACATCGAATCGGAAACCTTGGATACCCTTATCCAGCCACCAATTGATCATTTGATACAATTCATCCCTAACTGGTTTGTAATGCCAATTCAAATCTGGTTGACTTTTAGCAAAAAGATGAAGATAGTATGAATTTGTTTGTTCATCTAGACTCCATGCACTTCCCAGGAAAATTGATTTTAAGTCAGAAGGAATCTTCCCAGTATTGGGTTTAAATACATAATATTGACGATAAGGATTGTCCACACTTTTCTGTGCTTCTTTAAACCAGCGATGTTCACTCGAAGTATGATTTGCTACAATATCCATCACGATAGAAATCCCATGTTTTTTTGATTTTTGAATCAATTCTTCCATATCACTCATAGAACCAAAATCACGCATAATGCTAAAATAGTCACTGATGTCATACCCATTGTCTTCATTCGGGGATTCATAAACAGGGCAAAGCCATATCACATCTATACCCAAATAGGACAAATAGTCCAATTTAGAAATAATGCCCTGAAGATCCCCAATCCCATCTTGGTTACTGTCTTTAAAGCTCCTTGGATAGATTTGATACACAACTGATTCTTGCCACCAATTCACGTTCGCTCCTTTGGTTTAACGGTAAACCTAAATCACCGTATAAAATACAAGTTAATTATGCTGATTCTTTCTCCAACAACTTAACAGGAAGCGTTAACTGTTCACTAGACAAAGAACTTCCATCCAGTTTTCTTACGAGCAGATCAACCGCCATCTTGCCTTTTGCGGTGATATCTTGTTTAATGGTTGTAAGTCTCGGCTCACACAAGTCACCAATATATAAACCATCAAATCCAACAACTGCAATATCTTCCGGAACGCGCAATCCATGTTCTTTTAGACCCTTTATGACACCTATTGCCATAACATCTGAATAAACAAACAGAGCATCAAAAGCTGTTTTCTCTTCAACTATTTGTTGTGCGATTTGGGCTCCAAATTCGAATGACGGAAAACCCTCGAACAACCACTTATCATCGAAAGAAATATCATTTTCCTTCAATGCGCGTCGGTATCCGTCATAACGTTTACTCGCAACACCAATTTCCTTAATTGAGCTTACGACAATCCCGATTTTTCTTTTACCTTTGTTGATCAAATGATTGGTAGCAAGAAAGCCACCTTGCTCATCTTCAGTAACGATTGAGTCACTCTCCTCAAGATCAGCATATGTATCAATGAATACGACCGGGACCTTGATGTCTTTAAAGACTGTTCTGATTTCTTTTTTTACAGCCCCAAGAATGATTACCCCATCCACATTCCAATTCAAAACTAGGTTACTAAGAATTTCTTCATCACTGACAAACCGAAACATCAGATAATAACCCGCTTTTCGTAAATTGAATTCGATACTGTTAATCAATTCTCCATAAAACGGATTGTTAAACGCTGTGTTTTTATATGGATCATTTTCAATAGTTTGGGGGATTGTAAAAAGAATAATCTTTGAACTGTTTGATTTTAAATTACGGGCAAAAAGATTGGGTGTATAGTTGGTTTCAATAAGTATGCGTTCAATACGATCACGAGTTTCTTTAGAAACTTTTTCATATTTTTTATTGATGACATTAGAGACTGTCATCTTACTGACCTTTGCCAATTTGGCAATTTCCACAATTGAAGCCATTTTTCTCCTTTTAGTTTACCGTTATACCAATAATAACTTAAGGTAATATTGATGTCAAATACTTTTCGATAAAACTAACAATTTTCGTTAAAAGACTCTGGTCGTTAGTGGATTATAATAGACCAAACTAGGTAGTACCAAATTAGCGCAAAATAAAAACCATCCTTTTCAGGATGGCTTAATCGACTTTTGGTGGAAGTGAGGCGTGCTGGTCTTATCCCTGTGTAATAAATATCTGACGTTTACATAAGAATTCCGGATTTCGCGAAATGCCTTAATTTTACTTCTCATTGTTTGTTGGCCTGAAGTAGATTTATAAGTGTGCCCTCTGAGTAATGTTATATGGGTACCATCCTACTCAGGATGGCTTAATCGACTATTGCTGGAAGTGAGGCGTTCTGGTCATATAACTTGGTAAATTCGAAGTGATTTTTTTGTGTTTATAATCTAAATTTTGAAACATGATAAAATAACATTGATAAGTATTCAAAAAAGAAAGGGAGGAGTGATTTAGTATGGTGAAATTTACAGATGACGAATTACGAAAATGCAAGAAAATAACATAAAGAATTGCTGGTGACTACCTTGGAGTTTCACCAATTGCTGTTGGAATTGGTATGAGGAATAATTTGCTTCCAATAGGTCTTGCTTTTCACAATGAAGAAAAGGATCGAAAATTCACTGAAAGTTAAGATTGATTGCTTATAATTACGGGACAATATCCGAGATTCATATCCAAAATGTTGAGAAGGGGTTAGATAAAATAATTGAAGAATTTTCTAATATTAAGCAAGAGTTACTTTTTATATTAAGCGAAAACGGAGAAGCAAAGATTTAGAACTTTTTGAATATGCGTTTTCGCTAGGTAAATACAAAGACTGTACTTTGAAATACTCATTGGAAAAAACGGGTGATAAAAATGACGATAAAATTTACTAGGGATCGATTATATAAAGAGATTTGGGAAATTAGCGCAAGACAAGTAGCAAATAAATATGGTCTAAACTATCCTTCTTTGTTAAAAAAATGCAAAGAAAACAGCATTCCACTTCCTAATGCCAAGTACTGGTATAACAAAAGTAATGATTTAGATATCAATGGTTTAACCATTCAGTTACTGGAATCAAATATAAATGAAATTGAAGTTAAAAAAACAAGATATAAAGATTATAAAGGAAAAAGTAGATTCAAAAGAAGTTCTTTCTATTCAAGAACGATTGAAAGAAGTCGACAAAGAAACAAACCCTGAAGTATGCTCAAATAAGTTTTCGTTTGATTTAGAAGAGGTGCGTAATTCGTTACATTTCCTGGAAACCGGAAAAATTGAAACCATTATTTCTGTATTATCGACTTTCGAAGTTAAAGAGAATAAAAGACTACACAAAAAAGTTTCATTATACAAAGAAAATATTGATGATTGGAATATACGTGCGAAAGCTGCTGAGCGAAGTTATTTAGATCCTCAATATCGGCATAATACTTTGGAGAAACCAAAATTCAGTAAAGAAATCTCAAATGGGCAATTACCAAGACTGTATAGAATTTTGGATACTCTATTCTCTATTTTTGATCAAATCGGAGAAGTTGTCACAGATGATTTATGTATTAAAATCAATGATGATAATGTTTCTTTTGAAATGATTGAGAGTACAGATAAAATGAATCATGAGATAACAAAAGCAGAAGCACAGCAGTTAGTAAAATATAATGATGAAGTAAAAAGACATAGTTATGCTTCAAAACCACATATTAAGAAATATGATTATATCCCTAATAGTATTTTTAGAATTAAACTGTCAAATGGGAAATATATCAAAGATACAAAAGAAAACAAATTGGAAGATATGCTACCCGATATTGTGCTTTTATTTTATCAATGTTATTTCGAGATTCGGACTAATAGAGAAGCGCAAGAAAGGGCACAGCGCATACGTGAAGAACAAGAGCAAAAAGCTAGAATACTACATGAACGTAAAGATCAAGAGAAAAATAAGACAAGAGAATTTTTAAATCTACTTTCAGATTATAGATCAGCTAATGAAATTAGAGAATTTGTAGGTGTTCTGAAGAAGATCGGTCAAACTGACGATGATAGCATTCGATGGATGTTGAATAAGGCTGAATGGATTGAAGTTTCGATCGATGATGAATTATTGGGAAAAAGAGAACATCACAAAACTGATAAAGAAAAAGAGGAATTTCTAAAAGTTGAAAGGTATTATTGGTAAGAAAGAGAAAAAAATTTATGAGAGCCCTCCCCATATAATCATCTTTATTATATAAAGTTTAATTGATATTTAAATCAAGTTCAAAAGGATTTTAGTCACTTTAAGACTCTAGATGGCATAGTTTTGTAGACTGATTTATTTCTAAAAAAGAGCATACTCTACGATGGAGTGTGATCTAAATCGATACAATTGATAAACTATTTGATCAATTATTTTGGGTGTAATTGTTAAGTTTGGAAATGAGGCATACTGGACTTGTCCCTGTATTGTTACAATAAAAAATCCCCAGGGGTATCAAATAGAAATCAACAGCAGTACACTTGTTGAAAACTACGATTTTATAGTCTTAAAACTTACATAATTTGGTAAATATCTTTAATTACTTTACCACTTCGTAGAATGATCTTGTTGATGCTCCCTGTTTTATTACCTTTCCTTCTTTTAACCATTTTTCGATGTAGTAACGAGCTTGATGCTCAGTCATGTTTAAATCAGACTCTAATTCTTTTCTTGAAAATAATTGTTTATTTTTAAGATAATTGTCAATATTGAGAGTATTAATCTTTATTGAATTTTGCGTTTCCATGCTTAAAGTTGCGTTAACGCCGTGATTGTTAACTGTAAATATTATTTCTTTCTTAGAGTCGTTTTTAAGTTCCTCATTTGCTCTTATAATCCCTGACCCCCATTTTTCAATTATTCCAAGATGATAAAATAATTCTGCAACGTTTGGATTTCTTAATTTAGAAATACCACTTAATGCTTCCTCGATCTGAAGGCCATCATATAAACTACCTGGAGAAAATATTTCAATTCTATCATTGAATATACTTATTCTTATAGGGTGATTTTCTAGATAATTTCGGTGTATAATAGCATTTGCTACTATTTCCCTAATTGACACTTCAGGTAATTTGTATTTAATTTTTCTTTTTGATTCAAATAAATATCCATTCTCTAACTCTTTCAATACAATTTCCATCGTATCATCAAATTGTTTGATAATCGAACCTTCAATTATGAATTCATGGTTAAGTTTCGATTTCGTATTGCCTTCAAATACTCCAATTTGTACAACGCAATTAAAAGGATTAATTGTTAAAATCATGTAGCCATTTGTTGCATATGTATTTCCATTGACCTTTTTTATCAAATTCCATTCAACTAATTTGTTATGGTCAATTAATTTCTTCGTTATCACTTTGTCATTTATTCCATTGAGAAAATTGTTTATTCTTTCTTCATTTAGTTTCTCTTTCTGTCCTTCTTTATCATATATTTCACAAGTAAAACTCGTATTTTTCTTTGATAGCATTAATTCAAGACGTTCACTTTCTGTCGCTAATCTATCTGTCGATCCATATCTAACATAGCATCCTTTGTCAACACCTTCATTCTTTATAAAATATGGAGTATCCGTCCCTTTCGCAATATAAACACTTACTATATCAACGCTATCAACATTCTTAAAACTGATATCAACTATCGGTTTAGGTACAATATTGTTGTATATTGTTTCAATGATTCTTTGTTCAATTATTGATCTGTCTTCCTTTATTCCGACTATTTTCAAAGTTTTATCTTCAACACCAATTATCAATTCACCACCTGCTGTATTACTAAATGAAACTATGCTTTTTAACCAGGTTTTATCTGATTTCGGAATTTCTAGCTTATATTCTAGATTGTATGACTCCTCTTTTAGTTTTATCTCATTCATAATGACCCTCTTATTGTTTATATTATATCTTAAATTGCTCGGGGTTGCACGGGTCGTTCGGGGTTGCTCGGGTTTGCTCGGGGTCGTTCGGGGTTGCTCGGGGTAGGTTCAAAATTTATTTATATTCAGTTTTCAATGAA
>WSYG01000029.1 GCA_009773735.1 Erysipelotrichaceae bacterium
GCAATCTCCCAGAACTTGATGTAGGGATAATTCAGTTCACTGTAATGATTACGTAACCCCCCTAAGTTATATTCTATAGGGATATTCAACTCTTTGGCTTTACGTAAGATCCTCTCACTCATCTCTTGAGCTTGGGGAGTCCATTCTTTTAAACTCCGACAAAACAGATCGGGATGTGCGAAACAATCAAACAATCCTGTCTCCATGGCCTTGATCGAATCATGTTCATAATCGCGATATAGGTTTTCAATGTCCGCATAAGCTCCATAATATCGACCTCTGGTTTCAAACTCATGGAAATGATTGCCCAGTAAAACATATTCCAAATCATACTTCGTAATCAACTCACGTAATTGATCGATGCGTGCTTCATAGTATTCTGCTTCAATGCCTAAATGAATGTGGATACGATTGGCATATTGTCTTTTCAACATTTGAACATGTTGAACATAATCTTCCATTTGAGAGATGTCCATTCTGATGTTTCGGGAGTCTAGTGAATGATAAGGCCATGGACTATGATCTGAGAATCCTAGTTCTACCAAGCCATATTCTAGAGCCTTCAAGACATAGTCTTCATCTGAACCTTCTGCGTGTTTACATCGAACTGTATGCGTGTGAAAGTTGGTTTTGATCATGAGCCCTCCGGATATTCAACTTCAGTTAAATATAGACCACAAGGTTCAGCGATCCCACTGTATAATGTTTTATCTTTAGATTCCAATATTTTCTTCGCATCTGATATCTTAAGTTTACCTTTACCGATATCGATGATGCATGCCATGATCATACGGATCATATGTCGCATAAAACCATCGCCTTCGATTAAGAACCTTAAAACATCCTCTTCTTCAAAAAGTTCAAATCGAAAGATGGTTCGCACTTGATTGGGGGTCTCCGCAAAACTGTTGGCACAAAACGCACTGAAGTCATGTGTCCCAATAAAAACACTCATGGCTTTACGCATGTTGTCGCGATGCAGATGAGGACCAATACAAGCATGGGTCTCATAGTTAAAAGGTTGGATCTCACCTTGATAAATAAGATATTCATATTGTTTACGAACAACAGAATATCGCGCATGAAATTGTTTATTGACGAATTGGACTTCGATGATCTTGATGTCCATCGGTAATTGTCGATTAAAAGCTTTCATCCACTCCGATTCATTTAAACTAAGCTCTGTATCAAAATGAAAAACTTGCCCTAAGGCATGTACTTTCGCATCTGTTCTTCCTGATCCCACAACTTGGACATCACGCTTATGCATCGATTCTAAGATCTTTTCTAAGAGTCCTTGAACACTGCTTACGTTATTTTGGACTTGCCATCCATTATAATGAGCACCATGATACATTACAGTGCATTTGACGCGCTTTAAAGGCTTAGCCATATAATCACTCCCAAAACAATTAAGACACAACCCATCATCACTGCGTCCCTGTAGGTAGGTTTCAGTTGTTTATAGCGTGTTCTAAATTGTGCGACAACATAGCCTCTGGCTTCCATCGCATCCGCTAATTCTTCTGCTCTTTGGAAACTGGACACAAACAAAGGAACGATCAAAGATAAGATCGCCATGATCTTTTCTTTAAATGATCCTTCTTTAAGATCGACCCCTCTTGAAGCTTGCGCTTTCATGATACGGTTGGTTTCATCAATCAATGTGGGAATAAATCTTAAAGCAATTGAGATCATCATTGCGATTTCATGAGATGGTAATCCAATTCTTTTAAAGGGACTCAACAAATCCTCGATCCCTAACGTTAAATCCATAGGTTTAGTTGAGACAGTCAGTAAAGTCGTGATGATGATCATCAAGGTCAATCTGATCATGATGTATAAAGTTTGGAATACCGCATCACTATACAAGGTATAGCTTGAGATACTAAAGACCACATACCCTGTTCTGATGACCAAGGAGTTGATCACAAACAAGAAACTTAACATAAAGATCATCGGCTTCATCGACTTTAAAATCATCTTGAGCGAGATTTTTGTGAAGAGCAGTGCTATTACAACGAAGGTTCCGATAACCGCATATCCAATAAATCCAGTTGGGAAAAATACGGATACCATCAAAATGAGCATACCCATGATCTTGTAGCGTGGATCAAGTTTATGCGTAAATGTATTTAAAGGAATGTAGCGTCCTAAGGCAATGTTATTCATGGTTTAAGCTCCATTGCGATTGCTTCTGCCAATTCTTCTAAATGACGCATCGGGCGTTTCAATTCAAAGCCACCTTCGATCAATCCTTCTTTGATGACCAAAAGCGAAGGCATATTCATCTGAATGTCTTCTACTTGAGATTTACGTTCAAAGTAATCACTGACTAATTGATGGTTGATGACTTCCCCATCACGCATGACAACCACGTTATCACAATAGTTTATGACATGTTCCATATCATGGGTAACGATCAATATTGTTTTTCCATTTTCACGATTAAGTCTCAGGAACAGTTCCATCATGGCTTTTGATCCTTGTGGATCTAATCCTGCGGTAGGTTCATCTAAAACCAATACATCTGGGTTGATGGCTAAGATACCTGCGATCGCCACTCTGCGTTTTTGTCCGCCAGATATATCCAAAGGTGATTTCTCCGCGAAACTTTCATCCAAACCAACCAACTTCAACGCATTCATCGCCAATACTTTGGCTTGTTCTTCCGGAACTTTGAAATTCAAAGGTCCAAACATGATATCTTTTAAGATGGTTTCTTCAAACAGCTGATATTCAGGAAACTGAAAAACTAAACCAACTTTTTGTCTAAGCGACTTAAGTTCTTTGGGTTTATGTTTGTTGGTGATGATACGATCTAAAACCAAGACTGTGCCTTCTGTTGGTAAAAGTAAGGCATTGAGATGTTGGACTAAGGTGCTTTTACCTGAACCTGTAGGACCGATAATGGCGGTTACTTTACCTAATTCAAAAGCCAAATCGATGCTTTTAAGGGCTTCATACGCAAAAGGAGTATTGGGGGCATACTTAAAGTTTACTTTTTCGAACGCAATAGGCATAGTTCAGCCACCATCCTTTCGGTATCCAAGGTTTCTTTTAAATGAATGCCTTTACGTTTTAACGCATTGGCCAATTTAACACTGAATGGAGCATCTAACTTCAACGCAACCAGTTCTTCTTCATTGATCATGACTTCTGAAGGTTTACCGTCTTTAACGATCTGTCCGTCAAACATAACGATCACGTGATCACTTTTCTTAACTTCTTCGATATCATGGGTGATTGAAAGAATGGTCATCCCATACTCATCATGAAGTTGATTGACCAAGGCATTGATTTCAGATTTGCCTTCAGGATCCAACATACTTGTGGCTTCATCCAGGATCAAAATCTCAGGTTTCATCGCTAAAACGCCCGCTATCGCAACACGTTGTTTTTGTCCGCCTGATAATCGAGTTGGTTCTTGGTCAAGATATTTAAGCATATCGACTCGTGAGGCAAAGTTATTGATGATGTCATCCATCAAAGTAGGATCGACCTGATGATTTTCTAATCCAAAGGCAATGTCATCTCTAACGGTTGCCCCAATGAACTGATTGTCTGGATTTTGAAAGACGATGCCGATCTTACGACGAATCTGATCAAGATTGGCTTCGGTCAATTCTAAATCATCGATCAAGATCGAACCAGAGCCTTTCTCAAGTAAGCCAATCAACAGTTTAGCGATGGTACTTTTACCTGACCCATTGTGTCCAATGAGCGTTGTATAGGAACCTTTCTCAACCGTAAAAGAGACGTCATTGACGACGTCTATTTGTAAATCATAGGAAAACTTCAAATGTGACACTGTAATTGGGTTCAAAACGTCTCCGCCTTCTTTTATTTGCTGAAATCCCAACCCAGATATTCCTGTTTCAGAGACTTAGCGGTTTGTGCTGTATATAGTACTTCATCGAATATCGTCTGCGCTTCTGCTTTAACAGTCTTCTTATACTTGGTTCGATTGGGTCCTGATTCTTCCGTGTATCCTACTGCACTCATAAGATCATCAAGATAGTGAGCTTGTTGTTCATTGTTGGATACATGATGAACCAAAATGATGTCATCCTTCGGATCAAGCGTATTGGTCATCTCGGTAATTTGTGCCTTATAGCTGGCTATCATGGCGTTTGTTAAGGAATTTTTAAAATTGACTTTAAGTAATACAGATTTAGAATCAGGCAGTGGTACAATGATCACAGGTTTTAAGTCTTGAGTACGTTTAATTTTGTCGGCTGTATAAGCACCTAATGCCGCTACACCAATCAAGGCAATGAGTTTAGTTTTTGTTTTCATCTTTAACCTCACAGGACTATTTTACCATAATCAAGGCTCATATTTACGGCTTATGAGCATCAGACCATCTCCAAACTCCAGCGCTTTGACGTTGAGATCGCTTTCATTTAAGATCCAATCTTTAAAGGTATTGATCTTTCTTACAAGCTGTTTCAAGTCACGGCTTTGAGTTTGCTCAGTATGTGTTTCCCCATGAAAATCAAGGTTATCCACAAGGATATAACCGTTCTTGCTTAAATAAGGCAACACTTTAATAAAGAGTGCTTTATTTTGGCTTTTAGGTCCATCGATAAAGATAAGATCATAAGTCTCTGTCAGTTCTACCGTTAAGGCATCTTGATGGATGACAGTGATGCGGTCTTGAAGGTTAAGATCAATGATATTCTGCTTCGCAATTTCTGCTCTTTTTGGATTCAATTCTATCGTTTTCAACTTCAAATCATTAATCGCAAGTGCCATATGAATCGACCAGATCCCATGACCTGTCCCTATTTCTAAGATGTTTTTTAAGGATTGGCTCTGGATCAAATGTTCACAGTAAAATAGACCTTCTTCTTGCATAGAAGGAATTTTTTCTTGCGCAGCTTTGAGTTTGATCTGGTCGAAAGTGTTCATCATAAGAAAAGCACCTTGCGGTGCTTTAAGTGTTATACCAATTCGATGGTAGCCATTTCCGCAGCATCACCCCTACGGGTTCTGGTTTTTAGTACGCGGGTATAGCCGCCGTGTCGATCAGCGTATTTTGGGGCAACGACGTCGAACAATTTCTGTACGGCGGTTTGTCCAGTAGCTTTATCCGCTACGACATCTTTAACATAAGCCATGACTTGACGACGAGCGTGCAGGTCATTCTTCTTGGCTACGGTAATCAATTCATCCACAACAGAACGTAAGTCCATGGCTTTCATTTCTGTGGTTTCAATTTTTCCGTAGACGATCAGGCTGGTTGCTAAGTTTCTGAGTAAGGCTTTACGGTGGTCGGCTTTGCGTCCGAATTTACGATTCAACATGTTCAGTCTCCTTTGTTAGTCGTAGTTCTTGAAACCGAGACCCATGGCGATCAGTTTCTCTTTGACTTCTTTTAGGGACTTTTTCCCTAAATTGCGAACTCTCATCATTTCATCTTCTGTTCTTTGAGTCAGTTCATCCACAGTCTGGATACCGGCTCTTTTGAGACAGTTGTAGGATCTGACCGAGAGGTCGAGATCTTCAATCATAATCAACTGGGTATTGCTTCTGGCATCACCGGTAGCGTCCTTGATCAGGTTATTCATTTGGGAGACATGATCATTGAGATTCGTCAGCAAGCTGAGGTGATCGATCAAGATCTTGGCGCCGAGTGAAATGGCTGTCTGAGGATTAATGGAACCGTTGGTCCAGATTTCAAACACGAGTCTGTCATACTTGGCATCTTGTCCTACACGTGTCGGTTCGACATTGTAGGCAATGCGTTGTACAGGGGTATAAATGGAGTCCGTATAAATCGTACCAATCCCTTGGAAAGCCCCTTGATGGGATGCTTTATTCTGGTCAGCACTGACATAACCTCGGCCATTCTTAGCACGCATTTCCATATCCAAGATGGCACCACTCTCAAGGGTCGCTAAGACGAGATCCTTATTGAGAATAACCACATTAGCCGGACATTCAATGTCGGCTGCTGTGACTACTTTTGGGCCTTTGGCTGAAATACGTAAGGTATAAACTTCATCATCGCTGATCGTCATGATCAAGTCTTTCAAATTCAGGATGATTGCGGTAACATCTTCCACAACGCCTGGAATGGCGGTAAATTCGTGGAAAACGCCTTCAATTTTAATTGAGTAGACGGCTGCGCCAGGTAAAGAGGAGAGCAATACTCGTCTTAAAGCATTACCGATGGTAGTCCCAAAGCCCCTTTCGAAGGGCTCGATGAGAAACTTGCCATAGTGATTGTCTTCAGAGTATTCTTTAATCTCGAAATGAGCACGTTCAAATTTTTGCATACATATCCCTCCTCAGTTTCTTTCTAACCACGTGGCCGCTTTGGCGGACGACATCCGTTGTGCGGGATCGGAGTGACGTCGGAGATGACGGTGATTTCTAAACCTGCTGTTTGCAGGCTTCTGACTGCTGCTTCGCGTCCAGGACCTACGCCCTTGACGACAACTTCAACGGTCTTCATACCATGATCGGTAGCGGCTTTACCAGCAGCTTCAGCGACTTGCTGGGCAGCATACGGCGTAGACTTACGGCTACCTTTGTAGCCCAAGGCACCTGCACTGGACCAAGCCAGGACATTGCCTGCTTCGTCAGTGATGGTAACGATGGTGTTGTTAAAGGTGGAATGAATATGTGCGACACCTTTAGCGATATTCTTGCGCACTTTGCGTTTGCGTGATGCGGGTTTTGCTGTTGCCATGTTCTTGCCTCCTTATTTCTTCTTGTTCGCGACAGTACGACGCGGTCCCTTACGGGTACGGGCATTGGTCTTGGTTCTTTGTCCGCGTACAGGCAAGCCTTTACGATGACGCAAACCACGGTAGGATCCAATTTCCATCAAGCGTTTGATGTTGAGGTTGACTTCACGACGGAGGTCTCCTTCAACTTTGATCTTGTCGATTTCTTTACGGATGGTATTGATTTGTTCATCTGTAAGATCTTTCGTACGAACATCTTCGCTGATTTTTGAATTTTTGAGAATTTCCTCAGCCATAGGACGGCCGATTCCATAAATATAGGTTAACGATATCACCACGCGTTTATTGCTTGGGATGTCTACACCAGCTATACGAGCCATTGTTTATGTTCCTCCTAGTTTCCTTGACGTTGTTTGTGTTTCGGATTTTCACAAATAACCATGACGCGACCTTTGCGTTTGATGACGCGGCATTTGTCGCATATGGGTTTGACAGATGGTCTGACTTTCATACTTGTTCTCCTGACACTACTTGTGTCTAAATGTTATGCGCCCACGTGATAAATCATAGGGTGAAATCTCAACGGTAACGCGATCGCCTGGTAAAATGCGGATGTAATGCATGCGGATTTTACCAGATACGTGGGCTTTTAGCGTGTGCCCGTTGGATAATTTCACGTCGAATGTCGCATTAGGTAATACCTTTTCTACGACACCTTCAATCTCAATAACGTCTTGTTTAGCCATTCTTACCTCCTTTTAGTGTTGTCAGAATGTCACATCCGTCTTTCATGATGACGACGGTATGTTCATAGTGGGCTGCCAATGATCCATCTTTGGTTTTGACGGTCCACTCATCATCCATTACTTTGGTATAAGGTTTGCCTTGATGAACCATCGGTTCAATCGCCAAAGTCATCCCTTCCTTCAATAGTATTCCTTTTCCTGCGGGTCCAAAGTTAGGGATCGATGGATCTTCATGTAAATGAGATCCGATACCATGTCCTGAGTAATCGTAAGGGATAGAATAACCGAAGGAGTAGACATATTCGCCGATCGCATGCGAGATATCGGTTAAGTGATTCCCTGCTTTCGCGAATTTAAGCCCTTCGTATAAACTGTTTTTTGTGACATCTAATAGATGCTGAGCATCATCAGAGATGTTTCCAACAGCATACGTCCAGGCACTGTCACCGTGATAACCTTTGTAACAAGCGCCAATATCGACTGAGATGATATCTCCTTCTTTCAAGATGTAACTGGATGGAAATCCATGGACCAATGTGTCATTGACTGAACAGCAGGTCGCAGCTGGAAATCCATTGTAGCCCTTGAATGAGGGAGTGGCATCATTGTCCAAGATTGTTTTTTCGACCACTTGGTCAATCATCTTGGTTGTGATACCCACTCGGATCATGGCCTCTACGGCTTGGTGCGCGAGCGCGACGATTTCGCCGGCTCTGCGCATCAATTCGATTTCTCTGGGCGACTTCGATGAAATCATCGCAATAACCTCAGGATGGAGAAAATGTCCGCATAGACGAGATCCGGTTTACGGGATGCGTCTACGTTATGCACCAATGCTTGTTCACGATAGAAGTCTAAGACTGGTTGAGTCAAGACCATGTGTTCATGCAAACGATTGCCCAACTGCTGGACAGTATCGTCTGAACGATGCACCAATGGTGAACCGCATTTGTCACAGATGCCACTGACTTTCGGAGCGGATCCGACAGTGTTATAGATGGCACCGCAATTCTCACAGATACGACGTCCTGTGACGCGTTGTTTCAAATCTTCCAAGTGAACTGTCAAATTAAAGACAGCTTCAACGGGTCGACCGATTTCTTCTGCGATATCTTCAAACGCAACAGCCTGAGCAAGTGTTCTAGGAAAGCCATCTAATAGATAGCCTTTCTGACAATCGATCTGACTGAGACGTTCTTTGACCATTTTAATCGTTAAATCGTCTGGGACAAGATGACCTCTATTCATATAGGTCTCAGCAATCTTACCCAACTCTGTCTGGGCTGTTATAGCCGCTCTAAACATGTTCCCTGATGAAATATGCGGGATATCATAGTCTAAAACGATGCGTGCTGCCATGGTTCCTTTACCGGATCCGGCAGCTCCCATAAGGAGTATGTTCATATTAACCGAAGAAACCCTTGTAGGTCTTCTGTGTCAGCTGACCTTCCAAGTCTTTCATGGTTTCTAAAGCGACCCCAACAACGATGATGATCCCTGTTCCCCCGATACCAACGGTATTAGGTAAAGCAGTGACAAACATCGGTAAGGCATAAGGCAATACAGCGATGAAAACCAAGAATGCGGCTCCCAGTACTGTAATTCGATTAAGGACTTTATGTAGATAGACTTTGGTTTCATTGCCTGGTCTAATGCCTGGGATATAAGTGCCTTGCTTACCCAAATCATCCGCAATCTTTTCAGTATCGACTTGAAGATTGGTATAGAAGAAGGTAAAGAGAACAACCAACACACCATAGATCGCCAATCCTGTTGGGGATTGGAAACTTAAGTTCGTTGTCAACCAGGTATAAACTGTTTCTACCGTCGAATTAGACTGGAAGAAACTCAGTGCTGTCGCAGGCGCTGTCATAACCGCAGAAGCGAAGATAACAGGGATTACGGAAGCAGAATTGATTTTCAAAGGCAAATAAGTAACATCTTGTTTTTGCTTACGCAGATTACTGGATGTGTACTGGATGGGAATCTTACGAATCGCCGTAGAAGTAAAGATGACCAACACGATGATGACAAAATACATCAGCAAGTAAATCATAAAGTTGAAGATCCCGGCAAACATGACGGCATTTCCACTGGTCTGATCGACTAAAGTGTTGAATATGGAGTAGAAATCAAACGGGATATGAGATACGATCCCAGCAAAGATCAAGATGGAAATCCCATTCCCAATCCCAAATACAGAGATACGGTCTCCGATCCACATCAAGAACATGGTTCCTGCCGACAAAACGACGGTGATGTAGAACATGACAGAGAGATTACTTATGGTTAGAATGCCATAATTGACCTCAAAGGCATATGTTAAGGTGAAGGCTTGGAAGAGGGCCAATACGACCGTTAGGTAACGTGTTACTTTTTCCAACTTCTTCTTACCAGTAGCACCAGATTTTGTCATTTCCGTTAAAGCAGGGATGACATCCATCGACAACAACTGAACGATGATCGAAGCGGTAATGTATGGTCCAACCCCCATCGCAAAGATGGAGAAATTCTGGAGTGCACCACCACCTAAAAGGTTCATCATACCAAATATGGCATTGTCGCCTAAGGATTCAGTCAAAGCACTTACATCGACCAAAGGCACAGGAATACCTGCACCCAGTCGATAGATAAAGAGCATACCTAAAGTAAAGAGGATCTTTCTTCTAATTTCCTTCTGTTTAAACAGACCGACAAACGTCTTGATCATGTTAAATGACCTCGGCTTTTCCACCTGCTTGTTCAATAAGGACCAGTGCAGATTTCGAGAACTTATGAGCGTGTACAGTAAGTTTCTTTTCTAAAGTCCCTACCCCCAGAATCTTGATCCCATTGAGTTCCTTGCGAACAAGTCTTGTTTCAATGAGTAATTCTGGAGTAACGTCAGTTCCATCTTCAAAGATATTCAGTTGAGCGACATTAACGACCGCATATTCAACTCGAGTATAATTGGTAAAACCACGTTTAGGGATACGACGCCATAATGGTGTCTGACCCCCTTCAAATCCAATCGCAACACCGCCGCCAGTACGAGAGTTTTGACCTTTAGTACCTTTACCTGCGGTTTTTCCTTGTCCAGAAGCTTGTCCACGGCCCAAACGTTTGACGCCGCCGACTTTACGAGCTCCAGGAACGGAGTGTAATTCATGTAATTTCATGTTGTCTCCTTTATCCGCGCACTTCTTCGCGTTTTAATCCGCGAAGTGCAGCCACCTGATCGATGGTTTTCAAAGCTTTTAGTGCAGCGACTGTGGATCTGACCATGTTGATTGGAGTTCTAGAACCCAAGCATTTGCTTAGGACATCTTCGATTCCAGCCAATTCAAGGACAGCACGAACAGGTCCGCCAGCGATAACGCCAGTACCTTCAGAAGCAGGTTTCAATAAAATGGAACCAGCACCATAGTTACCTACGATATCATGAGGGATTGTTTTGCCTACCATTGGTACCTTAAAGAGATTCTTCTTGGCATCTTCAATGGCTTTTTTGATCGCATCAGGAACTTCATTGGCTTTGCCGGTACCAAAACCGACACGGCCTTTTTTATCACCTACAACAACCAAAGCAGCAAATCTAAAACGGCGTCCGCCTTTTACAACCTTTGTTACACGGTTGATAACGACGACACGTTCTTCAAATTCTTTTTCAGCTCTGGGGTAGCGCGGTCTATCATTTTTCTTTGTGTTATTTTCCATGAGGCCTCCTAGAATACCAGTCCGGCTGCTCTGGCAGCATCTGCCACAGCCTTGACTCTTCCGTGATAGATGTAACCACCACGGTCAAACACAACTTCTTTGATGTTCGCTTTTAATGCACGTTGTGCAACTTCGGTTCCGACGGTTTTTGCGGCTTCGATGTTACCTCCGTTGGCCAATTTCAGTTCTACACTGGATGCGGCACACAAGGTTACCCCTGCGACATCATCTATGATCTGAACATGAATATGGGCATTGGAACGGTAAACATTGAGGCGTGGGCGTTCCGGAGTCCCGGATACTTTGGTGCGTACACGAGCGTGACGACGTAATCTTTCAGCGTTTTTAGCAACTTTCTTAAGCATCTTGTTTCTCCTTTCCCACTATTTCTTAGCCGCCGTCTTACCTTCTTTGCGACGGACAACTTCACCTTTATAACGAATCCCTTTACCCAGGTAAGGTTCAGGTTTGCGAACGGCACGGATAATGGCTGCCCATTCTCCGACACGTTGCTTATCGATGCCTGATACCGCGATTTCTGTTGGGATCGGACATTCGATCTTTATGCCTTCTTCGATTTGGAAGACGACTGGATGAGAGTAACCGATTTGAATGGTCAGCGTTTTACCAGATACCGCAGCACGGTAACCGATCCCAACCAATTCCAATGATTTTTTATATCCATTTGTAACGCCTTCGATCATGTTGGCAATCAGTGCACGGGTTGTCCCATGCAACTGTTTGTATTGCTTTTCTTCATTAGGACGGGTAACCGTAAGGATACCTTCTTTGATTTCGATTCCCATCTTGGGATTGAATTGAAACTTGAGTGTTCCTTTTGGTCCCTTAACAGTCACCTCATTCGCTGCAACGATGTCGATTTCAACACCGGCAGGAACGGTAATCGCTTTATTTCCGATACGTGACATTGACGTTCCCTTTCTTACCAGATATAGGCAACGACTTCGCCGCCTATATGCAGTTTTTTGGCTTGTTTGTCAGTAACTAGACCCTTAGAAGTCGAGAGGATGGCAACGCCTAATCCATTCAATACGCGTGGAATGGAATTGGAATCAGCATATACTCTCAGTCCAGGTTTAGAGATGCGTTTCAAACCAGACAACACCTTCTCTTTATTAGGACCGTACTTCAAGGAAATGGTGATTACTTTTTGGACGTCACCACTGACAACATAACCGTTAATGAAGCCTTCATCTTGGAGGATGCGGGCGATTTCTACTTTTTCTTTGCTGGAAGGTACTTCCACAACTTCGTGACGGGCGCTAACCGCGTTACGAATTCTAGTTAGCATATCCGCAATTGGATCTGTAATGGTCATCATGGTTCTCCTCCTTACCAGCTTGCCTTTCTAACACCAGGGATCTGGCCTTGATTGGCCAATTCTCTGAAGCAGATACGGCAGATCTTATATTTCTGCAAAACGGAATGCGGACGTCCGCAACGTTCGCAGCGGGTATAGCCCCGTACGGCGAATTTCGGAGTACGATGCGATTTAACAATTAAAGATGTTTTTGCCATGTCGATGTTCTCCTATTTCTTTTCAAACGGCATACCTAAACCACTAAGAAGAGCTCTGCCTTCTTCATTGGTCTTAGCCGTTGTGACAATAACGATATCCATGCCTCTGACGCGGGTAACCTTATCAAAGTTGATTTCAGGGAAAATCAGTTGTTCTTTGATGCCCAAGGTATAGTTACCACGACCATCAAACGCATTCTTACTGACACCACGGAAATCTCTGACGCGTGGCAACGCAATGTTGACCAGCTTGTCTAGGAATTGATACATTTTTTCGCCACGTAGAGTGACTTTACAGCCGATTTCCATCCCTTCACGAAGTTTAAAGTTCGCAATGGATTTCTTAGCTTTAGTGATGATTGGTTTTTGACCTGAGATTTGACCCAGTTCAGCAACAGCGGTTTCTAATGCTTTCGCATCAGCAATCGCATCGCCGACACCGATGTTGATGACAACTTTGTCTAACTTCGGGGCTTGCATAACGGTCGTATAGCTGAATTCTTTGACCAAGGCAGGGACCACAGTCGTGTTATATTTTTCGTGTAAACGGTTCATGGTTCCTCCTTACTCTTTCGCTGCTTTTTTAGCAGGTTTCTTCTCTACTTTTTTGTCTTCTTTGACTACTTTTTTGTCTGCTTTAACTGCTTTTTTGTCTTCTTTAACATCTTTCTTCGTTTTGGCTTTTTTAGCTTTCACTTCTACGAAAACGACGTTGGATACGTGAATTGGGACTTCCTTTTCAATCGCGCCGCCATCAGGATTGGCCTGAGTCGGTTTTAAATTCTTCTTGACCAGGTTTACGCCTTCAACGATGACTTGATTTGTTTTGGGAAGAGCCTTCAGCACTTCACCTTCGGCACCTTTTGATGCTCCAGTGATGACTTTGACTTTATCGCCTTTTTTGATTTTCATGGTGACCTCCTACAGTACTTCCGGGGCCAAGGACACAATTTTCATGAAGTCCTTATCACGGAGCTCTCTAGCGACCGGTCCGAAGATACGGGTGCCTTTGGGGGTATTGTCATCTTTGATGATGACGACTGCGTTATCGTCAAACTTAATGTAGGATCCGTTATCTCTGCGGACACCACGGACCGTACGAACGATGACAGCCTTGACGACTTCACCTTTCTTAACAGTTCCGCCTGATGTGGCTTCTTTAACAGTACATACGACGATGTCTCCGATGTTGGAGTAGCGTCTACGGCTACCACCTAAACAACGGATGACCAATACTTCTTTTGCCCCGGTGTTATCCGCGACTTTACATCTTGTTTCATTTTGAATCATAGGTCCTCCGTTTAAACCACATCGGCCTTTTCAACGATCTTCAACAAGCGGAAGTTTTTCGTAGAAGACAATGGACGTGTTTCCATAATTTCTACGACATCTCCGAGTTTAGCTTCATTGAGTTCGTCGTGAGCTTTGTATTTCTTTGAGTATTTGACTCTTTTTGTATACTTAGGATCGCGTTTTGAAGTATGTACTTCAACAACGATGGTTTTATCCATTTTATCGGAAACCACGGTTCCACGATAGACTTTACGAGCGATTCTTTCCATGTTGCGCCTCCTTAATTCTGTCCGCTGAGATCGCGCTCAGTCATGACGGTTTTGATACGGGCAATCGTTTTACGGATTTCCTTCATTCTTCCAAATGAAGTGCCTTGCCCAGTGGCTTTTTGAAAGCGTAAGGTAAAGAGCTCTTCTTTTAAGACATCGATGTCTTTTAAGAGTTCGTTATTGCTTTTCTCACGAATATCTTTAACGGTCATACGAGTTCTTCCTCACCTTTCTTTACAAATCTTGACTTAACGGATAGTTTATGGGAAGCCAAACGCAGCGCTTCGCGTGCGGTTGCTTCATCAACACCACCGATTTCAAACATAATTCTTCCGGCTTGAACGACAGCTACCCAACCTTCAGGAGCCCCTTTACCAGATCCCATACGAACTTCTAACGGCTTTCTGGTGAAAGCCATGTGTGGGAATATTTTAATCCATACTTGACCGCCACGCTTCATTTCGCGAGTCATTGCGATACGAGCAGATTCGATCTGGCGGTTACTGACGTAACCCCCTTCTTCCGCAACCAGTCCGTAGTCTCCAAAAGAGACGGCACGTCCGGCTTTCGAACGACCTTCATAGCTGACCCGGTGCGGTTTTCTGTACTTAGTACGATTTGGCATTAACATGTCAACTACTTACCTCCTTCTGTGCTGCTTTCTGTTTTGACTTCAACTTTTGCTTCTGCTTTTGCTTCTACCGGACGCGCTTCATTGCGGTCAGGTCTTGGGCGACGATCTTTGTTGTAAGGTCTTCTGTCTCTGCTTTGTTCAGGAGCAGCTTCAGGTTCTTTTACCATTTCACCAGGTTTGACTTCACCTCTACAGATCCAGACTTTGACGCCCAGTCTTCCGTAGGTGGTAGAAGCTTCACACTTCGCGAAATCGATGTCCGCTCTTAAGGTATGCAAAGGCACGATGCCTTCTGCGTAGCCTTCGCTGCGGGCGATATCATTGCCGCCTAATCGTCCACTGACCAGAGTCTTAACGCCTTTGGCGCCAGCTCTCATCGAGTTTTGAATGGCTTTCTTCTGAACAGTTCTGAAAGACTGACGTTGTTCAAGAAGCTTGGCAATATTTTTAGCCACCAAGACCGCATCCAACGCAGGGTTGGCAACGGCGATGACAGTGATCTTAACGACTTTATCTTTTAAGAGTTTAGCGAGTTCAGCTTTAACAGCTTCAACGCCTGAACCGTCTTGTCCAATGATTTCACCAGGCTTTGCAGCACGGATGATGATTTCGACGCGGTGTTTACTGCGTTCGATTTCGACACGGGAGATATCGGCCTTATCCAATTTCTTGAATAAGAATTTTCTGATTTTGATGTCTTCGAGCAATAATGAACCGTATTCTTTTTCGGCATACCAGCGGGATTCCCAGTCACGGATGATCCCAACACGCATTCCGATTGGATTTACTTTTTGACCCATATTGCCTCCTAGTTCTTCTCAGCAACGATCACTGTGATGTGGCTGGTACGTTTGAATATCGATGCAGCAGAACCTTTGGCTCTGGGCATAAAGCGTTTTAGGGTGACCCCTTCATCAGCATAGCAAGCCTTGACAAACAATTTGTCTTCGGTGAGCTGATGATTGTTGGTGGCGTTGGCCACGGCTGAATGCAATACTTTACCGACGACCAATGAAGTCTTATTGGGTGAGAACTTCAATAGGGCTGCGGCTTCTTTGATGTCTTTACCACGGATCATGTCCAAGGCAAGACGTACTTTACGGGGCTGTACGCGAACCGTTTTAGCTGTTGCTTTAACGTCCATGATTAAGCCTTCTTGTCTTCGGATCCATGTCCGGAGTATTTTCTTGTCGGAACGAATTCACCCAATTTGTGTCCAACCATATCTTCGGTAACATACACTGGAACGTGTTCCTTACCATTGTAGACTGCGAATGTGTGTTCAACGAACTGCGGGAAAATGGTTGAACGGCGCGACCAGGTCTTTATGACTTCCCTTTTGCGGGAAGCATTTAATTTTTCTACTTTGGCCAATAAGTGTTGATCACAAAATGGACCTTTTTTCAAACTGCGACTCATGTTTTACCTCCCTTTCCTATTTCCCGTTACGGTGTCTAACAATTAATTTATTAGACGAGTTTTTGTGTGAACGAGTTTTAACTCCCATTGCTTTTTTGCCCCATGGGGTCATCGGCTGCTTACGGCCGACGGGGTTCTTACCTTCACCACCACCGTGTGGGTGATCGACAGGGTTCATAACGGCACCACGTACGGTAGGTCTTACACCCAACCAACGTCTGCGACCGGCTTTACCCAAATTGACTAGGTTATGGTCTTCATTACCGACGACACCAACGGTAGCGCGGCAATTCTTTAATACTTTACGTACTTCACCTGATCCTAAACGTAAGATGGAGTAAGGTCCTTCTTGACCTAAGATCTGAGCTGATACTCCAGCAGCACGTGCCATTTGGCCGCCTTTACCAGGTTTCAATTCAACGTTATGGACGATGGTACCATCAGGCATATTGCCTAATTCACCAGCATTACCGACTTTGATGTCGACTGTTGGTCCAGAGACAACTGTCATACCGACAGTTAAGCCTTTAGGAGCTAGGATGTAGCGCTTTTCGCCATCTGAATAGTGGAGAAGAGCGATGTTAGAGGAACGGTTTGGATCGTATTCGATCGTAGCGACTTTTGCTGGAACAGCGTCCTTGTCACGTTTGAAGTCGATGATACGGTAGAGTTGTTTGTGTCCGCCACCCTTATGACGGGTAGTGATTTTGCCGGTGTTTCCACGTCCACCTTGTTTACCGAAGCTTTCCAGCAAAGAACGTTCAGGTTCATTACCAACGGTAATTTCCTCAAACGTCAAGCCGGTCATGCCACGGCGACCAGGGGTCGTCGGCTTATATTTCTTAATGGGCATTTCTTATGTTCTCCTTACGCAGTTTTTCCGGATATCGCGTAGTTCATCCGATATGTGACCTCAACTTAAACTAAGTTGATTTTTTGTCCGGCAGCAACTTTAACGATGGCTTTGCGGACGGCACTGGTCGTGCCCGTATATTTACCGACACGTTTTGTCTTAGGGCGGCAGTTCATAATGTTGACTGATTCAACTTTGACATTGAAGATTTCTTCGATGGCAATCTTGACTTCTGTCTTATTAGAACCTTTTCTGACTTCAAAGGTAACTTTGTTGTCTGTATCTTGCAGTTTCATCGACTTTTCAGTGATGATCGGGCGAATGATGATGTCTCTTGCATTTGACATTAGGCAAATACCTCCTCAGCATACTTAATGGCTGCTTCAGTAAATACCACTTTGCCGACTCTCATCAGGTCGAAGACATTGATGTCTTCAACCAAAGCGAATAAAGTATTGGGAAGATTTCTCATACTCATGTAGGAGTTATCCCAATCTTCTTCACCGTGGAAGACGTACAGGGTATTGCCTGTGCATTGAATAGCGTCTTGAACCTTGAGGAAGTCTTTGGTTTTGATCCCGTCAAATTTGAAGGCATCTACGATCACCAATTCATTCGTCAAGACTTTTTCAGATAATACGGATTTAACCGCTAAACGACGTACTTTACGATTTAAGCGATATGCATAAGAACGTGGGGTAGGACCAAAAGCACTACCGCCGCCTCTCCAATGCGGATTGCGGGTTGAACCAGTACGGGCTCTGCCTGTACCTTTTTGGCGCCAAGGTTTCCTGCCGCCGCCGCGAACTTCAGATTTGTTTTTGACATCATGAGTCCCTTGACGCATCGAAGCTCTTTGCATCAAAACGGTATCAAAGATGGCTTGTTGATTCGGTTCGATCCCAAAGATGGCATCGGCGATATCGATTGAATGAAGGGCTTTGCCTTCCTGATTGATAACTTGAATTTTAGGCATGGCTTAGACCTCCTTCACTTCTTCTACTGCTTCAGGGGCGACTTCAGCTGCAACGACCGGGGTACGGTTGATGAGCGTTCTGGCACTTACGCTGGCGACTGATTTAACAGTTGACTTGATAACGACGAATCCGCGTTTTGGACCCGGTACATTACCTTTGATTAAGATGACGTTTTTGTCGGTATCGACCAATACCACTTCTAGGTTCTGGTTGGTTGTAGATACGCCACCCATTTGACCGGCCATGGTACGGCCTTTGTTGATGATCCCGTTGTTACGACCGATGGTCGCTAAGGAACCTGGTGAACGGTGGAAACCTGACCCGTGTGAGTTCGGTCCCGTTTTTTGGTTGTTACGGACAACTGCGCCGTTGAAACCATGACCTTTGCTGGTTCCGGAAACGTCTACCATCTCTCCGGCTAAGAAGAGATCTGCTTTAACCAAGGCACCGACTTCGAAATGGCTTAGGCCATTTCCACGAATTTCTTTGATGAATTGCTTGGGTGTGGTGTTAGCTTTGGATACATGTCCGACCAGGGCCTTTGTTGCGCGTTGGGCTTTCTTTTCAGAATAACCTAACTGTACCGCTTCATAGCCATCATTCTCGATTGTTTTCTTCTGAAGTACGACATTTGGTGAGACTTCAACGACGGTGACTGGAACCAATGTTCCATCAACGGTGAAGACCTGCGTCATGCCGAGCTTTCTTCCTAATAGTCCTTTCATGTGTTCTCCTTACTATAACTTGATTTCGATGTCAACACCACTTGGTAAGTCCATACGGCTTAATGCGTCAATGGTTGCCGCGGACGGACCAATGATTTCAATAAGACGTTTGTGGGTTCTCTTTTCGAATTGTTCGCGAGCGTCCTTGTATTTGTGGACGGCGCGTAAGACGGTTACGATTTCTCTTTCGGTAGGTAACGGTACCGGTCCGACGACTTTTTTGACTCCAGTCATATTGGCTGTCTCAACGATTTTCTTCGTTGCGAGATCCAAGACTGAGTGTTCATAAGCCTTCAAACGTATGCGAATACTGTTTTTTGCCATGATTCCTCCTGTGGACTACGCTCGAACGTTTAACGTTCTCTTCGCTCAATGTGAATTCCCTGACTTCTCACTGCTCATGACAACGCTTGTCAGTGTGTCAGCAACCTCACATCTCTTTGCGTGCGCTACAATATTATACAGAACAACCATAAAAAAAGCAAATCTTTTTTGATTTACCTGTGTTACTGACTCAATCTTTTCTTCTTTTAAAGGCTTATTTATTTTACCACACTTTTCTGTGTTAAACTATCACCAATAAAAAAGTGAGGACCCTTTATGCAACTCAGATTTGCCAGACGTGTAGCAAATGCAAAAAAGTC
>WSYG01000030.1 GCA_009773735.1 Erysipelotrichaceae bacterium
AGGATTCACGAAAGCAGAGAATGAATTAAGTCTACTATTCGAAACCGAAGAACACGAAGAAAGCTAACCCAGTTTACACAAGATATTTGACAGTACCCTTCAAAGTGTTAGAATTCAAATGCTGACGAAATTTAAAAGGTAAAATATGATTCAATTTAAAGAACTAGAGAATATTGATGTATCTCATAAAACTGTACTGATCACGGGCGGCAATGCCGGACTAGGATTTGAAACAGCCCGATATTTTGCAACTCATGGAGCTTATGTGATCTTGTCTTCAAGATCTTTAGATAAAGGACAAGCAGCGTGTGAACTCATTCAAACAGAAGTTCCAAAAACAAGACTCTGTTTACTACAGTTGGATTTAGCGGATTCGAATTCCATTGAGAACTTTTCAACCCAGGTTCACGAACTCAATCTCAAAATTGATATCTTGATCAACAATGCTGGCATCATGGCTGTCCCTTATGCCCTCACCAAAGATGGTTATGAAAGTCAGATCGGAGTTAATCACTTAGGTCATTTTCGTTTAAGTGCTTTGTTGTTTGATCTGTTAAGTGACGATGCCCGCATCGTTAATGTTTCAAGTATGGCTCATCGTCAAGGTACAGTTAATTTTAAAAACTTCATGTATGAAAAAGGTAAATATTCCCCTTTCGGTGCTTATTCAAGATCAAAACTGTGCAATTTATTGTATACCTATGCACTAGCCGATCGTATCAGTGCCAATAACTTAAAGATGATTGTCGTTTCAGCTCATCCTGGAGTCGCAAAAACAGGTCTATTTGATACAGGAAAACGTTCCAAGGTCATCCAATTCTTCATCGGTCTTTTTCTGGCATCTGTATCTACTGCAGAAGAAGGAGCTCGGCCAACCATTATGGCAGCTCTAGATCCTCAAGCAGTGAGTGGAAACTTCTACGGACCTTTGAAAAAGAATCTTGTAAAGTTGGAAACACCAAAACCATTGGCTCTCGATAAAAAAGCACAGTCTGATTTATGGGCTTATTCAATCAATAAAACAAAGGCAACTTACCCTTTAAACTAAGTCGCATATCATTCTATAAATAAAAAAAGAACTTCAATTTTTTTGAAGTTCTTTTAGTTAAATTCTGCATATTTAATCGCAAGTTCCAAATTACTCAAGGTAATGCGTTTGATTCCGCTTGCGAAAATGGATTGAATCTGATATGGCGTTTGAACAAGGCCCCCTGCCCATACTTCAGCTTTGATGTCGTTAATGAATGTTGGAAAAACTTCATAGATCAGTGCTGGTAGAAACTCCACCACATCCGGTTTTATGGCTTCAATCAATTGTAAACTTCGCTTTATGGACTTCGAATCCATGATAAAGACCCTTAAGATTCCCAAACAACGGTTCTTTTGAGTCATCTCTATGATTTTTGGTTTTGAACTAATGAGTCCGTCTACATGGAGTTGTTGAATCAAAAACTGAGCCCCAAATTCATCATTGGCCAATCCTTGGATCAATTCGATATGAACGATCACTTCTTTCTTTGCCTCATGAGCCATTTTGATCATGTCTTTGAGATGATTGATATGAACATCTTGTAGAATGAACACTTTTAAAGAGGTTCTTAAGAAAGCCTCAAGACCCTTCATAGAGGTGATGACTGGGATGATGTTTTGTTTAGAGATCATGTTTCTTCTCCATGGTTTTAGCAGCAATCATATCGATTCCGCTACCTAATACATTGGCACAAATAACTTGATTAATATGGACTGGAGCCGTAAGTTCAACTGCTTCTAACAGACTGATTACTTTGAATAAATCATCTTTTAAGATTGGAGCACTGGATACGACAGGACAACGTGGAATTGAGGCTCCATTGATTTTGACAGTCGTTGTCAGAACTCTTTTAGGTTCAGTCGCTTCTTGTATGCCATAAACATTGCCTCTTATACATGCATTACCAGTTGTGGTATACACGCCATCTTGCTTTGATACAGTTACTTTGCATCCTTTTGGGCATACGATACAGATTACTTGTTTATTCATCGCAAAGCTCCACGACTAGATTATAGTTGATTTTGTCTAGAAATACTTTAGGCAATTGAAAAGTCTGCATTTCTGAAGGGTGTAAATCAACCTTAGGAAGTTTGACCAGTGTTTTACCATTGGATGATATTTTTAAGAAAGCTTTAGATTTAGGTCTTGTAACGCGATATTTGATCAGCAAAGATTCGCTGTTGGTATCAAAATATTGAGGCAAGACATAATTAAGTTCACCTTTAGCTTCAACAGGAATCCGTTGAACAAAATGTTGATCATTGAGATATGAAACAACAGAATCGGCCACCAACATCCCTTCCATAGAAACATGGTCCACCAAATCATGAATATGCAACACATTACCACATGCAAATACTCCTGGAATATTGGTCATCAGTTGACTGTCAACCAGTGGTCCTTTGGTTCGATGATCGATCTCAACAGACGCTTTTTCACTTAATACATTGTCTGGTATTAGTCCTACAGACAACAAAACTGTATCGACTTCAACTTCTCTGGCTGTTTCCAACATTGGGCGACGCTGATCATCGACTTGACATAATGTAATGGATTCTACTCTGTTGTGACCAGTGATTTTGGTGATGGTTGTTGAAAGATACAGCGGAATGTCATAATCATGCAGACATTGAACGATATTGCGTGTCAAACCGTTAGAGTAAGGCATGATTTCGGCCACACCTACGACTTTGGCTCGAGCTAAAGTCAAACGACGTGCCATGATGAGCCCTATGTCTCCTGAGCCTAATATGAAGATTCGTTTCCCAACCAGATAACCTTCAATGTTGAGATATTTTTGCGCGACCCCTGCTGTCCATACCCCAACACAACGATCTCCAGGAATTTGAATATTGCCTCGGGTACGTTCACGAGCTCCCATAGCCAAAACGATCACTTCAGCTTGGATTTGATAACAGCCTTCAGGTTCACTTATGGTGATGATCTTATCTTCTGTGATGTTTAAAACGGTAGCGTTTAGGATATAAGGAATCTCCAATTGCATAAACAAGTCGATGTTGCGCTGGGCATACATTGGTCCTGTCAATTCTTGCTTATAGAGGTGTAATCCAAAACCATTGTGGATGCATTGATTTAAAATACCACCCAATTCATCTTCTTTTTCTATCAATAAAATATCTTGAATGCCTTTTTGTCTCAATGCGTTGGCACAAGCCAAACCGGCAGATCCTCCACCGATAATGACAATCTTATTTTTTTTCATAAAGATCCTCCATCGGAATCAAGAACTGAGTCTGATCATTATCATATAAAACTTCTTGTCTAGGAATATTGAGTTCTTTAGACAAAAGTTCAACAATCTTAGCTTCACAAAATCCACCTTGGCATCTTCCACTACCTGGTCTTGTTCTTCGTTTAATGCCTTTGACACTTTTGGTTTGAGCAGGAGAGTGAATCGCATCGATGACTTCTTGTAGGGACACATCTTCGCATAGACAAACGATTTGTCCATACGAAGGATTCTTTTTAACCAACTGATTACGATGATCTATGCTCATTTCTGAGAGTGGTTTGGGATGAATATAAACTTCACGATCAATCATGATCGGATTAAAAACTGGCTTCACAAAAGTTTCGTAAACATATTCTGCGATGGCTGGAGAACTGGCTAACCCTGGTGAATCGATCCCAATGACATTGATCCAGTGATTGTGATCTTCAATGATGAAATCGTTGGTTGGACTACTGGGTCTAACCCCTGCGAATTGTCGGATCATGCGACTTTTTGGTAAAGGTTTAATGACTTCACCGATCTTTGCATCTATTTCATTTAGTCCTTCTATAGTACATGAACCATCATAAGGATCATCAACCAAATGATTATTAGGTCCAAACAAAAGGTTTCCTTCAACTGTTTTTACGGCGAGAACTCCTTTACCATGATCTGTAGGCAAAGGAAACAAAATGTGGTTGATATATGATGCATCACTTTTGTCTGTGACCTGATATTCTCCTCGTTTATACAGTAAATGGATGGGGTAATCTGGATCTTCTAAACGAGCTACTTTATCCCCATTAAGTCCGCTACAATTGATGACCATTTTAGCTTGATAGGATTGTTTTTGAGTGGTTACTGTGAAACAAGATCCCCGTTCAACTTTGAGTACAGGTTCACTGGTGTGAAGTTGAACACCGTTTTGACAAGCATTATCGATCAATGCATAACCCATCTGCCAAGGTAAAATGGCAGCCGTCGTCGGAAATAGCAGCGCTTGGATCACCGAATCTGCGATATGTGGTTCTTCTAGCCGCAGTTCATTTTGATTTAACATCTTACACGGGATGCTTCTACGATCAGCTTTAACTTTGAGCGCCAACAATTTTTGGATCTCTTTCTCATTATGCGCAACGATCATACTTCCGCATTCCATCAAAGGAACTTCAAGTTTTGCACAAAGTTCACGATACAAATATGCCCCTCTAACATTTAATTTTGCCTTTAAAGTATGCTCATCCGGATCATAACCAGTGTGTATGATGCCACTGTTAGAACTGCTGACTTCATTCAATATTTCAGCATTCTTTTCTAATACTAAAACACTCAGTGAAGTCAAACTAAGTGTATAAGCCATTTGTGTGCCAATGATTCCAGCGCCAATAATAATGATGTCAAACATAGGGTCCTCCAAGTAAAAAAGCGAAAACAATTTTTGAATGGTTGGTCTCGCTTTCTCTACCTGTGATTAACTTGTACCTTTATTATACACCAAAACATTATCGCAGTAAAAAGAGTTCATCTTTTAGACGAATTTTTACTAAAAAAATTGCATAGACTGTTTTTAGAAGTTGAAAATGGTAAAATCAAACGTATTTTACATAAAGATGCCAATGTTAAAGCTGAACTTGAATATGGTGATTTATGAGTTATTCCCGGTATTTTTGATACCCATAATCAGGGTGCTGTAGGATATCGTTTTGATGATGCGGATGAAGCCGGTTTAAAGGTTGCACTTAAGGGACAAGCGGCCTTTGGGGTCAACGGAGTATTGCATACGATTTTAGATCTTGAACAATTCTCTTTGATTGCCAAACTCGCCAATGAATTTGTAGATGGAGCTCAAGTATTAGGGATCCACTCTGAAGGATCTTGGGGCTCCTACAGGTAAATACAAAGGTTTGTAACGCAATGAGAATTCAGATTTTAATGTCATCATCGTAACTCCTGAAGGTTTCGTATTAAGTGAAACAGGTCGTTTATTAGGCAGCAGTAAAGCCGTTATTTATGGGATCAAAAACTTAGTTGAAGTCTTGAAGATGCCTTTAGAAGAAGTCATCAAGATGAGCAGTTTGGTTCCAAGCAAGAAATACGGTTTTATCAATAAAGGTCGATTGCTGAAGGCAAAGATGCTGATTTCGTGGTCATAACAAACGATTATGATGTTAGAGCAACCTATTGTTTAAGCAAAGTCGTGTTTGACAGCACAAAAGAATAAGTGCCTTTCAGTCAAGATTTTATAAGAGAATTCAAATTCGAATAAACTAAGTTACAAGAATTATTATAAAAGAAGCACTAAATTTTAGTGTTTCTTTTAAATTCATGGCTTAGTTCAAAAAATTGCGTTGCTTATTAAGGTGATTTCATAATTTTTGAATGGTTTGGTGTCTAAGTAAACGATCAGCAAACAAAGCCATCAAGATGACTGGTATAGAGCCCTGTATCACCATTACAGGGTCATAAGTACGTATACCCGCAATGATGGGCACCCCAAACCCACCAGCGCCTACAGTGGCTCCTATGGTCGCTGCGGAGATGTTGATGACAAGTGCTGTTCTGATTCCAGCGAGAAGTGTTGGTTGAGATAAAGGCAATTCTATTTTGATCATTTGTTGCCATTTAGAAAGTCCAACGCCTTTAGCAGCATCAATGATTGGTTTTGAAATCGATTCTAGACCAACGATCGTATTACGTAATATTGGTAAGATCGCATAAATGATCAAAGCCAAAATGATGGGACGATCTCCATAACCATATAAAGGGACAGATAAGGCAATGATGGCTGCACTGGGAATGGTTTCTCCAATAGATGCTAGTTTTAGTGCCATGTCTTTTAATTCTTCTAGATGGGTGTAGTGAATGATCATGCCCAATCCTAACCCAATCACAATCGCAATTGAAGTTGAGATAAAAACAATATTGAGGTGTTGAAGTGCCAGTTCGGCTAAACTTGTTCTTTGAATCAAATCTGGTCTTTGTCCCAACCCTTCTAGAAACAAACTTTTGATGGTTGCAAAATCAAAGATCCACCATAAAAACAAGGCAAGATAAAGTCCTATGACCCACCACTTCCTAAATTGTGAAACAAATGACCTAAACGATTTCATTGTTTAAAACCTTGCGTAGTAATTCAATCAAGGCATCATAAGTGATGATTACTTTTGATTTATCTTGCTTTTGAATCATGATTTCTTGAGATCCGCTTTGCAGGATCTCTGAAAGTATTTCTTTGGTTGTACTGAATTCATTCAGTGAAGATAGTGGAATTTTACTTGAGTCTTGATCAACCTTAATCACTTCAAGATCAGATAAGGTATAGCGTTTCAATAAACGTAATGGATAATCAGCCCCGATGAATTCATTAACAAACGCATCTTGTTTGCCTTTGACCAGTCCGCCTGGTGTTTGTAGAGAAAGGATCTTACCTTTGTGCATGATCGCAATGCGATCTGCCAATAAGATGGCTTCTTCCATATCATGCGTCACAAAGAGCACTGTTTTTTTAAGTTCGTGTTGGATCTTTCGAAACGCCAATTGTATTTGTTCACGAGTCATCGGATCCACAGCCCCAAAAGGTTCATCCATCAATAATATTGAGGGATCTGCTGCTAAAGCTCGACACACCCCTACTCTTTGAGCTTCACCGCCTGATAGTTCATGAGGCTTCTTGGTCAAATAAGTCTTAGGAAGTCCGGTGAGATCCATTAAGGTATCGATGCGATCGATAATTCTTGTTTTATCCCATTTTAAAAGTTGGGGAACGATGGCGATGTTGTCGTATACACTGAGATGCGGAAAAAGACCTACGCCTTGGATACAATAACCCAATTGACGACGTAAATCTTCAGCTTTGTAGTTTGAGATATTTTGACCATTGACTAAAATCTCACCTTCATCTAAATCAACCAATCGATTGATGCTTCTAAGTAAAGTTGATTTACCACATCCTGAAGGTCCAATCAAGACAACACATTCTCCATCTTGAACACTTAGATCGATCTGATCCAAAGCTACTATATCGCCATATCTTTTACTGACTTGTTTGAGTTGTATCATGGTGTACTCCCATTATGTGAATCAATTTATGTTCTAGGACTTCAAAGATCTGATCAGACATCAAAGCCATGATTACCACAGGTATCGACCCTAATAAGACCAAATCTGGAGCTGCTTGAGATAAACCTAGAAAGATCAATGCTCCTAAACCACCGCCTCCAACCAAACCTGCCAAGATCGTATTGCCGATATTTTGCGTCAGAGCTGTTCTGATGCCAGACATAATGATAGGTGATGCTAAAGGAAAAGAGACTTTGGCAAAGATCTGAAATGGGGTCATTCCCATCCCTTTGGCACTGCTGAGTACAGCTTCATCCACTTGCTGAAAACCAGCATAGGCATTGGCAACGATCGGTAACAAGCAATATAAGGTCAATACGATAAAAGCTGGGGCAAACCCAATGCCTTTGATGCCCCATTGAGATAAAACAGGAAAAGTTTTTGAAAGTAAACTCAATGGAATCATCACCAATCCTAACAATGATAATGTTGGGGCAACTTGAAACAGATTCACAAAGCCCATCACCCATTCACGCCACTGACTGTGAGAATAACTGACATAACCTAATAGTATTCCTGGTATGATTGCACTTAGTGCTGAGCTTAATGCCAAGGTAAGATGTGCACTCAAGGCTATGATGAATGAGTCTTGAACATTATTAAACTCTTTCACCAGACCTAAATTGGGTATCAGATCAAACATCGCACTTAACACAATCAATGTGATCATCCCCAGTAAAAGCCACTTAAAAGACTTGAATTGGCTCAAGATGATCAATATGCCTAATAATAAAACATAGAAACCAATTCCCAGTGATACTCTAGCTGCATTAGGATTAAAATCTATGCCGCTGACTTTAGCTGCAGACAATGAAATCAAAGCTAAACTCGGTAAGAGAATCAAACTGATGATGAGCCACTGAATCCATGCTTTTGGATCTTTCTTTCTGATTTGGTTCATAAAGAGCATTAAGATACTAAGAAACAAAGTCAATGTTACAACCAAACCAAAAAGATCACTGGGATACAGCAAGATTCCTTTTACGACACGATTGGGTTTAAACTCACCTAAAGGCAAGGCAAAAGATGCCAAGCCGATTAAGCCATATCCAAGGATGATCTTTAATCTGGAAGACTTCATTTTTCTAAGAATTTATTTTCAATCAAATAAGCTTTAGCAACATCTTTAGCATCTAATCCTTCATAAGCAACCTTCGCATTTAAAGTTTGTAATGTTTCAAGATCTAAGGATTCAAAGATAGGTTTTAGGATCTCTCTAATTTTTGGGTATACATCCAAAACAGCTTTACGAATTACAGGTGCAGGCAAGTATACAGGTGGGATCTGTTTTGGATCTTCCAATACGATCAATTCTAACTGATCCAAAGCCCCATCTGTTCCATAAACCAAAGAAGCATTGATCCCATTTGTTCCTAAAGACAAAGCCTGAAGCATTTCTGCAGTATTGCCAGACGATAACGAAATGATTTGATCATTGGTTAGTTTGAAGTCGTAAGCTTCTTCATAGCCCAATAAACCCATGTTACTTTCGATAAAACTTGCTGAAGCAATTAGTTTAAATGTCTTTCCAGCTTTGATATATGTGGATAAATCAGCCATGGTGGCTAAACCATTGGCAAGTGCGAAATCACGTTTCACAGCGATCATTTCAGTGTTGTTGGCAGGAGCTGGGGTCAGCCATAAGAGATTTTTCTTCTCGCGATCCAACTTTTCAGTAAAGGCATAACCATCTTCAGGATCATTCCAGATTGAAGTATCTGTTGCATCTGCAGGATGATAATACTGACCAGATCCGGTATAATCTACAACCAAGTCTACTTCGTCATTTTCTAAAGCAGCCCGTAATATATCTGGTGTTCCAAAATACAGTTTGTTTTCAGTTTTAATGCCTTTTGATTCAAGCATCAAAATAATCATATTACCTAATATACCGCCTTCAGAATCCAACATCGTCGCAACGATCACAGGTTCTTTCTTAACAGCAGGTGCACAGGCAGTTAAAATACTAAGGCTCAATACCACAGCGATCATCTTAAAATATTTAGACATGTTGTCCTCCAGAGTTTTAATCAGTTCATGTATAAGATTTGATTCAACTTTATATCCTGTCTTCATTTTACTCTTCTTTTCTCGTAAAACAAATATTATGAACGCTTAATCATTGAGAAAAAGCCTAATCTGCTTAGGATTTTCCATAAAGATAAATAAACATCAAAAAAAAGATTTTGCTTAGCACAAATGCATCACAGGATCTCAATATAATCATTATTAACAATTCATTCTATATTAAGTTGAGTTAAAGTATTGCTTTAAACTCATCAATATTGGCTATAAACAAATCCACGATTTGAGGATCAAATTGTTTTCCAGCATTTGTTTTCATTTCATCGATGACTTTTTCGATACTTAAAGCTTGACGATACGTTCTTTCTGACGTCATGGCATCAAAAGCATCCGCAACTGCGATAATTCTTGAAAACAAGGGAATATCCGTTCCAATGAGTCCTTTAGGATAGCCTTTGCCATCCCAACGTTCATGATGCGTCAAAACACATTCAGCGATTTCAGAAAATTCAATGGCTGAACTTAGAATACGATAGCCTGCATCTGAATGTCGCTTGATTTGATTCCATTCATGTTCATCCAACTTACCCGATTTATTTAAAATTTCATCCGAAATTCCAATCTTACCGATGTCATGCATAAGTCCAGCGATCTTAATTTTGTCGACGTTCTTTTGATCAAAATCCATTTTTTGAGCTAATTTCTCACACACAATACTTACACGTTTGGAGTGCAACATTTCACGATTATTCTTTTCAAACAGCGAGTTGATGATGATGTCGATGGTCTTACTGAGCATACTGTTTTTGGCCACAACTTTATCATTGAGCATGCGGCTTTCTACCAGTTTAAAAATGTCGCGATAGCTTGTATCTGGATGATTCCAAACAGCACAACCCATGGATACAGAGATCTTCATACCTTCAATTCGTTGCTGATCGATGGCGAAATTAATGGAGGTCTCAAAAAACTTCAGTACATTGTCATTTTGATTTTTGTGGAGAACTAGAAACTCATTGGAACTTACTCGTGCAATCATGGTGCTTTCTTCACAGGTTCTTTTGAGCGTATCAGCAACTGTTTTTAGTAGATTGTCCCCTGCTTTATGCCCAAATATTTCGTTAACAGTTTTAAGTCCATTCACATTGACCAAGATCAATGAAATGGGGAAATCCTTATCTTGAACTTGTTTCTCGATAAACTCTTCATAATATCGGCCGTTATAACAGTGGGTCAATTGATCATGATAGGCAATGTGTTCCAATACCAGTTCATATTCCTTTTCTTCAGTGATGTCTTGAACGATCATCATTAAATGTTCTGGTTGATCCTGAGTGAATCTTACTTTCGAAACCGATAGATTGGCCCAAAGAAGATTACCGTTTTTGCTGATATACCTTTTATCCATTGAAAAGCTCTTAAGCAAGCCATCTCTAATTTCTTGCATCTTTTCAACTTGAAGCACAAGATCATCTGGATAAGTCGTATGATCAATCGGCATGTTCTTGATTTCATCGATGGTATATCCTTGCATAGATGCATATTCATCATTGACTTCCATGATGACACCTTCCATCGTCGCATAACCAATGCCGGTAGGCGCTTGATTAAAGATCGATCTAAATCTGATTTCTGCTTCTTTCAAGTCTTGTTGATCCTTCATCTGCGTCAATTGAAAGTTAAAGAGTTTACCTAAAATAACAGTAACCAGTGGATATAGGATCAACACTGGGATACCTACTGCTTTCATGGTAATAAAGATTCGATCAAATGGTAATGTAAACATGCATATGATCATGACGACATGAACCATTAACCCCATCAAATAAAAATCAACGGCTTTACCTCGATATGAGCTCACTATTTTTATCTTTGACCAATTAAGACCGATCAAAGTTGAAGAAATAATAACCAAGATACCCATGATCATGCCTGATCCACCCATTATGATTCGATATATGATCATCATCCCACTTGATATCACAGCTGGAATCCATCCAAACATCAAAGCTGTGATCGACAATAAAATGGATCGTGTATCAAAGGTAATCCCTGGCGCCATTTTATATGGGAAAGTCATGATGAATAATCCAACCAAACCAAATAATAAACCACGGTAGATGTTGATTTGAAATTTGTATTTCTTGTCGTAAAAAGAGAGGATCTGAGAGATTGCACTTAAAGCAATCAACATTTCAATGTTCTCAATCAACAACGCAACTAAATCTACGATCATGTTGAGCCTTTCGTTTTTACTGTTTCTAATCAAGAATTAATAGATAAATAGTGCTCCAAAATAACAAGATGAAACTATTTTGGAACACTATTTGTTTAGAATGAACACGATGCAGAAGCTTGACTCGTCACTAAACTACCACCCATTTATTTTATCCCACTAAAATAATGACTCTGAATAACCTACATCGGTTAACCTAAACCCTAAGATTACTTTGATGAACAGGTGTTAACCACATTCATCAAATAGACAAATCGAATTTTGTTTTGGCTGCGGTGTCGGAATAATCAGTAATCCTAAAACGAGACAGACCAGTATTATTTTTTGTATCATTTTATTACCTTTCCTTGTTAAGAACATTGTATAAGGCAATTGTGAAAAACCTCGTTTTAATATAAAACTTACCTTTTCACGAATCATTGGCACTTTTTGCGATTTTATATTAGAATTAAGACACTGAAGGTGCTAAATGTACAATAACGTCGGTAAGCTAATTGGGTATTATCGCAGAAAAAAATATGATGAAACAAAGTTAACCAACTTCAGTCAGGTTGGTTTTGTGTATTATGAACATCGCTTGATCTGTGCCCAATCAAAACTGTCGATCATTGAAAACGGAAAAGTCAGAATTCCTTATCCTGAAGAATATTATTATCTCATTAAGAATCTAGATTTTAATTCTTTGGATTATTCAACCATAGAATCTCTTTATTGTGAATTCACATCTCAACTCTTACATTCTCTTCAATATTGTCCCATTTCAGATCTTAAAAAATTGCAAATCGTCTTTGAACAAAAACTAGAGCCTTATAGTAACTTCTTTTACCTTCATGAACTTAATGAAGTATTTAAGGCTACCATGAATTCCCATTTAGGACTTGCTTTACCTAACGTTAGTTTTCTAGATGATTATTTGGATGCTTTGGATTGTTTTCCATCTTCGATCCAATTCTTAATATTAGATTTGGCCAATCTCATCATAGAAAACTACATACCTTATAAGGAAATCCGCGATAAAGTCAATAACTTGGTCGATCAACTACAGTTGGATGCCCCAATCGTAAAGATCTTAAAGGCAAGTCGTAATCTGCGTCAATTAAAAATGATTGATGTTCAACAAAGACTTAAATCTATCGATACTGATCACTTAAATGAACTGATGAAATTTCGAATCCAACGTTTACTGTTTATGATAGAAATTGAAGACATCGAACAATTATCAAAATTCTCAGAGTCTCAAAATCCAGCGATAAAGTTTACCAACATCAATCGATTCGAAAGATGTCGTCCCTATCTGATTTCTGGTTATTTACGATACTTTCTAAAAGATTACGAGTTTGCGCTAATGGATTATAAAAAGGCATTGTCCATTAATCCAGAAGCAGTATGCTTCAGTATGATCTACATTAGTGATTGTCTGTATGAATTGAAAAGAACACCTGAATTGCATCCCTACTTGATTGACGCTCAGCGCTACATCTCTCACTTTTCAGACTTGCACACAGATGTCTTAAAGTTTTTCAATGTTGTTAGTGGACTTCAAATCAGTGAAGATGAATCCAATCAATTCAGATCACTTTTCGAAAGTCTAGCACAGCTGAATTCTGTAAGTCCTTACGTTAGGATCATTCGAAAACATTTATTGAACTATGCAAAAAAGACCCATAAGTATAAGTTGATTTTTGATTATGAAACCATGATGTTGGACAATCTTTAAGATTCACATCTATTTGTTGAAATGATGAATGATACTGAATCCATATCGATAACGTACATTGGCTTTAAGTTGATACTGATCATAGGATTGATAATACCCAGGTAAGTCTCCAGCCACCCCTTTTTGACCATAATCGAGATTAACAGTAGTTATTTTATGTAATGGAAGTTCATGGATATGGGTAGCCTTCTTTAACTCTGCTTGAGTATATGGCCATACGCTGGTTTCCATTAATCTTTCTGTGATGGATTCAAAGCGAAGGATTCCATTTGTGTTATATATCTGAAGAAAACGGACATCTGTATGATTGCCATTTTCTTGAGGTCGCATATAATCATGGGCAAAATCTTTGAAGTTACCTTGAACCAATCCAATTTTAGATCCTGTTTTACGATCAACATAATTTTCTTGTGGACCTCTTCCATAAATATCTATGTTTTGATAACTATGATCCAAACCCAAAGACATGCCAAAACGTATCATGTCTTTTTTAGGTTTTAGATCAACGGTTACCGTGATCAGACCATCTCCACTAAAACTCAATTTGGTTTCAAACTTACGAAGCCCAGGCATTTTATGTCGAATGCGAAAAGAGATAAAATCTGATTCAGATTCGATTATTTCGATTCGGTGAAGTTTGAGTTTTGATTGGGCTTTTTCCCAATAGCGAATCGGATTGAAATGACGCATCAGGGGAACAAAAATTTCAATTCCGCAATCATTATCCAAATCAGCTCTGGTGAAGTTGTAATCAAGTGGAGACTTAAGCACATTTCCTTGACCATAATCTAAACTCTCCAAGAGACCATTAGAGCTATTGAGAATCGCAGTATATGCATTGGTTTGGATCAGGAAGTTCTCTTTGCTTTGATGGAAACGAAGCGTTGCATGAATCGTGTTGATTGTCTGGTTAAAGTTGAATGGTCTTAAAACGAACTGACCAAAACATATCTCATGGCCTTGTATAGCCCAAGGACGGTCTTCTTTCTCAAGCGCAGAGATCTCAAGTATGATTTCTTGTTGAGAATCAGGGAATTGGATTGGTTTTAATGGAACCCGAAGTTGATTTCTAGGATGAATAGGTGGAACATGGATAAGTTCTTGTGAAATAATGTTGCCTTCACATAAAATCTTGGCAACAAATAAAGCATAGGAAGTATCGATAAAGACATTTTTATTCTTTATCAAAACTGAATGATCTTCTATTTGATAATCAGTGATGGATAGATTGGCATAAACCTGTTTGACCTCACTGATGGCTGGATGCAAACTGCGATCAGAAGCTATCAATCCATTAGCGCAGAAAAAAGCATCCGTTTTACCTTCTTTAAAATCACCTCCATAAAGCCATTGAACACTACCATCAGCTTGGGTATGTTTGATCGACTGGTCGACGAAATCCCATATAAACCCTCCAATCAAATTATCGTATTTTTCAAAATTATCAACATGATCCTTAAAATTGCCTAAAGAATTTTCCATACAGTGGGCATACTCACAGTTAAGTATGGGTAGATTCTGATAATCTTCCTTCTTGATTGGTTTGCGGCTCAAAAATAACCGAGTGGCTTTTTCTAGAAGGCTTTGAGGTTTGATGTCTTGCTTTTCACCATATTTTATTTCCAGATGAGTGGAGGGATACATCATACTGTATACATCACTAAGTCCAGCTTGCTTATCACCTTCATAATGAATCGGTCGTGTTGAATCTAGAGCTTTGACAGCCTTTCTCATGGCTATAAAACCACTTCCCTCACCTGCTTCATTGCCCAGTGACCACATCACGATACATGGGTGATTACGATCACGTAAAACCATTCGAGTATTACGATCGATTCCAGCATTGGTCCAAATTAGTTGGTCATCTGGTAAAAATTTGCGAATGCCATGTGTTTCAAGATCAGCTTCATCAATGACATACAAACCCAACTCATTAGCCAATTCATAAAGATGAGGATGATTTGGATAATGTGAGGTTCGTATCGCATTGATATTATGAGACTTCATAATCAAAAGATCCTTGAGTCGAGTTTCTTTAGAAATTCCCCAAGCATTTTCAGGATCAAAATCATGACGATTGACGCCTTTGAATTTAATCGGTCTGCCATTGATCAGAAATTGCGAGTTTTTGATTTCGATGCTTCTGAATCCAAACTTAAATTTCTTAGCTTGAATGAGTTTCTGTCCTTGAAATAAATATATTTTAATGACAACCAAATGTGGTGTTTCAGCTGTCCATAGTGCTGGTTTTTCAATGAGTGTTTCAATATGGGTTTGAAGAGCATCAAGCTTACCGTGAAAGATAACCTGATCTGTGGTGTATGTTAAAACAACTTTAAGATTTAAATCTGAATAAAGTTCACCATCAAGTGTGACATCCAACTTAAAATAGGCATCGGTATAATCATATATCAATTCACATGAAGCAAACGTATCAAAAAGATAAGTCTGTGGTTCTGCAAAAATCGTAACATCACGCGTAATGCCTCCAAAAAACCACATGTCTTGATCTTCTAGATAAGTCCCATCTGAATATTTATAAACTAAAACTGCAACTTTATTGGATCCCTCTTTTACATATTGAGTGATTTCAAATTCATGAGAGGTCATCGATGCTTTAGAGAACCCAATTTCAATCCCATTTATCCACAATACAAAAGCACTCTTAACCGCTCCCAAGCGAATAAAAATGCGTTGTTTATTGAAAGATTCTGGTAATATAAACGATTTTACATACGCTCCAGTAGGATTATCGGTAGATGAAATCGATGGGATCTTATTTTTATGGATATCGATTTGAGGTGGATATGATTTGGCCAAATAATAAGGTGTTCCATATCCTTGAAGTTCCCATACTCCAGGTACTTTGATGTTGTCCCAACTTTCACTGGTCTCATCATCAACTCGCTGAAAAATGTTCTCAACTTCATCTGGATTTCGATAAAGCTTGAATTTCCAATCACCGTTTAGGCTAATGGCTGTTTTCTCAAGATTGTTTTCAAGGTCATTCTGAGATAAATAACTGAGCCCCTCAAAATGAGCGTCCAATTTATGGACTCCCAGTACAGTTGGATTCAGATAATTAGGGACACCAACGAATTTGGTCTTCATAGACTTATTGAGACCACTCAAAGACACCGTCTTGTCTAAGACGAATTTTTATAAAGCTGTTTTTCCCAAAGACAGCTTCCATCGATGATTTAAGTGAAGCGGTCTTCTCTTTAGGTACAAACATCAAGATCGTTCCAGCAAAACCACCCCCATGAACTCGCCAAGCGCCTTGGTCCTTTAAACTGTCTTCAGCCATCATCAGTGCAATGGCTAAACCTTGCTGAGCAACATGCTTGTTCCAAGTATTTCGAAGATAAGATTTAGAAGAATTTCCAGAGTCAACGATAAGAGTTAAAAAATGTTCGAGATCAGATTGTTTTAAGGCTTCCATCAAGTCAAGCACTCTTTGGTTTTCCTGAAAAAAATGATGTGCACGCAAAATGGCTCGCGAATCATATTTTTTGTATAGAACTTTCAAAGAAGCATTGAACTTTTCTTCATCAACTCTAGACAAAACTTCTTGTTTAAAATGATGCGAGATCATTTTACAGTCTGTGAAGATTTCAGCGTAATCCGCAGAAAGATCCGCATGCGAACCTCCTGTTTGAACCAAACACAGATCCATATGATCAAACATCGATTGACTATCAAGTTTGGTAACCACTGGATTATTTTTATCATAAAAATCTATGGCGCAAAATCCACCATGGGCAATGACCATCTGATCCATCAATCCACATGGCTTATTAAAGTAATTGTTTTCGGCCATTTGAGCGATGATTGCCATTATACTCGGATCTAGTTTTCCGTTGCCATAATATGATTCTAAAATCTTAGCGATCAAGACTTCAACAGATGCTGATGAAGATAATCCAGAACCAGATAAGACATCACTTTCGACATAGGCATCAAATCCACCAACGATCCCATAGATTTCTTTGAAATAGTAGGCTATTCCTCGAATCAAGCCCATGGTCGTATAAATTTCTTCATCATGGACATTTAAATTGCTAAGTTCAATCGGTTCGATCTTGTAGTTTTTTGAAACAAATCGGATGATTTTGTCTTCGTTTTTTACTGTAAATGCTACGGTATCCAAATCTACTGCCATCGCTAAAACCCGGCCCAATTGGTGATCAGTATGATTGCCCCCAACTTCAATGCGACCCGAAGATGAGAAGATTTCGAAATTCTCGGCTCGTGGAAAATGATCACAAAATCGCGAATAAATCTGTAGATAACGATCTTTCTGATGCTTAATGGCATCTTTACCATATAATCGAACCAATGTTTCCTCAAACGATTTTGATTCAACAAATGCTTTAAACTGACTTTTCTTCATAGGGTTCTCCTTCATTGTATTCATAGATTGTTGTGGACACATTTAACGTATGGGCTTTTAAAATGGGTGCTTCATGAAGATCGAAGTTGATGCTATTGGGTACATGTTGAGTCTCAAAACATATCCCACCATTCTCAATTAAGAACGGATAATCCGATCCATGTTTGATAGGTCCAAGATAATTTCCAGTATAGATGTGTGCTCCAGGAAGCGTTGTTGAAACTCTCAAATTCAAGTCATCAACAGATAAATCACAAAACACAAGATCATTTAGTTCTTTCTTCAAAAAGTAATGATCGATTCCTTTCGCACGTTTGATTTGAGGATGAGAAAAATCCATAGCATCACGAATCAATTTGGAGACTGAAAAATCAAAAGGAGTCTTAATTGTTTTCTGTTTATTCGCTCCTGTACAACCATCTTCTTCTACCTCATAGAAAAGTTCGCTATTGAATTTTAATCGATGATTAAGCACATGATTTGATAAATCTTTATTGAGGTTGAAGTAAGTGTGTTGAGTGGTGTCAAACAAGGTATCTGTGTCACTCATTGCGGTGGTCGTCATAATCAGTGATGAACCTTTTAAAGCATAACTGATCTTTAAATCCAAATTACCAGGATAACCCTGATCTCCATCTTTGGAATGAAGTGTTAAAAAGAGCGAGTCATCACTCATTTCTGAATTGAATCGCTTCTGATCAAAACCGACTTTCCCACCATGAAGATGATGCGTCCCATTCATAGAGAGTTGATATATTTTTTCATTAAGTGAAAACTTACCTGAATGGATGCGATTGGCGACTCGTCCAACAAGTGATCCCAGATAGAATCTCTGATTAAGATAATCTTTAAAATTCTTAAAACCCAAAACAGTTTCTCGTTTAAGCGGTTTATATATGATCGAGGTAATGGTGGCACCATAATCAAGGATGGACACACTTAAAAAATCGTTTTCTAGGATAAAAAGTGAAATGACTTCTTGGTGATGGAGTGCATAAGGATAACGCTTGATCATGTGGGTACCTGTTTAAACTTCTTTAGTTTATTATAACATTTGAGTTTGATAATAGTGCGATGCATCATTTATGGTAGTATAAAATATCTTGTGTAAACGTACAAAGTAGAAAAGGACGAAATTTCTATGAATAGAGGAAGCACTCCGTGTAAAATATTGGTGTCAAAT
>WSYG01000031.1 GCA_009773735.1 Erysipelotrichaceae bacterium
AACGCAACAGATTCAATACAGTTCTCAACCGTACTCATCATGCCTGGCATATCTGAGTAAGCGATATACGCTTCGACTGTCGTAAATTCAGGATTATGACGATTAGAAATGCCTTCATTTCTAAAGAGTCTGCCAATCTCATAAACACCTTCCATACCTCCAACAATCAAACGCTTCAATGGAAGCTCCGTGGCGATACGCAAGTAGAAATCCATGTCTAAGGTGTTATGATGCGTTGTGAAAGGACGAGCTGCTGCACCGCCTAAAATGGGCTGTAATACAGGTGTTTCAACTTCAATCAAACCGATCCCATCAAAATAATGTTGAAGCGCACGAATGATTCTGGGTCTTGTGAAAGCAACTTTACGCGCTTCTTCATTGACGATCAAATCGACATAACGTCTTCTGTATCTTTCTTCCACATCCGCTAAACCATGAAATTTATCAGGCAAAGGACGGAGTGCTTTGGTTAAATGATGATAGTGTTCAGCCTTAACGGATAGTTCTCCATGATTGGTTCTAAAGATCGTTCCAGTGATCCCAACGATATCGCCTAAATCCGCATCCAAAAACAAGCCGAAATCCAGTTCACTTAGTCCATCTTTTCTTAGATAGACTTGGATCTGTCCATCTCGATCTAAAAGATGCATGAATCCTGCTTTACCCATATCACGCTTGGTCATGATTCTTCCAGCAATGATACATTTTATATTTAGTTCAGCCAATTCTTCTTTTGTTTTATCTTTGTAGGTATCAAATATTTCTTTACTATGATGGGTCGTCTTAAAGGCTTCCCCAAAAGGATCGATCCCCTTTTCTTTGAGGCTCTCCAGTTTTTGTCTTCTCACCAATTCTTGTTCAGTTAAATTCTGGGTCATACAGAACCTCCGTTTTCTAATAGTGTTAGATAGTCCGTGATAATTCTATCAAATTGGGCATAACTTGTCATCTGTGAAACGTCATTACGTACTTTATGATTGAAAGGTAATCCAGTGATATACCAGTTGAAGTGGCTACGCATCTCTTTCATCGCGGTCAATTCACCTTTAAGTTCGATCAGATTTGAGGCATGACGTTTAGCGATTCTGAAACGTTCAATCAGATCAACAGATTCTGATTCTTTATTATCTAATCCATCACCCAGTTCTCTGGTAAACCAAGGTCTGCCTAATATACCACGACCAATCATGATCGCATCGGCTTTGGTAAATTCCAGAACTCTTTTTGCGTCTTCTAAAGTCTTAATATCGCCATTGGCGATAACAGGTATCGATACCGCGGCCTTGACTTGTCTGATCATGTCATAATCGACATCCCCAGAATACATGGCACTGCGTGTTCGACCATGAACGGTGATCGCAGAGATGCCTGCTTTTTCTAACCCAATGGCCATTTCTATCGCATTGATGTTTTGCTTGTCCCAGCCTATTCTTATTTTAGCTGTAACTGGTTTTTTAACGTTGTCTACGACTGCTTTAGCGATCGCAAAAGCACGTTGCGGATCCTTAAGTAAGGATGCACCACCAGCTCCTTTTACGATCTTGGGAACAGGACATCCCATATTGATGTCGATGATGTCACAATCGGTTTGTTCATCTAAATATTTAGCAGCAGTGACCATAGAATCGATGTCTTCCCCAAATAATTGTAAAGCGATGGGGTGTTCATTCGCATAAACTTTGGTCATATCCAAAGTTTTTACATTGTTGAAACAAATGGCTTTATCGCTGATCATTTCACTAAAGATCAAACCAGGTCCATACAACATCAAAATAGACCTAAAAGCAGGGTTACATATCCCTGCCATTGGGGCAATCACCACTTGGTTCTTTATGATAAGGTCTCTTATTTTCCACTCACTCATGGTTTTCTCTATGGATGTGCGTCAATTCTTCTTCTGAGAAATGATAGCTCGTATTACAGAAATGACAGGTAATTTCAGCACCTTTGTCTTCTTTGATCATGAGGTCGATCTCATCACTGTCGATGGTCGATAAAGCGTCTTTTAAACGTTCCTTACTGCAGCTGCATTTAAATTGGATCGTAGTGACTCCCATGATTTCAACTTCATCAAAAAGCGCCAACGCAATCTCATCGGGCGTCATCCCATCATGAATCATTTCAGAAATGGGACGCAGATGCTTTACCACATCTTCCGCAATCAAAAGATCCGTCTCTGAAGAACTCGGCAACAGTTGGATCAATAGACCTCCAGACGCTAAGATCTCATTGTCTTTCCCAACCAAAACTCCTAAAGAAACTGCTGATGGGGTCTGTTCACTCACCGTAAAGTAGTACGCAAAATCATCCCCGATCTCACCGGTTTGTAGTTCTACCGTCCCTGTAAAATCAGCCTTCATGTGCGTATTGCGGATGACACGAAGAGTCCCGTCTTTGCCTACTGCAGCCCCCACATCTAATTTATGTGTAACTTCATTGATTAAAAGGACGTCAGGATTTGATACAAATCCTCGTAGTTCACCATGGGTATTGGCTTCACAAAGAATGGTTCCTAAAGGACCCTTCCCATTGATTTGAACAGTAACGCTTTCACCTTCGCCTTTAAGTTGAGCTCCTAATAAAGCAGTCGCACTTAAAGTACGTCCTAATGCAGCGCTGGCAGTAGACAACGTTTTATGTCTTAAGGCTGCTTCTTGAACAGTCTGTGTAGAATTGATGACCATGATTCGGATCGCTCCGTTTTTTGTCATGGCTTTAACGAGTGTATCCATATGTCTCCTTGAAACAAAACCCCTGAAAGTCAGGGGATGTTTGATTATGCGGGTTTAACTTCTATGACGGGTGTATCGAAGGGTTTGCCTTCTACGATGTTTTGAATCTGTTCGCTGGTCAATGTTTCTTGTTCCATCAGAACTTCAACGATCTTATCCATAAGTGGACGATGTTGTAGAATCAATGCCTTTGCTTTTTCATAGCCTTCATCAATCAAAGCACGAATGCTCTTATCGATTTCGAAAGCGATCTGACTGGAGTAATTTCTTGTGGCGTTATAATCGCGACCTAAGAATACATTGCCTCCGCTGTGTTCATATTGGATTGGTCCTAAAGAACTCATCCCATATGACATGACCATTTCACGGGCAATCTTTGTTGCCTGTTCGATGTCAGTAGATGCTCCTGTTGAAATTTCATTAAATACGATTTCTTCTGCGACACGACCACCAAGTAAGCCTGTGATCTTTGCGATCAAGTCGGTTTTGGTCATCAAGAATTTTTCTTCACGTGGGGTCATCAGGTTATATCCGCCTGCTGTACCTCTAGGAATGATGGTTACTTTTTGTACCATATCTGAATCATGACACATCAACCCTACGATCGTATGACCTACTTCATGATAGGCAACCAAACGTTTTTCACGATCACTGTAAGTCTTTGATTTCTTGGCAGGTCCTGCGATAACACGGTCGATGGCTTCATCTAAATGATGCATCGTAATGGTTTCTGAATTCTCACGAACAGCTAATATTGCGGCTTCATTGAGCACGTTTTCCAAATCAGCACCAGAGAATCCAGGCGTACGTTTGGCTAAGGCGACTAAATCAGCACTGTCTGCCAACTTCTTATTTCTCGCATGAACGGCTAAAATCGCAGCACGTCCTTTACGATCAGGTAAGGATACGGTAATGGTACGATCAAATCGACCAGGTCTCAACAAAGCAGGATCCAGGACATCAGGACGATTGGTTGCCGCAATGATGATGACTCCAGCATTATCGCCGATCCCATCCATTTCAACCAACAATTGATTCAAGGTTTGTTCACGTTCATCATGACCACCGCCTAAACCTGTTCCACGCTGACGTCCTACCGCATCGATTTCATCAATAAAGATGATACATGGTGCAGTTGACTGAGCTTTTTTAAACATATCTCTAACACGGCTGGCACCAACCCCAACAAACATTTCTACGAAATCAGAACCTGAGATCGAATAGAAAGGAACGTCAGCTTCGCCCGCCACGGCTTTCGCCAATAATGTTTTACCAGTCCCTGGAGCCCCAACCATCAATACCCCTTTAGGGATACGAGCACCCATCTTAGCGAATTTTTTAGGATTCTTAAGATAGTCGATGAGTTCCATCATTTCTTCTTTTTCTTCATCACAACCCGCAACATCATTAAAACGAACCTTGATTGCGCCTTCTAATTTCGCCTTAGATTTTCCAAAATCAAAGGCTTTATTGTTATTGCCGCCTTGCATTCTAGAAATAAAGAAGAAAAACAAGCCTGCCATCAAGATATACGGGATAAAGTTTAAGATGAAATCCATAAATGCATTGGTTTCATAGGCATCTATGACTTTAACCACACTGGTTGAATCATAGATCTCAGCCATCAAAGTGTTGTTTTGAGCTTCAGTATTGGGTACGACTAAAGTATAGTCATAGATCGTGGCACCTTCAGTGTACTTCCCAGCGATCTTGATGACTACGGTAGATACGGTCACATTAGATTCTGTGACCTTACCTTGGTTCAATAATTCGACATACTCTGAGTATGTCAGTTTTTTGGTTGTTCCATCAAAATTCATGAACACCAGGCTCATAACAGCCAAGGTCACAATAATATATGGAATCAACGTTGTTAATTTTTGATTGCGCATTCTATACTCCTTTACAGATAACACTCATCTTTTAATACCCCTACATAGGGTAAATTACGATACTTTTCATTGAAATCTAATCCAAAACCAACTACGAATTCATTGGGAATCACAAAGCCAATATAATCCGCTTCAATGGGGATCACTCTACGACTTGGTTTATCCAATAAACTAACGATCTTTACTTTTCCTGCACCTTTATTCATCAAGAGTTTGGTTACTTCATGAAGGGTACGGCCAGTATCGATGATGTCTTCTACCAACAAGATTGATGAACCTTTGATTGAACGATTCAAATCTTTGATGATACGGACATCTCCTATAGACTCCGTTCCTTCGTAGGATTTCACATCCATAAAATCGAACTCGACATCTAAATCGATATAGGTGACCAATTTGGCCAAGAAAGGAACAGATCCTTTCAATAACGCAACCAAGACAGGAATCTCTCCGTCAGTGCGGTAATCCTCAGAAATTTGTTTGCCCAATTCACGGCATCTTTGTTCAATAGCTTCGCCAGATACCAATATCTTTTTTACATCCTGATGCATAAAGACCTCCATAATAGAATTATTTTATCATATAAAGATGCGTTTTGTGTGTGTTTAGACACCTTGGGATTCGAATACGGGCAATATGAATGACTTCATTGTGGCAATTGAGGACCACAGGCCAAGATTCACGTTCACCCTGCGAGATTTTGTGGGATATGAACCAACGAGACAGCTTATGAGGCTTCTCATCGACCACATAGGTCTCACCTTTTTGAGCATTTCTGATCGTTAATGGAAAATCGGATTCTGTGACTTCAAAAGCATGTTGAGGATCAGCTGTACACAAGATTTCGAAATATGGTGTTTCTAAATGTCCCACCTCTTTCAGAAGATAAGTATACGATACTTGGGGAGACAATAAAACAATTTGCCCATATTGTTTGATTAAACGATATAAACCAAGCTTTTGTTTAAAGTTTTGGGTAGTTTGGATTTGACGAAGGATCTCAACCAGATGATCTTCAGACAACAATTTCATTTTCACATGAGCTCGAATCCATAGTTGTAAATAGAGTACTGGATATTCCAAGGCATTGAAATCTTCGAGTGAGATATGGTCTTGTTCTAATTGATACTGATACTGAATCTTAAAGGCGTTGAGATCTTGATTCTCTTTGTCTTTTTCAGAAAGTATCGATGCGATTTTCCCATGAAGTTTTTCGTTGATCAATTCTTTACGGATTCTGTTGCGCAGATAATCATCGCTGAAGTTGCTTTCATCGATCCCATATTCGATTTTCTGTTCATCACAGTAAGCCATCAAAGCTTCTTTTGTGATTTTTAGTAGAGGTCTTTCAACAGTAATGTCGTGTAGTGTCGTTTGAGATTTCAAACCATAATACGTCACTTGTGAGCGCCGCTGTTTTTGAATCAAGTAAGTTTCAACATCATCCATTAAATGATGGGCAACCAAGACACCTAGGGCATGTTGATTTTTTGCAACTTCAGCGAACTTTTCATATCTGAATTGACGGGCGAAATCTTGAAAGTTTCCAGTACTTTCCCCAGCATCAAAAATAAACAAGGGTATCTTGTTTGTTACACAATAGGTTTCTACGATCAGCATGTCTCGATCTGCCGTATCTCGTTTATGATAATTCACATGAACTGCCAAACACTGTACCTTATTTACTCTAGCTAACTCTAAAAGAGCCATTGAGTCAGGTCCGCCTGATACACCAATGACCCATGTTTGATTTTGATAAGGCAATAATGCGTTTGAAATCGTCATAGACTTAGTATATCACTTCTCATTCAATCTGCATCCAAGCCCACCAAATTGCTGTCTTATTGTTCAAAAATACAGTGATAAACGCGACGTCTAATGCGATCAAACAAAGGTTCGGTTATGTTTAAATGTCCCTTAACTTCAATGATCCTGGTCGTGTTGATGAATTTCGCATCATTGATAAACAGTACGGAGGGTTTATTGAGTCCTTTAAGTTGACCGATCCTCATCAAATGGACCTTTCCTGAAGGATTGGTTTGTTTATCATAGGCTTGATCATAGGTAAATGGATTTGACGTCATAGGTACCACAAACGCTTTTCCATTCATCATGGATATAATTAATCCAAAGTGTTGATAACCTGCTTCATTTAAATATGCCTGTCCAAAATCGATATAACAAATGTCTCCAACGGATAAAGGTAAGTGCTCATTGTATTTAAGGGCACCTCGTTTAAGATAATTCTGGGTACTTAAGAGGATCTTAATCGCTTCTTTGGATGTCTGCTTTTCGATATAATGTTTCATGGCTTCCAAGGTATGATGAATCAAGTTTTCTTTGTCCTCAAGTTGTAGTTCGTTTAATCCATTATTGATGGTAAGCAATAGACTTATGGGATCTGTGGTCATATGAAATTCTCCTATACCATACTGATTCGAACGATAATGATTTTATCCTAATAAAAATCATCCTTGCGGATGATTTATTTGATATGAGATAAATTCTCGAGCATGATGCCTGTGCCTTCTACGACACAACGCAGAGCATTTTCAGCAACAAATACAGGGACACCTAGTTCATTCATCAACATTTGATCTAGACCGTGTAATAAAGCACCACCGCCTGTCAACACAACACCACGGGTAATGATATCGGCAGAAAGTTCAGGAGGTGTTTGTTCAAGCACCGTTCTGCAGGCTCTAGCGATGTCAGCCAGTGATTCATGCATGGCCAGTTCGGTTTCATCTGAAGTCAAGGTAATGGAATGTGGTAACCCTGTAACCAAGTCGCGACCACTGATTTCCATGGAATCTGTACGAGATCCGTGCCATGCTGTTCCAATGTTTTTCTTGACATCTTCAGCCATTCTTTCACCGATCAATAATTTATAGTTGTCTTTGATGTATTTGATGATGTCACGATCCATTTTATCGCCAGCAATTTTCAACGATGTACTGGTAACGATATCATTGAGAGATAAGATGGCCACATCTGTGGTTCCACCCCCAATATCCAAAACCATATTACCAGTTGGAAGTGAAATATCAAGTCCAGCTCCAATGGCTGCAACCTTAGGTTCTTCTTCGATATAGACACGTTTTGCGCCAGAACGATAAGCCGCATCACGAATCGCATTACGTTCAACCGAAGTAATGTTTGAAGGACAGCAAATCAAAATCGTAGGTCTGGCAAACATACCTTTTAGTTTTAATTTACGAATGAAAAAATCAAGCATGATTTCTGTAACTTCGAAATCAGCAATGACCCCATCTTTTAAAGGTCGGATGGCTTGAACACGTCCAGGAGTTCTTCCCAGCATGGCTTTAGCTTCTGCTCCTACAGCTAAAACTCGCTTTGTATCAGTTTCTATTGCCACGACAGAAGGTTCATCTAAAACGACACCTTCGCCTTTGACATAGATTAGTGTATTGGCTGTACCTAAATCGATACCTACATGTTTTGAAAATACCATTTTTACATCCTCCATTAAATAAGCATTGATATTATAGCATACTTCAATTGGTAATTCTCAATCCCAAAAGGAATTGAACAACCAAGGCAGTCAGCGCCATAGCCATGAACAGATAAAGTACCTGAGCTTGCATCACTCGGTTTGATTTTAAAAGCTTGTTGAAATTTAATGCATCAAGAGCCCATAAACTTAAGGCAAATACCGCAAGACTGAGTACAGTTTCCAGCATATCATTCCTTCAATCCGATTCGATTGATCGCCTTTGATAAAGCAATTAGGGCACGCTTGAAGTCAACATCTGCACCTGAAGCTGATAAACGCTGTTCAGCTCTTTCTTTCGCAGTCAAAGCTCGTTCTAAATCAATTTCTTCCTGGCTTTCAACTGCTTCAGCCAATAGAGTAGCTTCATTGTCTTTATAGAATAAGACCCCACCCGCAATCGCGTAGTTATGTCGACCATCTTCTTCCACTGTACTTAATTTAGATACTTTAATCATCGTAACATGAGGCATAATAGGGCTTAAAATGCCCATTCACACTCGGGGTAATTGAATAGTCCTTTTTTTGTAGAATCATTATTTCACTCATATACGCATACCCAATTCGTTTGTTTTCACGATTTTTCTCACCTTATATCTTTTATAATACTATGCCGGCGACTAGTTATCAAGTCGACTATTCAACCGTTTGCGATTATAGAAAAGATTAATGTATTCAATTAAACTTCGTTCTAAATGTTCAAGATTTTAATACTTTCGGTGATGGACCCAATCTTTCTTCAGCGTTGCGAAGAAACTTTCAGCGCAAGCATTAGTGCTACTTTTGCACTCATACAACTTTAATAACGTGACTCTACAAAAGTCACTTATTCCAGCATCCAGCAGATCACTCGAAATAGTTGACGCGGATCATCAATGTAAGTTAAGAAAAATCAGCGGAAATGCTGATTTTTACCTTTGTGAATACTGAATATTCCATGTTTTGTTGATTTATTGTTCTTTCATAACCAGATACACAAATCACTATTATGTACCACTCTGACATTTTGTAAGAGACTTTACTTTTCACAACACACAGCAATATGGACCAAACCTGCTTGTGGGGTCATAATCTGCAATGAATTAGAGCGCATGTTCATAAACACAATTGTACACAACCGATTTATTGGTTGTATCCGTGCGCTTGAGCAAGAATCATATCCTTGACTTTCATCAGCCTCGTGATCGTCCCGCGCTCATTCTCATCCAATTTCATTTTGATATACTTGATGGTTTCCTGATACTGCGGAATAATGACATGTTCCAAGGCATTGACGCGACGTCGAGTCTTCTCGATTTCCGCTGCAATCAACTGACATGATTTCTCGACTTCCGCCAATCTAAGCATTTGGGGGAAAACATCCGACAAAGCTTTGATGGCATCATCCAATTCACTTGAAGTGAAGGCATAGCCATACGAATAGATATCATTGGTATTGTTGGTTTTGAGTTTGATTGTATAAGAAGGGATCAAAACACTCATTACGTTTTTCTCTTCCATCTCAATCTGAAGCTCCTGTTTCGGTAGCATCAACGCAACATCCAGCACCTGCTTCTGCATGACATTCCCGGCAATCGCCATAGAGGCATTCGCCAAGCGGATGCCATTTTCAACCTCCTGGCGCAAGACGTTGTTTTCACGAACCAAGATCAGGAATTGACGCATCAGTTCATCGCGCTTATCTTTGAGCAATTTATGCCCGCGCATGGCAACAATCAGTTTTTTCTTCAGAATCCTCAATTGCATCCGCGTTGGATTAACGCTCAATTTTGCCATAAGCTCACCTTACCTTTAATTTGAATAATTAGTCAAAATACTTCTCAAGATACTTCTCACGGATCCGCTTCAATTCATTGCGCGGCAGGATTTTCAACAACTTCCAGCCCAGATCCAAAGTTTCTTCAATACTACGATTAGTTTCATAACTTTGGTATACATATTGTTTCTCAAATTCATCTGCGAATTTGGCATAAAGTTTGTCAACTTCGGTTAAGGCGGCTTCGCCAAGTATAACCATTAATTCACGGCTTTCCTTGCCTCTGGCGTAAGCCGAGAAGAGTTGATTCATCGTGTCTGAATGATCTTCACGAGTCTTGTCCGTACCAATTCCTTTGTCCTTGAGACGTGAGAGCGAAGGCAAGACATCTATCGGAGGCAAAACGCCTTTGCGGTATAAGATACGACTTAGGATGATCTGGCCTTCCGTGATATAGCCGGTCAAATCAGGAATAGGATGGGTTATGTCATCTTCAGGCATCGACAGGATTGGAATCATCGTGATGCTTCCTTTTTTGCCTTTTTGCCTGCCAGCTCTTTCATAAATCGTGGCAAGATCGGTATACATGTAACCCGGGTATCCGCGTCTTCCAGGTACTTCTTTACGTGCAGCAGAAACTTCACGTAAAGCATCCGCATAATTGGTCATGTCGGTCATGACGACCAACACGTGCATCCCTTGGTCAAATGCCAAGTATTCGGCAGCCGTCAAAGCCATTTTGGGTGTTGCGATACGTTCGATCGCTGGGTCATTGGCCAAGTTCACAAACAACACAGTTCGATCAAGGGCACCGGTTTCACGGAAACTCTCGATGAAGAAATTCGATTCTTCGAAGGTAATACCCATAGCGGCGAATACTACAGCGAATTGTTCTTCTTTTCCTAAGACACGTGCTTGCCGGGCAATCTGGGCTGCTAATTTAGCATGAGGCAAACCGCTGGCAGAGAAAATCGGAAGTTTTTGTCCACGGACCAACGTATTCAATCCATCAATCGCTGAAACGCCGGTCTGTATGAATTCCTGGGGATAATTGCGGGCAACCGGATTGATCGGTAAGCCGTTGACATCCATGCGCTTCTCAGGAATGATTTCAGGTCCATTATCGATGGGCCGACCAAGTCCGTCAAAGATACGTCCAAGCATATCTATGGATACACCAAGCTCCATCTGACGTCCTAGGAAGCGGACTTTACTGTTGGATAAATTGATGCCGGTCGAACTTTCGAAGAGCTGTACCAGCGCATTACTGCCATTGATCTCAAGGACTTTGCAGCGGCGTTTTTCGCCGTTTTCCAATTCGATTTCACCCAACTCATTGTATGTGACATCTTTGACGTCACGGACCAGCATTAGAGGACCCGCAACTTCCTGTATCGTTCTATATTCAATTGGCATCAGAATTCCTCCTTAACGACACAAGCATGTATTTCAACCATCATCTCATCTATGACATGCTGGTATTCTTCAACAACTTTATCTTCTTCTATGTACTTGAAGCGTCCAATTTTCTCGCGGACAGCCAGTTTAGAAATGTCTTCGATGTCAGCACCGTTGTCCAATGTCTCCAAAGCAGTATCGTAATAAGCCAGGATCAAGCGCATCATATGGGCTTGTTTGGACAGACTGGTATGGGTATCGATTTCGTGGAAAGCCAATTGGTGAAGGAAATCCTCGCGGATGGAACGTGCCGTCTCCATTTTGAGTCGGTCTTTTGAGGATAGTGAATCCATTCCGACCAACTTGACGATCTCATCCAATTCGGATTCATCCTGCAACAGGCTCATAAAACGATCGCGTAAGTCCATCCAATCATCGGAGACGTTTTGCTTGAACCAATCCCCTAAAGTATCGCTGTACAAGGAATAACTGGTCAGCCAGTTGATGGCCGGAAAATGACGTTTATATGCTAATCCGGCATCCAATCCCCAGAAAACCTTGACGATGCGCAAAGTTGCTTGGGATACAGGCTCGGAAATATCACCGCCCGGAGGCGAAACGGCTCCGATAACTGACAGGGTGCCTTCACGACGATCAGAACCGAGCGAAATGACTCGACCAGCACGTTCATAGAACTGAGCCAAACGACTTCCGAGGTAGGCAGGATATCCTTCTTCGCCCGGCATTTCTTCCAGACGTCCGGACATTTCGCGCAGAGCCTCAGCCCAACGGCTGGTAGAATCGGCCATCAAAGCTACGGAATAACCCATATCGCGGAAATATTCAGCGATGGTGATTCCGGTATAGATCGATGCTTCTCGTGCTGCAACCGGCATATCCGAAGTGTTCGCAATCAGAATCGTTCTTTCCATCAAGGATTTTCCCGTATTTGGGTCGATCAGTTCAGGGAATTCAAGCAAGACATCCGTCATTTCATTGCCGCGTTCACCGCAACCAATGTAGACGATGATATCCGCTTCAGCCCATTTTGCCAACTGGTGCTGGGTAACGGTCTTACCGCTACCGAAAGGACCAGGAATGGCGGCAACGCCACCTTTGGCAATTGGAAATAAACAGTCTATAACGCGTTGGCCTGTAATTAAAGGTTTTTCAGGTGTTAATTTTTGCTCAAACGGTCTACCTTTACGGACCGGCCATTTCTGCATCAGCGTCAAGGGAAGATCGCCTGATTCCGTATGGATGACAGCCACCGTTTCCGTAACACTGAATTCGCCCTGATGAATACTGACGACTTTGCCCTTTACAGATATGGGGACCATGATCTTATGCAGAACTATATCGGTTTCCAAAACAGTTCCAATGATATCTCCACCGATGACTTCGGTGCCTACTTCAACACTCGGTTTGAACATCCATTTCTTCTCACGATTAAGCGAGGGCACTTCAACACCACGCGTCAGGTTATTGCCAGAAATCTTCATGATTTCGGTCAATGGACGCTGGATACCGTCGAAAATGCTTCCGATCAGACCCGGGCCAAGTTCAACACTCATCGGGACACCTGTCGATTCGACAGGTTCACCCGGACCAAGTCCGGAAGTTTCTTCGTAGACCTGGATCGATGCCCGGTCTCCATGCATTTCTATGATTTCACCAATCAGCCTGCGCTTACTGACGCGCACGACGTCAAACATATTGGCGTCACGCATATCTTTTGCGATGACTAAAGGTCCTGATACTTTTACAATTGTTCCACTGCTCATTGGATACCTCTCATTTCAGATCCAGGATGTCTGAACCGACTGCTCTTTCGACACTGCGTTTAACATTTCTTTTCCCCATTCCGGTATTACCGGAAATCCCGGGTATCAAGATCAGGGCAGGTCTGCTCCGATCCTGGTAGCGCTCTATTTCTTCTGAAATCAGTGCGGCTAAAGCTTCCGTGATGTAAATGATCACGAAATCACTACTTACCATCTGACGCAGGATTTCCTTGCCTCTTTCAGCACTGTTGACCGGATAAGTTTCAAGTCCCAGAGCTGCGTAACCGCAAATACTTTCGTTATCACCGATGACAGCTACTTTATACATACAATTTACGCATCCTTTCCTTGATGGATTCCGAAGCGACATGATTGTGCTTGCATGATAGCAGGATGCGGATATTCTTGATTTCGGTCGTCTTGGCGATATAGTAAGCTATCAGGGGATCAACCGCTAAGCTGACATATTTTGCCTTGGTGAGTTTTGCCATCAAGAAGTCATCACACCATTTTTCAAAAGCAGAACTCGATGTTTTCATAGCCTCGACTGCTCCGCTAAAGGGTGTAGAGATCAGGTAATGAATCAATTCATCATTTCCCTTCAAGGTTGCTTCAATCAGGCTGTCTTTTTTTAAACTTTTCATGGAAATCAAAGCTGTTTCCAAAAACAACTTATCTTTACCAGTTTTAGCTGCACGAAGTGCGATTTTGATGTTGGCTGAGACGCAAAGGATTTCAACCACATCTTCGATGAAGGTACTCTTGCTTTGGGCAGCACGCAACTTCATTTCTTCCATCGTCTTGGCATCCAACATAATATCTGCAAGTTGACCATCCGCTGTACGGATCAATACTTCATACGTCGCAAGAATTGCACTGGAAACAAACGCCGGTAAATCATCATAGTTCCGAGTAATTATCGCTTGGTGGATTTTATTTGGGTCGATCGTGCAAGGTAAAAGGAAATGATCCTCTTCGTGGATGTTTGTACCCATCAATTGAGCCGAGACGAAAGACTTCAATGAAGCCTTGATGTTGTGAAAATCGTTTCTAACCAAAAGCGAATCGAAAACGCTGGTATCGGGACTGATCTCTTGAAGCAAGTGCCACATCTTCAGTTCCTGAGCTTTAAAACTGCGATCTAAATCCTCATGCGCCTCGTGTTCAAGCCAACCCTTTTCTTCCAGGATCGTAATTGCAGAGCGATAACTGTCTGCCGAAATCAATTGATCGATATCCAGCATTGTTAACAAACTCAACTCATTGGCTCTTATCCTGCCAACCGCATAAGCGTAGGTCGTTTCTTTCATATGCCTTTCTCCACGAAAAGCAATTCATATAGTTTATCTTTGATCATATCTAAATTGTTATCTAAAAGTGAATTCAATGTGCAGTTCTGTTCAATGTCCTGATAGCTAATCACAAACCCATAATCGATCGACAAAGGCTGTTTGCTTATACTGACTGATTTGCCTTCTTCTTTTAGGAGTTGATTCAACTCTGTCTCAAAACCTTTTGGCAAGCGTTCCAGATCCTTCTTTGAGAAACAGACGACACCAACTCCCGGTAAGCAATAACGTATGACCAAATTCTTGATCAGGGAAAAATAAGCTTCATCCGGTAGGTTTTGAAGTTTCTGCAATGAACGCTCGATTGTTTCATTGACGATACTGATCTTGGTACCTAGAATCGCCTTTTTACGCAGATTCTCAGCTTGTGAAGTGGCCATTCTAAAAGCATTCTGATCTTCAAGCGAAGATTCATCGATTATGTTATGTTTGGCTTTTTCACCTTCAAAACGTGCTGTGGTTAAAATCTGATCCGATTCAGATTTTGCAATAGACAAGATCTGTTCACAACTTTCGGTAGCATCAGCCTCTATTTTTTGTAAAATCTTTTCTAGACCCGCCATTCAACCTCCTCCTATTTCAATGCATTGATTGCGAGGATAGAGATGAGCAACGCAAGAATGGCATAAGTTTCAACCATCGCCGGCAATGAGATCGCTTTACCACTTTGATCAGGGCGTTTTGCAACAATTCCCACAGCCGCAACGGCTGTTTTTGCTTGCATGATAGCAGAGAAATACCCTACAAACGCAATCGGCATACAGGCAATGAAGTATTGGAAACCTTGAACCAAAGTCAAAGTAGCCGGAGTGCCTGAAAGAACACCCAACTGGCTCATGGCCAGAACGGCAGTCAACAAACCGTAAAGCCCTTGTGTACCTGGGAGCAATTGCAGAATAAGCAATTTGCTAAACTTGGAAGGATCTTCCGTAACGACACCCGCAACCGCTTCACCAACTAAACCTACACCTTTTGCGGATCCGATTCCGGCAAGCAAAGCCGCCAAAACCGCCCCGAATACTGCCAACACAATTCCATAATCATTCATACTAGATATCCTCCTTTAGTGTGATGTATTTAGTATTTGATTTCAAAGGTTCAAAGGCTCTGCCACCGCCTTCGTAGAACTTCGAAAAGAATTCAACAAATTGTAAACGGTTGGTATGGACATATGCCCCAAGCAGGTTGATAGCCATATTCAACGGATGTCCAATCAGAAACACAACGATAAGCAAGATTGCTTTGAACACGAGATTCTCGGGCATCGCACCCATTAGGTTGATGACTCCAGCAATACTGCCCGTCGCCAATCCAAGCGCCAACAAGCGGGAATAAGACAAGATATCGCTGAGAAATCCCGCGCCTGTGTTGTATAAATTATACAAACCTAAGCCGAAGCGTGCAAACAGATTCTTGGACGATCTTGCTGAAGTCAATACAATCAGGATAGCTCCCAGGGGAGCTATGTAGGAACCGATTTGAGACAAGAGCGCAGGTGTTCTAACCAATATCCCCGCAGCCAACGGAGCGGCCCCAAGAACAAGCATGTAGACTGGAACGACATCCAGGATGGCATCCATCCGCTCACCGCGGTCCCACGCCATCTTGAACTTCAGCCCTAGACCCACGAAGAGGTGGATCAAACCGAATCCGAAGGCAGCCATTAGCATGCGGATCGGATCAGTGATGGGATCAAACCATAAAGCGAGTCTTGGAGGTTCGATATTCAGGAAATTCCTATAAATAATCGGTATGATATCACCAAACCAACTACCGAACATCGCCCCCCAAAAAACGGTTGAAATACCTGAATAGAAGAACATGTTCAAGGACTTCCGCAAATTACCCTCAAGTTTATATTTCTTGAGTACATAACCTGTTCCAAGAACCATGAGCAAGCCATAGCCTGCATCAGATAACATAAGTCCAAAAAATAAATAATAGAAGAAAGCCATAATCGTACTTGGATCGATGTCACGTTTGCCCGGTACTGAATACATTTGGGTAATCGATTCAACAGCAGCACCAAAGTCGCTGTTTTCAAGAAAGACGGGGACATCCTCATCATCATCTGGTTCACTCAACATAACCGAAGCCGAATACAACTGTTCCAACTCATCAATGATGATTCGACTATATTTTTTTGGGATGAAGCCAGAAATGATGAAAGTGTTTTTGGAGAACCCTAAACGAGTTAAGTTCAGGTATTTATCTTTCCGTGTTTCAAAATAATCGATCAGGAATTCCAGATCATGCCGCTTACCGGCTTTGGATCGGATTCTTTCGGCATCCTTCTCAATCGAAAGTGCGAGCCTATTCAATTCGGATTCATAGAATGCCGTTTTATCTTTTGGAACGGCATCCACAGCATCCGCAACATTGATAAACCCAATTTGGAAGAGTGCATCTGCGACCTCTTTCTCAATGGATTTATGAGCAATTACTGTTAGGCACGTTTGTTCTTTGAAGGAGGATACGATTTCAACATCAAGCAAAGCGAGGTTTGGATTACTCTGGGCGATTTGCAGTTGAATCTGTTCAGCGGTAATTGGTTTTTGGATGACCCCAATGAAGCATCGGGTTTGTTTCGTCCCCTTAAAGAGCAACGGAACATCCAGTTCAAGCCAGATTTTCAAGGCGTCCATCTGAGTCTTCACCTGAACAATCGCCACACGTGCATCGGTAATCCTTTTCCGGGTATCGATTAGCTCGTAACATTCCTTGATGATTTCATCGCGTCTGAGGATCTGCTTTTCATAATGGCTGATTTCAAGTTCTCGTCTGCCATTGAGTGCACCCAATATGGAGGTTTTCGCTGGGGCAAATTCATCCAGGATTTCCTTTGCCTGATTGGCAATCAGAATGACTTTCTCAAACTGGGAGATCGAAGTCGAAGTATTCAACTTTGTGAGCTTATCATTCTGGATATCAGAAAACTCCACAATACCGTGATATTGAAGAAGCTCAACAATTCTTTTGCGATCTTCCATGAAGGCAACGATTTCAATTCGATTCATCTTAAGCTTTGCCATGTATTGAACCGTTTATCCTTGATTTGAAGATGATTGCTTCATAATGATTTCGATCACCAAAGCAGTTGCTTGATCCATGACCGATGTTACATTCTGCCTAAGCTGAGCAACTTCCTTACGGGAATTTTCCTCGGCTTTTTTCAAAATCGCATCAATTTCAACTGCATTCGTTTGTTTCTGTTTCGCCACTTCGACTTTAGCATCCTCAACAGCCTTTTCGACGATAGCTTTAGCTTGTTCAGTTGCAGAAACCAGCATTTGTTCAGCTTGTTTCTTGGCCGTCTCGATTCTATCGGAAGCCGTCTTTTCAGCCGTAATGATCCTGTCTACGGTTTGTGATACCATTTTTCAAGTCTCCTTTGTTAAAAATCCAAACAGAAATCAAAGATTGTCGGATTTGGAATCTTTGCTCACTTCCATGAAATCCGAAAAATTCTTAGAATTTCAGACACGACATACATTATACATTGGTTTTTAGATTATGTATCGATAGATACATATTTTTAGAGCCAGGATTACCTGAGTGAGTGTCCTAAGGCAGAAAACTAAGACCAAAGCTGATTTTGTATAGACTCATCAGTGCTCCGATGAGTAATCCACCTAAATAAACGATCTTTGTTTTGTTTCCAAATAGTGTGTTCATAGTTGCGCCATCAAGGCCATACTATTTTAGCACATAAGACAATCAGCGTGTTATGCGAGCTGATTGAAAATTTATTTAGTACCAAAAATCCGATCGCCAGCATCTCCTAGCCCAGGTACAATATAACCGTGTTCATTGAGTTTTTCATCAAGTGCAGCAAGATAAATATCCACATCTGGATGATCTTCCTGCATACGTTTTACACCTTCCGGTGCACCTACTAAACATACCAATTTAATCACTTTAGCATTTCTTTTCTTAAGCATCGTTACGGCTGCCGAAGCAGAACCACCAGTTGCCAACATTGGATCAAGAACCATGACGATCGCATCTGGCATATTTGAAGGGAACTTGGCGAAGTATTCATGCGGTTCTAAGGTTTTTTCATCGCGATATAGACCAATATGACCAACTTTAGCTGTTGGGATCAAACCACGTATCCCATCTACCATGCCTAGTCCAGCTCTTAAGATTGGAACCAAAACAACTTCCTTGGCAAGTTCTTGAGCTTGTGTTGGGGCAACAGGAGTCAAGATATCGATCGTATGGACAGGTAAATCACGGGAAATCTCATAAGCCATCAAACCTGCGATTTCATCTAAGTTTTCACGGAAATCTTTTGTTCCAGTGGTTACTTTACGCATCTGAGTAAGTTTGTGGGTAATCAAGGGATGATTTAATACTTTCAACATGTTGGTTCTCCTTTAAAAGTTTATGGGAAAGCGCAAGGTCAT
>WSYG01000032.1 GCA_009773735.1 Erysipelotrichaceae bacterium
GAGAAGTTAAAGAAAGAATACGGAACGACTTCCGTTCTGAGATATCTCGGATTAAATAGATCCGGTTATTATAAGTGGGTAAAGCGAAAAGACATCAAAGCAGGTGAGATCTTAGATGGGATCGGTGGCTATTGTGTCAGAGGCTGGATCGAGCTTCATAAAGTTGTACGTGAGAAGAAACTAATTCCCATTGGTCTGATTGAAGGCAATACGTATGCTAAACGAGACATTCCAAATGGAACTGTATTGACTGAAGATGATGTTGCGGTGGATACGAGCACCTTCATTTATCGCTTACGTCAGGAACAAGATAAAATTTACGGATAAAAAATGAACTTTACGTTCATTTTTACTTGGGGACATCGTGTAGTGTGGTGATTTTAACATTTAAGACATCACCTTCAACAATCTTTATCTTTGCTAGTTTATAATGCTCAATCAATTGGGCATCATCGGTTGCTTGATAAACATCGATCATGGCCATATGATGGGCTTTAATCAATATCTCTGTTTTGAAAGCTTGTGGAGTCTGTGCCATCATGACGCTTTCTCTAGGAATGGTTTGAGTAACATATCCGTCTTCACAGACTTTAACGGTTTCAATAGCTTTAAGCGCTAGTATTGCAGCATCTTCGATCGTCATGACTTCCAATAATCGATCTAAACATGGTTTAGGTAACCAAGGTCTTGCCCCATCATGGATCAATACAACCTCTTCATTGGCTGCCATAAGGCCTTTATACACGCTTTCTTGACGTGTTTGTCCTCCGTTGACCAATACTACTCTTCCAGTATTCATATTTACCATACGGCTTAAATCATCCGCATTGGTGGCGATGATGATCTGTTGACAACGCTGATCATCAATAAAAATCTTGATGGTATGCTCTAATATCGTTCGTCCATCTTTTAATGGATAAAACAACTTATTGTAAGGTAGACCCATTCTTGTTCCAGATCCGCCTGCCGCAATAATGACCGCATAATTCATAATCACCTCGCTTTCTGACCAGACTCAAAACTTTATATAATCATCGTTTTGATTGACCTTGTTTAGCTTGTGTTAAGTATAACATAGTCATCACAAACACACCTTTAAAAAACTCCTTTTCAGGAGTTTAAATATGATTTAAGATGGCAACGATGATGGCGACAGGCAACAAACGATGAACCCATGTCCAATACACAGGTCTTGGTTTTTTCATCACATATTGGCCTACAAAACCAACAACGACTTCACTACTTAAAAGAATGCCTGCCAATAATCCAGACGGACTAAACCAAGCAAATCCAGTTTGGATATAGACATGAGTTAAGATCAATAATACGATCAAATAACCAATCCACGGATGAAACATAGCATTATATTTCATCATCTTAAGCAATACTGGATGAAATTTGGTATTCTTCTTGATCCACAACCCGAACTTTTTAAATCCCAACTTAAGGAAAAAACGAAATGCTTCCAAAACGAATAAACCTATGATTAGTAATCCTATAAGTTTTCCTAAATCTTCCATAACGCCCTTCTTTCTTTTTAGTCAATTGTTTAGTTGCGTCTAAATAAACAGACATCATTTATGCCTAGATTAAGAATTGCGTGAATAGTGACGCTGAATCAAAGCCACAATGATGACGATGCCCCAAATTGATGTCGCAAATCCAAGGATGGCAAAGATTAAATTAAATATGCCTCCAACGGCTTTTTCGGCCAATGGGCCAAGTCCTGTGACCCATAAGATTCCTAGCACTACTGCTGAATAATAGATGATCTTGACTAATTTTTAATAGAGTTCGTCAGACATCGTTCCCCGTTTCATACGATTCAAGTCTGTTTGAATCGGCTTATTTAAAACCATGCTTTGATTATGCTTTATATAATCATTTAGTAAATGATAACCCAAGATGATCTTTTTATTTAAACCAGAGTTCCAATTCTTTCTTTGCGTTTTCATCTGAATCAGAAGCATGGATAAGATTTCTAAGCATTCTTCCTTCAGCATTTGATTTTTCCATCGTATCCGTAGCGTATTTGCCTCTGATGGATTCAGGTTCTGCTTTGGCTGGATCGGTTGCCCCAATCAATGCTCTGACTTTAGCAACGATGTCGTGATGATGATACCCAATTTCATAGATTTTAACGGTCTTATCTACGAATTCTTTTAAGATGCGTTGTGGGAAATCAGGAACGTTATCTTTTAAACGCTCGATGACTTCAGCATAATGAGCAAGAATCAACTTCTCATCGACGATTACGACTTTCTTTCTTAAGATGGTAATCCCGTTTTCTCTAAAAACATCTAAGATTTTGTTTTCTAGGTGAGCTTCTAGAGCATCTGGCTTAAGCATGATGAATGTAGTATGGTCCATGGTTTCCTCCATATTTAATTCTCTATATAAATTATAGTTCAACTTCAGCAAGTTTACATCAATTTAATGATTGAACATGATTTTTGATGAATTAATATGGAATCTAAGGTCGCTAAACCAGGTGAACTTGCGGTTGCGGCACCCGCTGCAGCTCCTAAACACAAAGCTTCTTCGATACTTCCATGTCGACTTAGAATGGATATGATGCCTGCAAGCATTGAATCCCCTGCCCCAACCGTGTTAATGGCTTTAATTTCAGGTTGTATGACTTGAACTTCACCTTGTTTACCACAATAATAAGCTCCTTTAGAACCCAAAGAAACCACAACTTGTGTTTTGTATTTCTCATAGATCTTGGATGCAAACAGTCTGTAATTATCCAACGTAATACTCTCATTTGGATATAAAGCTTTGAGTTCATCGAGATTGGGTTTGATCAACGTTGGTTTCAGCACTTCTAAATCATGAAGCTTAATGTCTATCCCATCGAGCACTAATTTTGCGTCAACTTTTTGTATGCGCTGAGCAATCTCTTTTAGAAAATCAAAATTAAGATTTTTAGACAAACTACCACAGACTAAGATCCAATCATCAGAGGTGATCGAGTTGAGTTTGTTGAGAAGTTGAAGTTGTTCATCAAGAGTAATGTATGGACCTTTTAAATTGATGTCGGTTTCTTTTGAGCTTCTGATTTTAACATTGATCCGGTTTTCATCTTTGATCCATATTGGATCACACTGAATGAGCGAATGTTGAGTCATCTCCTCAAGTATTTTTTTGCCAACAAATCCACTCAAAAATGTTAATGCGATGGATGGGACTTTCAATTGATTGAGGACCATGGAACCATTTAAACCTTTACCACCAGCACTCAGTGTAAAGTTATCGGCTCGATGAATTGTACCAAAGGTTAGATCACTTTCTAAAAAAAGCGTATAGTCTAAAGAAGGATTAGGGGTAATGGTTATGATCATGATGATGTCCACACTTTCATATCATTCATTTTGACCGATAACTGTGAATCAGTCAATATAGCTTATAAAAAATCTCGCTGAGCGAGATTAGTTTTTATATATTCTCAAAGCATTTTCGATGCTTTTTGTAAGATGAGTAATGTCCCCATTGATGCTTTTTATTTTTAATGCAGATGCTAATAGTTCATCTGCGAAATCACTGACAGGAAGATCGACACAGTCTTTGGTTCTACCATTGAGTCCTACGATACTGACAGGTTTTACTTTGACTGCGAATCCTAAGTCGATCATCTTTGTTCCATCATGGGTATATAAATTACGATCTGCTTTACCTATGGTCACTTCTTGTTCTTGAAGTGTTTTAAATGGAGTAATGGTACAGCCTCTGATCGTTTTAGAGCCTTCTACGACTTCGTAAATTGAGAAAGCTTCTAGGTCTGGGACAACAATCAAATCACCTGTCTTAAACAAAGCCAAGAACCTATGAAGCGAAAAACGACTGGCATTATAATGTTTTGTTGTCTTGATGAAGGCATTGAAACTGGAGAAGTCTTTAAATAGATTTCTCTTTAGAAAATCAGATCTAGGATCATTGAGATCAGCATAACCGATCGTTAAATAGCCTTGTTCATCCAATAAAGGTTTTGCGACATTATAATGATGTGATATACGATGTATCCATATTTCTTTTTTTTGATCAGGCATAGGTTTTTCCTTTAAGGGTTATATTGTACAACAAAAATGGTGAAACAGCACATCAATCGGTTTGAAACACTCGACTGTTTTCCCTAATCATTATGAAGCAATTAAGAAAATAAGCGATCCTTTCATCGAGAAATAGAATAAATCCGATTTTGAGAAGCAAGTGAATCTTTTTGAAATAACTTAAATATCTCTTTTCGTAAACATTTTCATGGTTCGTAGTGCATCCTGCTTCATTCCCTCAATAGCTATGAGAGAAATGTCATGGAAGAATATCTTTTCATGATTATTTACAAAACGTTGTACTGCTTCACCTCCAGCAAGAGTCATATAGGTGTAATAATTAATTTTTCTAATTCCATTGTCGATGGCAATTTGAATATCTTCGTTTTCTATTCCAGAGCCACCATGTAGCACCAAAGGAACATCAACGACTTCGCGAATCAATTTGATACGATTAAGATCCAAGATTGGTTTAGTAGTATACACTCCATGAACGGTTCCAATCGCAATGGCCAACATATCGATACCCGTTCTTTCAACAAAGTCCTTAGCTTGATTTGAATCCGTGTATTCACTAGAGGATACAAGCAAGGTTTCTGAATTGCCATAAGAAGAACTGGCAATGGTACCAAGTTCTGCTTCTACACTAGCCCCGTACTGTTTTGCCATTTCAACAACTTTTATCGTATTTTTTACATTTTCTTCATAGGATTCATGCGAGCCATCATACATAACAGAAGTGAATCCCAATTTTAATGCTTTTTCAATATAGTCAAGATCACTGGTATGATCCAGATGAAAACAAAACGGAACTTTAACATGCTTAGTCAGTGATTTATAAATATCCATAACTCGCGTGATGTCTGTATATTTATCATGCCCTGGTCCATGACTCAAAATAAATGGAACCTGCAATTCTTCAGCAGCTTCAACAACCGCCAACGCTGACTCATAATTTGGGGCATTAAAGGACGCAAAAGCGATGTTTTTTGCTTCTGCGATTTTAAGCAATTCTTTTAATGTTGTTTCCATACATGCTCCTGGAAATAAAAAAAAGCTTTCGCTTTTTTTATTAGAATTTAACAAACGAGGTTAACGGTGATGCCTGCATAACGAAAGTCAATTGATAATAGAGATCTACACCCATGTCAGCTAGTTTGCGTAGGTTTGCTTTATCTTCATCATCTAAAAACAAATTGTTATTGTATTTGATGGCATTGGGTTTATCTTTACTTTGAAAGAAACCGGCACAATTCAACCGGTCTATTTTAACCCCAAGTTGAATGCATTCCATGACATCGGTAAGGTATCTAAACACAACAATTGTCTTTTTACCCCAGAAGCCATTGGTATCAACGACCTCCTTGAATTCCGCACACGTAATAACTTGCATTTCAGTTCCCGCAGGAATAGCCAGTTCCATTAAAGTGATTTGGTCATCATCATAAGCGACCTTATCATTCACGATGATAAACTCATCAGCTGACAGATACTTTGCAAATGATGCGACTACTTGTCCATGAACTAATCTTTCATCAATCTTATAAAGAATAACACTCATATTTGCTCCTTTTTTTGGACATCAATTTAATGAGTCCTTACATTACAGATATTGTTGTTTTTGCTAATTCAATGATATCATTAATCGATTCAAGATCAGTCAGAGTATCTTTAGACATTACTAATTCTAAAAGCAAGGGAAGATTCGTCCCAGATACGATGTGTAGTGGGTATTTCTTTGAGAGCAAGTATGATGCATTGAAGGGGGTTCCTGCTTTCAAATCACAACAAACAATAATATGGTTTTCTTTTGGGTTAAACTTAACCAACTGTTCTTCTATTCTAGATTTTAACGTATCTAAACTATCATCAGGGGAAAAACTAATCGCAGCTACTTCATCCGGATTCTGATCTCCAGCAATCATGGTTACAGATCTAAGAAAACTGTTTCCCAAATCGCCATGAGCCACCAAAATAAGCTTTGTCACTTTCATATTCTCCTTTTTTATTAGTTATAGCTCATGCTTATTATACAAATAAACATGGTGATTTCAAAGTGATTTTAAAAAGAAACAAGGGTTCTTTAGTGCAACGACTAAAGAACCCTTGCTTAGTTTAATTAGGCAGCAATCTTCAAAGCATACAGAACAAAGGCAGCAACGAAGATAATTCCAATAAGTTTCGTTGTAGTCCATTTTCTGCGCATCATATAAACGATTAACATGGTCAAACCTAAGCCTAACAGACCCGGGATAATTCCATCTAAAACAGCTTGTAAATTGGTAACAACATCGCCATCCGGACCTTTAACAGTAAGTTCCAAAACAGTTCTAATGTTAATCCAAGAAGCAACCAACACCCCTAAAACCATCAAACCAAGAATGGAAGCTCCAGTCGAGATTTTTTCGATGATATTTGATGTTTTAATATCACGAAGCATCGAAGTACCTCTGTTGTAACCATACATTAATGTGTAGTAACGGAATGAGAAGTTAAAGATATTCCACATAACCAAGAAGAAGATCGGACCTAAGAAACTTCCGCCTAATGCCATAGCAGCACCAATGGAAGCCAATACTGGACGAACGGTACCCCAACCTAATGAATCGCCGATTCCAGCGAAAGGACCCATCAAACCAATTTTGATATTATTAATGGATTCTTCTAGTTCGGATGTATCTTCACCTTTTTCCATATTTGCTACTTTTTCTTCAATAGCAATCGTGGTTCCCAAGATTGAAGGGATAAACAACGGCATCGTATTAAACATTTCCATATGACGAACGCAAGCTCTTGTTAAGCCTTCTTTATCGTCAGCATACAACTTCTTTAGGACTTTTTGTAGTGAGAACAAATAACCCAAAGTTTGGAAACGTTCGTAGTTAATGGAAGACATATCAAAGAACGAGCGCCAGTAAGCGGAATGCAAATCAGCTTTTGTAATCTTTTTATTTAGTGACATTATTCTTTCCTCCCTATTCTCTTACTCTTCTAACATGTTTAGTAGCACTATCATCCATTGAATTAACATAAATCATCGCAGCAGCTAAACCAATAAGCGCTGTCGATACTAATGAACCTTTGAATGCAGCAGCCAATACGAATCCAATTATGAAGAACGGGGTAAGTTTTGGTTTGTTCATAAGAATGAACAACATTGCGAACCCAACCGCTGGAAGCATACTACCGGCAAGTTTCAACCAACCAGTAATGAGATCTGGCATACCAGCAACCAAATCAGCTACATAAGGAGCCCCAAACAAGATTGCTAAGAAAGCAGGAGCAAAACCTTGTAAGAAGAATAAGAAGCTACCTACATAATGCCATTTGCATGCGCCATCAATATCTCCGACAACAGCGCTTTGATCAGCTTTATGCATTAAACCTGTATTAACTGTCCAAATAAACATTTGTAGCATTTGCGCAAAAGAAGCAACTGGAATTGCTAACGCAATCGCAACTTCTTTGCTTATGCCAGAAATGATCGCCAACGCTGTGGCAATACAAGTCGCAGATGCTGCGTCAGGCGGAATCGCCGCTCCAACAGAAATGGAGCCCAAATAGACGAATTCCAAAGAAGCGCCAATAAACAAACCCTTTGGAAGGTCCCCCAACACTAAACCCATGATGGTGCCAGCTGCTAGCGGGCGGTTGATCATTGTGTGGAATCCACCATAGATGTCCCACTCGATTATACCGGCTACTACGCCAACGAGTAATGCTAAACCCAAATTCTCCATTTTCAATCCTCCTTTTTAAAGATAAAATGGTTATGAGAAATTCATTTCTGAATTTAACCCCCTACTTAAAAAACTCATTCTTAGCATCGACAAAGCGCTTTGTGATTTGCCATGGATTGGTGATTGCTGTTCCGATGACACAAGTATGCGCCCCTGCCTTAAATGCTTCTACTGCTTCTTCACGAGTCCATATTCTTCCTTCAGCTAATATATGAATATCCGAAATCTTACTCATTTCTGATAATAATTCAAGATCAATACCCTTTTCATATTTGTCTGCTGTATAGCTTGTATAACCAGATAATGTTGAGGCAATAATATCAACCCCAGCTTTGGCTGCAGCCTTTGCTTCATCAATGTTTGAGCAATCCGCCATAATCACCAATTCAGGGAATTCTTTTTTAATTTGTGGTACTAATGTTAGTCCTTTATAGCCATAAGCATTAACACGATCCGTGCAATCAATCGCAACAATATCGCTTCCTGCTGCAACCAATTGGGAAACAGCGTCCATGGTTGTTGTAATATAAACATCATTTCCTTCAACAAAAAGTTTCCAGATCCCGATGATCACCGGCTCCTTACCAACTGCATCACGAATAGCTTTCACATGTTCAGGCGAATTCGCTCTAAAACCAACACAACCTCCCATTTTACCAGCCAAAGCCATTGTAACCATCGCCTCTACTGTTGCATGTGGGTTTTGATCATACGCTTGACAAGATACAAGTATCCCATGGGTAATTGATTTTAAGATATCATTTTTATTGTTCATTATAGTTCCCCTTTAATCCCAAATCAATCTACTTATATGATTATTGTAGTCCTAGGTGAAAGCGCTGTCAATCTCATTATCACATCTTTACCCACATTAATTCCATAATTTACAACAATTTAAAATGTTCGTAAAATGGTCTAATTAATTCACAATCATAACTAATTGTTTTGGTTAAAAACTTCTATTATTTTGTGTTTTTAAGTTTTAAATAAACGGATAAATTCATAAGGCCATTATAGATTGCATATAGAACAACGACAATGATGGCAATGACTTGTTCAATAGGATACTTGTAAATCATCAAAAAAGCGACAATCCCTATTGAACTCACGAAATAACCCATGGCCTTGATCATCAGGATTCGTGGAGCTTGTTTCTCCATCGTTTTTCTACGATTGTAAAGGTTGTTTATATTTGGATTCTTAATGATCTCGTATTTCTTAAGCATCACAAAGCGGAAGTAGATTTCCAAGACGACATATACAGTTATACCCAAAATACCGCTATATAGATAATTGGGCATTACCGCATAGAAAAATATAATTGCAGCCATGATTCCAAGTACAAAACGGCTGCTCATAAGTTCAAAGTTTTTTAAATCATCTTTGGGAACCAAATAAGTTACTTTCGTGAGTTTATCATAATAAACTGATTTCCCAACTTTATAAGGATAAATCCCAACCCTGCGTAGATCTCTTTCCATCAGTTCCTCCAACCACTCTGTGGTTTTTTATACTAGTTTTTATTAGCAAACGTACGGGTGATCATCTCTGCAATGTCATAGATATTCTCTGTTTCAACATAATTATCTTTTCCAGTATTAATCCCACCTACAGTAAGCTCTTTATTTTCATCTAGATTACCACATGACACCGTCATGGACTGGGGAAGAAAATAAGTTGGTTTATAAATGGTCCGTTTTGTATCGCATTCAAGCGTATCAATTTGTTTCTTACCTTTATAATTCTCTTTCATTTTTCTGGCATTGATTGCTAAGTTGGCAACGTATCCAATTCTCACGTTGTCACCACGACCAATACAATCCAGAAAAACGAACAAACGTTTATCATATGTTGTTGGTAAAGCTAAGCGGATCATTTGAGCACCCATATTATCGCCATTTCCATGATCCACTAACATGAAAGCTATTTTATCGCGATCCTCTGCAGATAATTTTTTTGCGATTTCTAATAAAGCTAAAACAGATGCCGTGTTTTTATTTAGATTGTAGCGATTTCCAAATCCAGTCGCCAAATAACTGATTCCCAATAAGCCAAAAAACACTAGACCAGTCAACAGTATTTGCCGAGTTTGTCCATTTAATTCAATGGTGTTCATTAAAACAGTGGTCGCTGCAATTGCAATCAAAGTAAGTACTAAAGGTGGAATCAAAGTTGCATTGCGCCAAGTCTTCATGGACTTTTCACCGTGTAATGGATAATACTTAAAATTTGGCCACAAGATATGTGATCCTGTATCATAATGGGTAAAGATGATGGTTTTTGCAGCAGCGATGTTTCCAATAAACAAATTCGTCGAATGACGCGATCCTCTTTTTTCATCGTTGGCAAACTTAATCGGATACCCCAATTGAGTAAACTCTTGACTTATCGCAACCAAAAATTCCTTCTTCTGATTTTGTGAAAAACGCCGTCCCAATCCAATTCCATATTTAACCAGCAAGTCCTCCATAACACAACGACTGACGCAAATGATGAATCAGCTTTCCCCTTTTTCTCTTAATGTTTATACAACCAATGAAACAATAAAAATAATAAGTGTAAGTGCCATGAATACGCCACTTAAAACCAAGGTGGTTGACCCCAAAGATTCTTTAAAATTATTATCTTTACTGATTGAAGTTCTCGCAAACATATGCATAATCAATGAGATGGTTCCGAAAACAAACATGAACATATACGTTATTTGAAGAGGTTCGAAAGTAAACACCATCGCAGTTGATTTGGTAAGCGTTTTTTGGAGAAAAGGCAAATAGAATGCGATGATTAATCCAGTGATCAATACCAAGGTCATTTTGGCGAATTGGATGAGACTGATGGAATTTGGTTTGTTAAAATCAGCCGATTCAAGTGCACCAGACGGAGCCATCTTTGTGTTTTCTTCGAGTACCCTAAAAAGCGTTGCGATTTGGATCTCGGAAAATGTAGAGTCATCAAGGACATAGCTTTCATCTTGAAAAACAAATGCCAAAGGACTTCCTATGGTCAATGTCCCTACATTCATTTTGAATTCACCTTCTTTAACTTTAACTACATCATATTCATGGCTATTCTTAATCCCACGTTTTGCCTTTGTGATATCTTGAATATAGATACCTGTAAACACCCCATAGAATTTTAATTTATCAAGATCAAACTCTTCAACAATGCCTTTGGGTAATCTAAAAAAGTCTTTCATTTCATGATCTACTATGAAAGTAATTGTTTTTCCATCCACAGTAACCGATTTCTGATAGCTACGATAAAACAATCTAAATAGTGGCCATATGGCAAAAATACTTAGATACAAGTATTGATTAGTTTGAATGATTAATGCAACAACAAAGATTGATATTGCAGCTGCTATAAAAAGAATATAGAAGACTATACGTACCAAACCGACTATCCCAAACGGCTTAATTCTGATTTTCATATCGGACCCCTGGTGAAATGATGATCAAACTTTATCCTATAGTTTATTAAAACCGTTTTGATGGATACAACACCTATTTTCATTCAATAATGCGATTTTTGGCTGATAATATTCATTGTATCATCGCCTTCATCACATAGCAATCGCATTAGCGATTCTCAGATGACACAAGCAAACTTAATATATTTTACTTAGTCCTATTAATCCAAACTGGTTTTTGATTAATCTCAAAGCAGCGAACCGGAAACCCAAGTCGATTGATCGTTTCATAATCATGACCCGCTAAAGTGTTCCAACATGCGCCGACTGCGAGTGTTTCTTTTGCGTCAATGTTGATAAGACGATGGGCATATTTTCCGTTGATATAGTGTACTGATCCAGGATAAACACTCTCAACAAATACTTCATCTTGACCATCCCAAAGCAATAGGAATCCAATCCCACTGATCCCAACATAGTATTCATCAAAACTTCGATTCTGATGAAAATGTCCGCGTGTCATACTGTATTCCCCATTAATGGTATAGGGATAAAGATAAGTGATTCCGAAATTAAGTGATCCCTCATAAGTAGGCGTCGGGGCAGGAATTGAAGCGACCCGATATGCCATTTTGTCTGCTAAGATATCCGGGATCTCGCCTTCATAGGAAGCATCAAGATCACTTATTTTCTTTACATAGGCTTCTACATGATCACCACTTAAATCAAATGGCAATTGAAAGGATATGCTTGGTGTTTTACGAATTTTCATGTTTTTCTCCTGAGGATTTTCATTCCCTAAAGACTTAATAATTAATCATATACGATTCAACAAATTTCAACGGAACAAATAAATATATGACTTAATCATGATATGAACTAATTAGAGCGATGATTTCTCCACTGATATTGATGGGGCCAAATTGACTGGGAATCAACAAGGTCATCCCTGGTTGCACCTGGATATCATTGACCTGCCCTTTTCCCTCAATAACACTTAAAAAGTAAAAATGAGACATGTTAAATTCACCTTGGTTGGTCGTTTCAATTTTATATAATGTAAAATAGTGCGCTTTATCAATAAAATTGGTGATCATACAGCCTTTATCTTCAAATGCATCAGGGTGGATCGGACCACTTTCTTGATGGGGGAATTTCAAAACATCAAGTCCTTGTTCAAAATGTAAATCGCGGGTTTTTCCTGTTTTTTTATCTACTCGGTCATAATCATAGATTCGAAATGTTATATCCGTATTTTGTGCGATTTCAAAAGCTAAAATATCCTTGCCAATCGCATGTATGGTTCCAGCAGGTACATTTAAAAAATCACCTGGATTAACATCGACAAATCTTAACAACTGATCCCAATTTCCCGTTTGAGCAAGTTGTGCAAATTCTTCACGGTTATTTGCCGAGTGACCAAATTGGACTTTGTGGTTTTCTTTGGTTTCAATGATGTACCAAGCTTCTGATTTTCCGCTTGTGTTCATAGTTTTTTGAGCATAGACATCTGTTGGATGAACTTGAACTGAAAGCCAAGCTATTGGATCAATAAATGTACAACGAATTGGGAAATTGCGGCTTGAACAACCAAACCAATCAGGATATTGTTCATACACCTCACTGAGTGACATGTTTAATTCACTTAATCGATTGTCGCCAAATTCTTTTAATGCGGCGACACTCCAAATCTCACCCACAGGATCTATTTCGGTTATCCCATGGAATCTGGTTTTGATTTGATTTCCACCCCATATTCTTTCTTTGAAGATGGGCTCGACATGTACGATTTGTTTTTTCATGGTTTTCATTTATTTCCGGGCGCATTATAAACACAGCGACCATCTCGATAGGTAGACAACACTTGATATTGTTCATCCAACACAATAAAGTCTGCTTTATATCCAGGCTTTAGCAGTCCAATATCAGTTAGTTTCAACAAATGTGCTGGATTGACACTGCACATTTCAACAACTTCCTCAATTGAGCAACCCGTAAAAGTCATTAGATTTCTAAAAACATCGATCATTCCGACGGTTGATCCAGCGATTCGTTGGGTCTCTTTTGTAAGAGCACGACCGTTTTTACTGATACACTTTACTCCTCCAAACTCAAATTCGATGTCTCCCAAGCCTTTAGCAGGATTACCATCTGTCACGCCAATGATCCGTTTACTTCCAATTTTCTCATAAGTCATTTTAATGACCAATGGATCAACATGAAATCCATCAACAATCAATTCACAGTAACTGTTTCCTTCTATTAAGGCTGCAGTTACCATTCCAGGGTTTCGGTGGGTGTGTTGAGTCATGGCATTATAAAGATGAGTAAACCCATCTCCGCCTTCATGTAGGGCATGCAGGGTCTGTTTGGCAGTCGCATCTGAATGGGCAAACATCACCGCAATTTTAAAACGAGCACATGTCTTGATGAACGCTTCAATTCCTTCAAGTTCAGGCGCAACAGTGACCATTTTCAATTTTCCACCACAAGCCTTGATATTTTCTTCAAGCTCATTGATGTTTATTGGTCGAATGCCCAAAGGATCCATCATGGCCTTGTATTTAAGGCTAATGAATGGACCTTCATCATGAATGCCAATCCATCGTGCTCCATCAATACAGGGTTTCAGTGAGCTATAGGTACTTAAGATCTCAAGTTCTTGATCATGGGGTAAAGTCATGAGCGACGTCAAAAAAGAAGTCGATCCTTCTTGGGCATAAAACGTTGCGATTTCACGTAGATTATCTTGATTCACTGAAATAAAATCGAATCCTAAAGCACCATGCGTATGTTGGTCAATAAAACCAGGGATCAGTGTAAATCTTTTGTGATAAATGTGTTGAACGTTAGAGTCATTGCCCCATCCCTTAACCTTAGGGTCATCTGCAGTCGTCACTAAAACAATTTTGCCATCCTCTTCAACAAGAGCAGCATTTTTAATCGTTGGTCCACAACCGGTTACGATCATTGAAGCATAATGAATGATGCGTCCCATAGTTATTACCCCCTATGGATTTACAAACAAACCAAATTTATTTTTCTTTACGAACTTCTTCTATGGTTGTATTTAATACGGTTCCGGTTGATTTATAACCGATACCCATACGGTCTACACCCAAATCGATGAAATCAAGGAATCTTTCACGCGTCCTAATTCCACCTGACGCTTTAACTTTGCATTTTCCGTTAACCGCATCCAACATCACTTTCAACACTTCAATGGTTGCGCCATCATTACGGGCACCCACAAAAAATCCTGTTGATGTTTTAACGAAATCAACACCGACTTGCGCTGCGATTATGCAGGCTTGATGAACTTCTTCAAGGGTCAAAGCATCTGTCTCAAGAATGACTTTTACAGCTGTTTTATGTTTGTGGCATATTTCGGTGACAGCTTTAATATCGGCTTCATAAAGATCCCAACGCGCACTACGGATCCAACCATAGTTGGCAACCATATCCAATTCAAATATATCGTAGTGTTCAACATAGTATTTCGCTTGCTGAACTTTAACTTCCGTTGGGGACAATCCAAACGGAAAATCACAGGTTACACAAATCTTTGTCTTTGTGCCTTTGGTTAATTCTGCTGCGATATCCAAGGATGTTGGGTTTACACAGACGGTTTTACATCCGAAGTCGATGCCCTCTTGGATATACTTCCTGATTTCTTCGTCATTGAATTCGGGTTTTAGAACGGATTGGTCGATGTATTCTGCTGCTTCAAAACGTGTCAATTCTATAGCTTTCTTTTTGGTCATGATAACCTCCTTGGGTTTTGTGAATTTGTAAAAATGTATAATAATCTCGATTTTTTGGATATTCTGGAATAGTCCCTATTTTGGTGAGTCGTTATTTCTTTTATAACTGCATTCCCAAACCGTTGGTTTGCACGATTTTTTCCACCTAATATTGCCCTTCCAACATAATTGTTCAAAATAGAATAGATTGTTAAATCAATGAACGTGAATCACAAGAGGAGAATCCATTATTTTAATTTTATCACAATAATTGGGAACCTTTCTCTTGGTTTGTATAACTCACCACGGTCTTAGTATTCGATCAAGGTGGAGCATTCTCCACATTTTAGGTTCAACGCTTAGATATCGTCAATCGTGTCCCATGGTGAGTTTGCCAAGACCACGATCTGTATCGCTAAGATATTTTATTAATGGACTCTTGTTTTTCAACACCATTTTACTTTTTAACTTTATTCTTCGAAAAATTGTAAAGGATTTCTTCGGTCACAGTCTTGGCGAAGGGATTGACCAATCTTTTTAGCACAAAATACTGCACCCCGATCCATTCCCATTGTTTCCCTTTATCGATATACAATGTTTGTTTCATCAATTTGTTCCCTTTGTAGACCAAAACATATTTGATCGGATAAGAATAAACATTTCTGAAGGCCAACACAGCCTCATCGATAACCTCTTGATCACTCTCGTAATTTAATGCATAATAATATTTTTCATTGAATAAGAAACTGGTCCAGATATCCCCATCCTCATAGACAACAAATTTAATATGATTTTCTTTATCCAAAATCACTGATTCAAATCGGATTGGTCCTTTTTTGGATTCCCGGATATCGGCCGACATGAGCACCTTATCGAGCTCGATCAAATCGCTGAGTTTGTCAAGAATAGTACGAGTCGTTTCTGAACATTGCTCAAGTGCGATCTTCTTATCATCTAATAATTTCTGAATGGCTTTCATAAGATAAACCGGCGTGTCTTCTTGACCTTTCACATGATAATTATTAGGATAAATCAATTCACGATTACACCAGATCTCGCCTCGATCAGTTGAAAATTGATAAGCTTTGGTATCATTATAGATTACGGCACTCAAGTTACCGAATATTAAAGGATCATAACTGAACTCGGTCAAATCAAAAGTACTGTTTTCCAGCAACTTCTCAATTTTTTGTCTGATTTCTAGTTCATTCATGCTGACCCCAGTAAGTTGTTTCTAGTTCAGTGTATTACACATTGCTTATCATTTACAATAGATCTCTCATTTTAGAGGTCGTTTCGACTTTGATAACATGGCTTTATACTCATTTTACAAACACTTGATGGTTCACCACCATAACCATTACAACCCATTTTAAGGGTTATTGATTTAATGGATAAGTTAATTATTGAGTGGCAAAATCTCTTTGGGTTGAGGTTTCATGGTTATGTACCACAAGATCAATAAGAAAGGAATTAGACAGGCTACAGCAATACCATAAAGTGTTTCATTAGCACCGAATTTTTCAACCATATATCCAAAGAGAATTGGTGAAATCAAGGTGGCCAAAGAATAAGACATAGAGGTTGCAAACAAGAGCCCAGATGAACGCAAGTGAATTGGAGATTCATCTGCAATCAGCACTTTGGATGAAACGTTTAGAAGAGGAAAGGTGAACATCTGGAGCCCAGAAACAGCAATCAACATTAATGGTGTTGTGGCATAAGCTGAACCCAAGAAGCGAATGAAATACATGACAGCAGCAAACAATAATAATTTCTTGCCACCAAACTTTACCAAGAGCCAACCTCCAACAAAGAACAAAGGCAATTCCATGACAGCTTGGAAAGACCATTTCATACTGACATCGGCATTGGTTCCTCCAATACTGAGCATTTTATCGATAACGGTATACATGTCTGCAGCCAAGATGATATTCAGCAACAACAAGATTACCACCAACAAGAGATATCGTTTCTGTTTGATAAGTTGCCCAACATCTTGCCACTTGATGTTTTCTTTGCCTTTAATCTTAACTGCATCTTTCAGATTCCAAGACAACAACAAGGTCACAATCGTGATCACCAAATTGGCTAGTCCGATTTTATCGTAACCATATTGACTGACAATATAGGCAGTCATCGGACTTCCAATGGCCCAACCTAAAGCTCCAAAAGCACGAATTTTACCATAGTGAAGGACCAAATAGGCATCTGTTTCTAAAGTCCAAGCATCCAATAAACCCATAACAATCTGGAATAAGCCACCCGTGAAAGCGATGGTGATGAGATGATAATACAACATATTTTTAGTGGTCGCATAAGCTAACCAACTAAAGACGACCAGCGCAATGATGGTAGCGAAGAAGAATTTCTTGACGGTTAGGAAGCGATCACACAAGTAGCCAAATATAAATTGTCCAAATATGCCCACCAAAGACATTCCAGCTAAGATTAGACCACGCTCGGTTGGGGTATAACCAACCTCGATCATGTAAGGAATTGCTAAAGTATACGGTAGTGTAAAACCCAGATAGGCAATCATGAAAACAGCCATGAATCGAATAATCAATTTACGTTCTTTGCTCATTTTCTTCCCTCTGATTCTATTGTAATCCTTTGAGATTTAAATAACACAGTGATAAGTCAAACTTCTTATAATAAAATCGTTTTCTTTGATATACATACACTTTTGATGTTTTTTGGCGAATGTTAGAGTTTGGCATATTTGAATTTTGAGTAAACCTTGAAATCTTTGTAGTAAATTCCGAATTGCCCTATGTTGATTTGGTCTAAACATCAATAAGTTAGATGTGTTAAATAACAAGGACCCATTGTTTAACACTGTAAAACATTATATAATATCTTGTATATACATCATGATGAAATTTTAACATTTTGATCAACAAGGAGCACCATGAAAGCACAGGTTATCATCGATCATCTGAATCAACAAGGACCTTGGGTCAATTTCGACAAGACCAGAGACATCGTATTGTTTGGAGATCCGACTTTAGAAGTCAAAAAAGTTGGGGTCTGTTGGATCGTCACCATGAATGTCATCAAACAAGCAGCTCTACAAGGCATCAATTTTATCGTGACCCATGAGAATTGCTTCTATGAAGAAAGCACATCTCCTCATCAAAAACTACTTGAAGCACGCAAACAAAAAATGGCTCTGTTGGCCACACACGGCATCTGTGTTGCGCGTTGTCATGATGTGTGGGATAGAATGCC